>VSNT01000071.1 GCA_009774465.1 Lachnospiraceae bacterium
CCCCCCTGATCCATATTGATGCAGGCACGCATATAAGGATCGCAGTACCAGAAAAGCTGCTTATCGGAACCATAAAGAATATCTCTCCAAAGAGCACACTCAGGTTCTGTGTAAGTCTTTTTGCTTCTGAAGTAGTCGGCAAACTCCGCCATAGTCATATCTTCCAGTTTGCCCTCTTCTTTCAGCTTTCCATAATAAGCCATACCGTCATCATAAGATTTTTTAAGGAGCTCAAAAGGAGATTCCCAGCGCCCCATCTTATTCAACCAGCCGGGCCCTACAAACATCATATTGTAGGCATAGCCATTGTTGTATTTTTCCAGTGAGCGGTACTGATCGATCAAATTATATAAATAAGGATATTCCCATGTTTTGGTGTCATAAATCATGCCCCGCAGTACATTCTGGGGATGGGTTCCAAAATTGGAACCATTTCCGTCATAGCAGGCAAGCAAATCTCTTGAAAGATGGGGAATTGCAACAATGCCGCTGTCCTCCGCCTCATTTGCCGCCGGCGCATGAATATTCTGTCTGGAGGGAATCCAGGGATTCCAGGGGCCGCCATCCATAAAGGTATACCAGGAATTATTACAGGTATGATAGGCCTTGGGGCCTTCTTCCCAGCAGGTTGCCACCGCACATTTTACAGAAGGATATTTTTCTTTGATGTAATTAACCAGTTCTGCATCCATGTAATAGGAACCTGTAGATTCCGGATAAAATCCAAATATATCATAAAATTTTCCAAACACATCATCTACAATAGATTTTTTATCCTCCATAGAAAACATCCAGATACAAAAATCTTTTGTCTTATATTTCTCCCTGAATTCCTTACAGGGTAGTCCTAAAAGAGATAATGCAATCTCATCTCCATACTTTTCATGATGTTCTTTTGCAATTGAAATTGCTTCCTCATTAAAAAGACTGGCATAAGTCATTTGAATTGTGGTTTTCAGGCCATACTTATGCGCACAGTCCTGCTGCAGTCTGAAAATGTCCAAAGATTCCGTAAGCAGCGCTGTCCTTCCAATGTCTTCTTCCTTTCCATGACCGGTTACCTTCTCTGCATATTCAGGTACCATCTCTGGCCTGTGAATAATATTTACAACAAATTTTTCCAACTTTTTATTCCTGTCCCTTCCCGTATAATAGCATCCTATAACTTCGTTGATTCATTTATTATAAGCTGATACCCAAACAGCGTCTGCACTTCAGCTTCCCTTTTTTCAATACAGTCCGCTAAAAGTCTGCAGCTTGCCGCACCAAGCTCCATTGCGTCAAACCGGAGCGACGTAATGGCAGGCTGATGGTTTTCCAGCATTCTGCTGTTATAAAAAGAAGCCACCTTAATGTCCCCGGGTACTTTGACAGCTTCTCTTTCCAAAGTATTCAGCACATGAATACAGATGGCATCATCCATACATAAAATACATTCCGCCTTTTTTAAAAGCAGATCCCTGACTGCTTCCTCAATTTTAACTTTACTGCATGTATCCGTGTAAATCACACTGTCATCAATGGGAATCCTGTTTTTTTCGAATGCATCCTGATATCCCTTCAAACGTTTTTGATTTACAATATGACGCATACTGCCTCCAATCAGCGCCAGCTTTCCTGTTCCCTGCTTTAAAAGCAGGCTTGTAAGCTCGCTGCATCCGGCCAGATGGTCATTATCAATCTGAAGCACCCCTTTATCTTCCGCAGCGCCAATAACAATAAAAGGGATTCCTGCATTCTTTAAGTACTCCACAGCCGGATCATTGTCCAGCGTTCTTCCAAGAATAATGCCATCCACTTTTCGGTTATCAACAAGACGTTCCAGACGGGAAATGTCATTTTCCGTTACCATTGAAATGATTACGTCATAATCTAAATCTGACGCCTTGCTGCTGATGCCCCACATACAGTTTTGAAAAAAAGAAAGCTCCGTAAGGTTATAATCTTCCGGCATCACAAAACCAATATTGAAGGTTTTGGACTGAGCCAGCCCTTTTGCAAGGGCATTGGGCCTGTAATTATTTTCATTAATGTATTTTAAAACTTTCTCTCTTGTTTTTGTTCCAATCCTACCTTTTCCAGAGATTGCTCTGGAAACGGTAGTCTTGGAAATATTTAATTCTCTCGCAATATCATCAATTGTCATATTTCAATACTTTTAAGGCTGGTATGCAATAAATATTAACCCTTTACCGCACCGCCTGTAACACCTTCAACATAATACTTCTGCAGGCACATGAACAGGATTGTTACCGGAATTGCAACAAGTACGCCGCCGGCACAGAACCTTGTGAAAAAGCCCTGATAATCGTTTGTCCATACCCATCTCTGTAATGCTACTGCCACGTTATAGCTGTCACTGTATCCAAATGCCACATAGGATGCAAATACATAATCACACCAGGGCGCCATGAAAGCTGTCAGCGCTGTATAGATAATGATAGGCTTTGCCAGTGGCAGAATAATGGTAAGGGCAATCCTTGCATTGGAAGCACCATCAATTCTTGCTGATTCGTCAAGGGCTTTTGGAACGGTATCCAGATATCCCTTACTTACATAATACTGCATACCGGCGCTGGCAACAGTTACCAGAATCAAACCGGGAATTGCGCCTGCCTGTGTCAATCCGATCTGCTTTAACAGGAAATACAGACAGATCATGGTAAGGAATCCGGGGAACATACCCAGAATCAGCCAAAGCTGCATCAGGAAATTTCTTCCCTTAAAGCGGCTTCTTGATAACGCATAAGCTACACACAGAATCATAACTGTATTAAGCACAGCCACAGATAAAGCTATAATCAATGTATTTAAATACCATCTTACAAAAGAACATTCCCCGCTGAAAAGATAAACGTAATTATCCCAGGAAAAAGCCTTCGGCACAATATAGGATACCATTCCGCCATATTCCGTTGCATAGGAACGGAAGCTTTGAAGCACCAGCCCAACAAAAGGGAACAGCCAGATAATGCTCATAAGAATCAATACAATATAAGTAATTGTGTTGCTGACTTTTGCATGAAAACTTCTTGATCTTGTCTTAGTTGTGTTTGCCATTATTGGAATCCCTCCTCATCTTTTACAGACGGCAGGATACGATATACTACCAGTGATATTACTGCCGTAACCACAAATACCATGATACCAATTACTGCTGCCATTCGATAGTTTGTATCGTTGATGGTCAGCTTATACAGCCACGTAATCAACAGATCCGTATATCCGGCTCCGCCTGCCAGATCCATTGACTTCGGATTACCCTGTGTCAACAGGAAGATTACGTTAAAGTTATTTAAGTTATTTGTAAATGAAGTTAAAAGGTATGGTCCTGTTATAAACAGCATATAGGGAAGTGTAATCTTCATAAACATCTGGAAACCGTTTGCCCCGTCAATTCTGGCACTTTCATAAAGATCTTCGGGAATATTCATTAAAATACCGGTTGCCATCAGCATCATGTAAGGAATACCAATCCACACATTAATGATAATGATCAGAATACGTGCATAGGTTGCATTTGACCAGAAAGGAATAAAGTTATCAACCAACCCCCATTTTAACAGATATCCGTTTACCAGTCCGTCATTTGCAAACATCTTATAAACATAAAGCAAAGATACAAACTGAGGAATCGCAATGGTCATAACCAGGATGGTTCTCCACAGCTTTTTAAACTTAATGCCTTTTTTATTTATCATAATTGCAACGCCCATTCCCAGAAAATAATTCAGGAAGGTTGCAAAAAATGCCCATACCAAGGTCCAACCCAATACAGTAAAGAAGGTGGAACCAAAACCTGCGGAACCAATAGAAAACAGATTCTTAAAGTTTGCAAGTCCTGTCCATGAAAATAAAGCGGCAGGCGGCTGATGATCCGCATCAAAATTCGTAAATGCCACACAGATCATGAAAATGATCGGTAATATGATAAAAACAAACACTCCAAGATTAGGCAGAGCCAGCAGTGTCTTATCAAAATTTTCATTGATCAGTGAATACAAATCCTCTTTGGAGGTGGGAAGCTTCCTTCCCTGTGCAAGATACGTCTGTATCTGTCTGTTCTGACGAATATTTACTCTCCATAAAAAGATAAATGCAAAAATCACAAATATTGTCAATAAGCCATACAGTAAAATCAGAAAACTGTTGTCCCCGTAAACAGTAACAGGAACCACCCCTGATTTATCCACATATGTAGCTGTTGTACCTAACGTAGGAATACCTGCAAGATATTTTGCTCCAAATGAAATCATGTAATAGATAAAAAGAATTTCCACAGCTAAAAAAACAATGCCTCGAAGAAGCTGCTTATGCATGAGCTGGCCAAATCCCATGATTAAGAAAGACACCTTGGTCTTCCAGTCGCCTTCTGTAAAAGTTGCTCCAATCTCTTTCACATTTTTGCCTATATTAGAAAACATATTCTGAATATTGGCAGATAGTTTACTTTCTTTCCCCATGTCCGCCTCCAAATCACAATTTTTTATGTTATACCTTTTGTTTGATGTTTCTTTGATAAAATTTTCTCTTTTTATTTTTCATGACAGCCAAAAGCTGTTTTTCCCTTTAGCTGTCATGAAAAATAATGCTGCGGCAGGCCGCGGCAAGCAGCCCGCCATGCAGCCATATATCATTTTGTGATCTGCCTACTGAGCGTAGGATTCACAGGTTGCCTGGAACTCTTCCAGAACGCTCATTAATTCTTCATCAGATGCATTGTCATATTTGTCAGCAATTACATCATCACCAAGAGCTGTTGCCAGAGTCCAGTAATCGTTAGGATACTGTCCCTGAGGAATTGTGAATGCAAGCTGCTCAGCAAGTGCGGAAAGAGCTTCGTCAGACTGTACTGCACTGTCAGCTTGTGCTTCCATGTTGGAAGGGCCCCAGCCTACTTCGTTGTAACGTGCAAGCTGAACTTCTGCACTTGAAAGGTATTTAGCAAGTTCAAGACAAACAACTGCCTTGTTGGTATCTGTCTGAGGCTTTAAGCCTAAAAGCTTGAATCCGCCAAATCCGCTGAACTGGAATGTTTCACCATCAACAGTGAAGGTAGGAAGCTTTGCACATGCATAGTTGTCGCCAAATACTTCTTTTGCTGCGCCTGAATCCCATGTACCATCGATGATTGCACCAGGATTTATAGCATTGCTGATAGCGGAACCATTAAAGAAAGAAGGAGACTTACTCAGCTCGATCATCTTCTTTAAAGCCTTAACGCCATTGTCAGAAGCATAGGTAACGTTAGCCTTCATAAACTTACCTGTAGCATCTGCATCATAAGTAAGCTGGCAGCCTGTTGCAAAGAAGAATGCTGTCTGATACCATCCTGAGTTGATCTCCATGTAAAAGCCCTTGCCTGCTGCTTCGCAGTCTGCAACGATCTTTTCAAGAGAAGTAGGATCGGTTACAACAGATTTGTCATAATACATAAAATATCCGTTATCGGAAGTAACAGGGAATGCGTAGATTGCATCACCCATAGTAGCTGCGCCAACAGCACCTGCATCATTGCTGGTAGATACAAAGTTAGCATAGTCGCCGATAACTTCCATGATTGAGCCTGCTGATACAAGACGTGCCAACTGGTCCTGCGCAAATCCGTAGATATCTGCCCCCCCCTTCTACGTCAGTAATCATGTTGCTGGCTGCATCACCTTCACCAACAGCTTCGATTGTTACTGTGTAGCCGGCAAACTGGGGATTTTCTTCCATGAATTTGTCAACCTGTGCCTGTGTAAAGGCATTTACTTCTTCTGCAACCCAGATGGTAATTGAACCGGTTCCGTAATCAACATCTGCAGGTGCTGCTTCTTCAGCATTGTCTGTAGACTCAGCTGCTTCAGTTGTTTCGGTTGTCTCTGTGGTTGCTGCTTCATTTGAAGCTGCACTGTTGTCCGCTTCCTTGCTTCCACATCCAGCTAACAATGCTGCTACCATGGATACGGAAAGAAGAGCTGCTAACAATTTCTTTTTCATACTCATTATCCTCCTAAAACGATATGTTATGGAACATTATTTTTCGGAAACGCTTCCAATTTTGCGCAACCGTTTGTTCCAAAAGTAGGATAACATTAGCTTTTATCATTGTCAATATTTTGCAATGTATATTTTTTTACACCATTTTTGTGCATATTGCACAATTTTTATCGAAACGTTTTTACTATATTTTTACAAAACGAGCACATTTTCGCTTTTTTTCGTATTTTCGTTGTATTGCGCAGTCTGCTTCTACAATAAAAAATGCTTTTTCATTTCCTGGTACAATCGGCCTACAGGCAGGCCGACCACATTATTGTAATCTCCCCGTATCTCCTTTATATATGCGGCGCCTTTTCCCTGAATGCCGTAGGCGCCTGCCTTATCCACAGGTTCTCCTGTATCCACATACCTTTTTATCTCTTCCATGCTCATGGGGTACATCTCCACATCTGTTTTTTCATAAAAGGATATCTTTTCTCCCGCCTGCCATATTAATGTAACTCCTGTGTATACCTGGTGGATGCCGCCCTGCAGGCAGGAAAGTATTTCCTGCGCATTTTCCCTGCTGTCTGGTTTTCCTATAATCCGCCCCTTATAAGCCACTATGGTATCTGCTCCTATCACCAGAGTTATTTCTTTTTCCTCTTTTGGAAGGCTTTCAAAAACATCCTCTGCTTTTCCCTTTGAGAGCTCCATCACCACATCTTCCGGCTGCCGGCTTTGGGGTACTTCTTCCATTCCGCTTGGTATTACTTTAAATTCCATTCCTATCTGTGTAAGAAGCTCCTGCCTCCTTGGGGAGGCAGAAGCTAAAATAATTTTATTCATGATGCATTTCCGGGATAAACACTCTGCTGTTTCCCAATTGCTCCTGCATTTTGGCAGTCTTAACCGCCATATTGCCGAATTCCAACTGGGAATTAAAGGTTCCCTTTCCTCTCTTATCAACCTTTTCGTATATTCCTTTATCTGTTAAAACATGAGCTTTCACTGTATCTTTCAGCTGCATATGAAGAATTGTCATAAGCTTTTTCTGGAGCTCCGGCTTATCAATGGGGAACATGATTTCCACACGCCTTTCCAGGTTTCTGGGCATCCAGTCAGCACTTGCACAGTATACTTCCCCCTTCCCGTCGTTTTCAAAATAGAAAATACGGCTGTGCTCCAAAAAGTTTCCAACAATGGAACGGACAGTAATATGATTCCCTATTCCGGGAAGCCCTGTCTTTAAGCAGCAGATTCCTCTGACAATCAGCTCTATCTTCACTCCTGCCGCACCTGCATCATACAGTGCTTTTATAATATCTTTGTCGCACAGGCTGTTGATCTTTGCAATAATATGCCCCCTGCGCCCGGCCAGTGCATTTTCCCTTTCTCTGTTAATCAAAAATAAAAATCTGTCCTTCAGCCACAGCGGTGCAAGGGAAAGTTTATTCCAGTTAAGAGGCTCAGAATATCCTGAAAGCATGTTAAATACTGCTGTGGCATCCTCTCCAATAGAAGGAGAACAGGTTAAAAGACCTACATCCGTATACAATTTGGCAGTGGCATCATTGTAGTTTCCGGTTCCAAGATGCACATATCTTCTGATTCCATCATCTTCCCTGCGCACCACCAGCGTTATCTTGCTGTGGGTTTTTAAACCTACCAGACCATAAATTACATGACAGCCTGCCTTCTCTAACATCTTTGCCCAGACAATATTATTTTCCTCGTCAAACCTTGCTTTCAGCTCCACCAGCACGGAAACCTGTTTTCCGTTTTCTGCCGCCTGGGCAAGGGCCGCAATAATAGGTGAATTACCGCTTACCCGGTAAAGCGTCTGCTTGATTGCAAGCACATCCTTATCCCTTGCCGCCTGCCGGATAAAATCCACCACAGGAGTAAAGGTTTCATAAGGATGGTGCAAAAGAATATCCTTTTCCCTGATTCTCTCAAAAATATCACACTCAGGAGGTAATTCCGGCACCATCTGGGGAGGTGCATAGCTGCTTTCCTTTAAATGTTCAAACCCGGGAAGGGCATACATTTTCATAAGGAAAGTCAAATCCAGCGGTCCGTCAATTTTGTAAATATCTTCTTCCGTAATCCTTAATTCTTCCTCTATAATACTGAGAAGTCTCTGGTCAATGGTGTCCTCCACCTCCAGGCGGATGGCCTGCCCCCACTGACGCTTTTTCAGTTGCTTTTCAATTTCCTTAAGCAGATCTTCCGCCTCATCTTCTTCTATTGTCAGGTCTGCATTTCTCATAATCCGAAAAGGCGCCGAGCACACAATATCATAATTTAAAAACAGTTTGTGAATGTTTCTTTCAATCACTTCTTCCAGCAATATTACCTTTTTTTCCTCTCCTTTTTCAGAAGGAATCTGCACAATCCTTGAAAGTACGCTGGGCACCTGTACCGTAGCAAACTCAAGGAACTCATCCCCGTTTTTCTTTCTCACAAGGGCGCCGATATTAAGGGATTTATTTCTGATCAGTGGAAAGGGGCGGGAGGAATCCACTGCCATAGGCGTCAAAACCGGATAAACATTCTCCTCGTAATATTTATCCACATAAGCCGCTTCCCAGTCGGTCAGCTTTTCATGTGATTCAATCACAGTAAGTCCGTTTAAGTGAAGCTGCGGAAGCAACGATCTGTTATAAGTGGAGTACTGTAAATCCACCAGTTCATGAGTTTCTTTATTCAGTGCTGTAAGCTGCTGCCCAGGCGTCATCCCTGCAATATCCGGCTTATCATAGCCTGCATTGACCATATCTTTTAAAGAAGCCACCCTTACCATGAAAAATTCATCCAGATTGGAAGATGTAATACTTAAAAATTTTAACCGTTCAAATAAAGGATTATTTTTATTTCTTGCTTCGCTTAAAACCCTTTTGTCAAACAAAATCCAGCTTAATTCTCTGTTTCTGTAATTTTCCGGATCTTCATAATTCGATTTCCCCATATTAATTAACCCAATCCTTTCCCTGACTTTTATTAAACTTACACCTATGAACGTTTTTTCCTGATCACCGGTCTTATTTTATATACCTCTTCAAAGAAAACTGCCCGCTCATCAAAAAGCCCCTTTTCCAGGGTAATGTCTTCAGCAGTGTCTACCGTAATAATCAGTTCTTCTTCTTTTAATGATATTTTCATATTTTTAAATTTCTGTTTGTGGCTTCTGTCAAGCCCGTTTGCCAGCTTTAATATTGCAATCAATTTGGCTATTTTCAGGTATGATATCTTATCAATCATATGGTTTTTGTATTCTTCCGCCTCATAGTCAAATTCCAGATGATTATACTTTACCACATTCGCCACGATCTCTCTTTCTATGTGAGAAAGACCAATGATTTCCGTAGCCATAATAATACTGTAAGAACATTCTCCCAAATTCACCATGCTGATATATTTACCACAGTCATGCAAAATAGTTGCAATTTGTAAAAGCAGCCTTTCTCTTTTGCCCAGACCATGAATTTTTTTCATTCCGTCAAAAATGGAAAGTGCAATTCTCTCTAAAGTCTCACTCCGCTTTTTGCTTCCCTGATACCTTTTGCTGATGCTTTGAGCGCAGGCGATAATGTCCTTTTCAAAATCGTGGGGAAGGGTAATGATCTTGTTCTTTTCCGCATACTCGTAAGCAATTCCATCGCAAAGGGTTACTCCCGGCGCCCAGATTCTCTCCGCCTCCACATTTTTCATAATACAGTGAAGGAGAATCATTGAAATATATAAAAGAGAAATTTTTTCCTCCGGCATATTCAGCAGATTGGAAAGCTCGGATATATTTTTAGTGCGGCATGCTTCCGTATAATACTCCAGTGTTTTTCTATCTGCAACTCCTCCTGTGCTGTCTTTTCCCTTACGCATCACAAGCTCGGAAATATAGTCATCCACCACAATAATATTCTTAATCTGGCGGTCCTTTAAATAAAGCTTTTTGTAGACGCTGAGCTGGGACTCTGCCATTTCCTTGATCAAAGTGTCATACTGCCGGGTACTTGCGTCCAAATGATGAAGATGCTCCTGAATACGTAAAACCCCCAGCCTCATATTCTGAGTGGAGACAAGGGCATCATTGTCAAAAAGAGAAATCTGTATGCTGCCTCCGCCGATATCCAAAATTGCGGTTCCGCTCTCAATGATTTTTTGAAATCCCTCCCCTTTCAGCGCGATGGACTTATAATCTAAAAAACGCTGTTCCGAATTACTTAAAATATCAATATGTATTCCTGTTCTCTGCTCCACCTGATCAAGCAAAATCACCTTATTTTTTGTTTCACGAATGGCGCTGGTGCCATAAGCTTTATAATCGGAAACCTGATAAGCCCGCATAATATCAGAAAACTCCCGCAGGATTCGGCAAAGCTCATCTACTCTTTCACTGGAGAGTTTTCCTTCACTGTAAGTCTCGCTTCCCATATCAATACTGTAACGAATATGGTCGATCTCACGCATCCCCTTTGCCCTGGAAACCTCAAATATTTTCATAGCCAGCTCATAAGATCCCACATCAATTGCTGCAAATGTTTTTACTGCCATGAATGCTCCTTTCTGCCAAGCAGATAATCAATAAACTGCTGCGCTGTTCTTCCTGAAAGCCCCCCGTGGGCAAGCTCCCATTTATTTGCTTCTAATAAAAGTTCTTCCTTCGGCATAGATACATGATATCGTTCCGCCAGTACCTGTACAATGTTTTGGAATTCCTTTTTGTCCGGCGCGGCAAAAAAGATCGTAACGCCAAACCGGGATACCAGTGAAAGTTTTTCCTGCACAGTGTCGCCTGCATGAAGATCATCTCTTCTGTCTTCTTTATCCGAGAATTTCTCCCGCACCAGATGGCGTCTGTTGCTGGTTGCGTAAATCAGTACATTTGCCGGTTTTTTCTCCAATCCGCCCTCTATAACTGCCTTTAAATATTTATACTCAATTTCAAAGTCCTCAAAGCTTAAATCATCCATATAAATTATAAATTTATAATTTCTGTTTTTAATCTGCGTAATTACCTCATTTAAATCCTGAAACTGATGCTTGTAAATCTCTATGATCCGCAGTCCCTTTTCATAATATTCATTGGCAATTCCCTTAATGCTGGAAGACTTTCCGGTACCTGCATCACCAAAAAGAAGACAGTTGTTTGCTTTTCTCCCCTCTACGAAAGCCTCCGTATTTTCAATCAGTTTCCTTTTGGGAATCTCATATCCCACCAGATCATTTAAATATACATGGGCAATATTCTGAATGGGAATAATGTGAACGCCATTTTCATCATGGGCCACCCGGAACGCCTTGTGAAGTCCAAATTTTCCAACGCCATAGTCTTTATAAAACTCTGTAAGCGTTGCTTTCATTTCCTCCGGCGTATGAGCCTGGGTAAACTTCACTGCAAGGCAGCAGATTCTCTCCCTGATGCGGCTGTTATATACCTTGCTTTCGCTGTCGCTGCTTTCATAGTCAGTGATAAGATCAAAATCTGTGACGGAAAGCGTCTGAATCATATCTGTAAAATCATAATCAAAAAATTCCTTAAAAATAACAATATCATGTAAAACCGCACGATTGATGCTGCCTTTTACCTCTCCTTTTATCTCGCAGGCCCTGCTATAGCTGTTTTCATTATTTACTAAAAGATTTGACAAATAACAATGCCAGAGGTTTCCATAAAATCCATGATTTCCTGCAAGTTCAAGAAGTTTGTGGATGCAGTCATACAAAAGCCCTGCCATATCTTCTTTGTTGTAATCATCTTCTTTATAATGCTCCATCAGCCATGCCATATCAAATAAAAGGCGGCCTTCTTCCTCATCAAACTCCTTATATACAATCAATTCCTGCCTTCTCATAGTTACAGCCATGCTCCTTTTTTCGTATGTCCTGCAGGATAAATCAGACAAATATTCATCCTGCTGCCAGCTTAAGTACCTCAATAATTTCCCAAAATCCTCATATTTCTGGCTTCTGCCCGAAGGCCTCTTAAGGCATTTTTCACAGCGCTGTCCGACAAATTGCCTTCAAAGTCAATAAAAAACCTGTATTCCCAGCTTCTGTCTTCAATGGGCCTGCTTTCAATCCTGTTCATATTCAGATTATTATAAATAAAATGGGAAAGCATGTGATATAAGGAACCACTCTCATGAGGCACCTCAAAACAAATGCTGATCTTCTTCGCATTTTCCAGGAAAATCTTCTGATTGGTTACAATTATAAAACGGGTGGAATTTGCACTGCTCTGATTAACCCCTCTGGCAAGTACCTCAAGCCCGTAAATTTTTGCCGCATATTCACTGGCAATGGCAGCCTGCGCTTTGTTTCCCTCCTCCGCCACCTTCTGGGCGGCAAAGGCATTATTATGCATACTGATCTGGCGCCAGTTGTATTCGCTTAAGAATCTTGCCGACTGCATCAGCGACTGGGGATGGGAATATACCGTTTGAATCTCTTCCATGCGGGTTCCGGGAAGGGCCATTAAACAATGCTCAATCTTAATGATCTGCTCTCCCACAATATAATTCTCAAATTCCGCCAGAAGATCATAAATCTCACTTACAATGCCTGCTGTTGAATTTTCTATGGGAAGCACTGCAAAATCCGCCCTGCCCTCGTCAATGGCAGTCATGGCATCTCTGAAAGTATCCACATGAAAGCTGTCCGCCTGATCTCCAAAATACTGCATCATAGCCGCCTGAGAATATGCTCCTTCCGCTCCCTGAAACACTACCTTAACTTTTCCTTAAAAAAGCCTGTCCACTCCGATAAAGGGAAGCCTGCCTGTACTTCCATGTTCTGTCAGCATCCGGTACTGGAGCTTCCGACTCATGGACATAATCTGCTCAAACAGCTCTTCTATTCCAAGGGCATTAAACTCATTATGAGTCAGCGCCTTCACCCTGCGAAGTTTTTCTTCCTCCCTTGCCTTATCAAAAACCTGCTTTCCGGTCTCGATTTTATATTCCGCTACCTGTCTGGAAATATCCATCCTCTTTTCGTATAAATCCACAATCTGTGCGTCAATTTCATCAATTTTTCCACGCAATTCCAATAAGTCCATTTTTCCTCCATTCCGAAGCATTTTACGCTGAGGGGCAAGCGAAATGTCCCTTCGGTATTTTCCTTTGCATATTGCTTTTATTTTATTATAAATACTTTTCCGTTTCAAGCGTTCCAAAGAGAGTATTGCGAAAAAAACATAACCTAATTATAATAAATAATCGAAGGGAGTGTTTATCTATGAAAAAAAACTGGAAGTTATTTTTGATTATAGGAATTATCATACTGTTACTCGGCGCCTCCGCTATAATATCTTCTCTTGCGGGAAAAGTTCCGTCAAATGACATTTCCGTTACCGGAAATACCGCAGGAAATTTAAATAATGGGGGATTATATGCAGAAAGCAACGGAAAAGTTTATTTTTCCAATGCTTACGATAATGGATGTCTCTATTCCATGAACAGTGATGAAACAGAATTTGAAAAACTGTCCACCAATCAGGTGAATTCCATTAATGTAGGAGGAAATTTCCTCTACTACTATATGGACAGCTCCGGCGGCGGAACCGGACTTGGATATGTGGTACGCACCTATGGAGTTTACCGCTCTAAGCTAAATGGAAATGATACCAAATGTCTGGACCGGAACGCGGCAGTTACCATGCAGCTTGTGGGAGACTATGTTTACTACCAGCGGTACAACAATAAGGATTTCACCAAATTCTACAAAGTGAAAACCGACAAATCGGAAAATGAACTGGTATCTGACATAATCATAAATCCTGCTGCCTGCTATAACGGAGTTATTTATTTTAACGGAACAGAAGAGAATCATTACCTTTATTCCCTGGATACAAGAACTGATTCTATTTCCACCGTCTTTGAAGGAAACCTCTGGTATCCGGCTTATAATGCCGGCTACATTTACTACATGGACGTCTCTTCCAATTACCGGCTGTGCCGCTATTCTCTTTATGAAAACACTGTGGAAATTTTGACAAATGACAGAGTGGATACCTTTAATGTAGGCGACAGTTATATTTACTATCAGCGCAATTCCGCCACAGATCCTGCGCTTATGCGGATGCGGTTGGATGGAAGCGAGCCGGAAGTGGTGGCATCAGGCAATTACACAAATATCAATCTTACTTCAACCTATGCCTACTTCAATGCTTTCGGATCAGATGTACCTGTTTATCACACGCCGGTAAATGGACCTGTAAACGTAACTACATTTACTGCTGCTATGGATGCGGTGGAAAAATAATTGTTCATTATAAAGCGGAAGCTGCCTTTAAGGTGCTTCCGCTTTTTTTCTACATCTGTTTACGTACGATCAAATATTCATCCCCCGGCTGGTAATAAGGGCATTCCATGCAGGTTCCCGCTAAAAATCTTGCCATTTCGTCTTCATCCAGGTCCACCTCGCAGGTATAACATTCATAATCCTCGTCATAGACATAATTGTTACACTGTTCACAGCTTCCCTGGGGACTTTTAACCTTCTTTTTCATTGTTCTGCTTCCTTCCTGCTTTTCAAATCGTTTAACATCCCTCTTACCGTTTTTCCTGTCACCGGATTCAAATACCAGGGGCACAATTCATCAAGAGGCTTTAGCACAAATTCTCTGTTTTCCATATCCGGATGAGGCACTGTAAGCAGGGGATCATTTGAAACAAAATCCTGATAAAACAAAAGATCCAGGTCCAAAGTTCTTGGCCCCCAGTGTACTTTCCTCTCTCTTCCGGCCTCTCTTTCCAGTTCCTGCAAAAAGTCAAGCAGTTCATATGGGGTAAGCAGGGTTTGCAGTTCAATTGCCCCATTTAAAAAATCATAAAGAGCGGCATCCCCATAGGGCGGCGTTTCAATGATTTGAGAGCATTTCACATCTCTAATCAATTCATTTTTCTTAATCCTCATAATTGCCTTATCTATAAAATTTTGTTTTTCTCCTAAATTTGAGCCAATCCCTAAATAGGCTCTCTTCCACCCTCTTTCAATATACACCGATACATTTCCAAAAGGAAGGCCTATGGGTGCATGAGGCTTTTTCACTTCCAGGTCCAAACGTTCGATCAGGGGAAACTTTAAGAGCACTGCCCTTGCCAGATGTTCTGCCGCCGCCTCAATCAGCGCAAAGGTATTTTCCCTGAAATACTTCGTCATAAAATGGCATACTTCTCCATAGTGAGTGGATAAAGAAAGCGCATCCTCATTTCCTGCCGGTCTTAAATCCGTATATAATCTGGCATCAATTTGAAAGACCTGTCCATCTTTTGTCTCTTCCGGAAAGACACCATGAAACCCGTAAATTTCCAAATTTTCTATTCTGATTTGATCCATCCTTTTCCCCGCCTTTCATTTGAAAACATTGCGTTTCCCGTATCTGCCTGGATATCCCGACGCTAAATGCCGCTTTTTAAAATTGCCTCCGCCATTTTAATGGCACGTAAGTTTTCCTTTACGTCATGCACCCGCACGAAAGCACATCCGCCAAGCACCCCAAATACTGTGGTAACAATGGTCCCTTCTACCCTCTCTAAAGCCGGCAGGTCTAAAGTAAGGCCAATCACTGACTTGCGGCTGGTACCCAGAAGCAATGGATATCCCAACTGCCCCAGCACATTTAAGGATTTAATGATTTGAAGGTTATGCTCATAAGTCTTCCCAAATCCCACACCGGGATCAAGAATCATCTTATCTTCCGAAATTCCTGCTTTTCTTGCTATCTCAATGCTCTCGCCCAGATCAACTTTTACCTCTTCCAGAAAATCTTTATAGTCCGGCTCTTTCCTGTTATGCATCAGGACACATGGCACATTTTTTTCTGTAATTACATCCGCCATTTTTCCATCGTATTTCAGTCCCCAGATATCGTTAATCAAATCAGCACCGGCTTTAAGCCCTTCTCTGGCCACTTTTGCCTTACAGGTATCAAGAGAAACAGGCACGTCAAAACGCTTCTTTACTTCCTCGATAACCGGAACCACTCTTTCAATCTCTTCCGCCTCGCTTACCAGAGTATATCCTGGTCTGGTAGACTCACCGCCAACATCCAGAATATCCATGCCCTCTTTTAACATTTCCTCCACATGAAAAAGAGCATCATCCAATCTGTTGTACTTTCCTCCGTCTGAAAACGAATCAGGGGTTATATTTAATATTCCCATAATATAAGTATGGTTTCTCACGTCAAATTCCCTGCTGCCTATCTTCATTCCTTCTTCCCCTTTCTTAAATTTGAACAGAAAATATTGTCTGAATATTGCTACAAAACTAATTTCAAATTCTTCTTTTTATTTTTCCAGTCACATTCCTGTTCCATCTCACAGGCAAAGCAGGCTCTGCTCAGTTTATCCGCCCTGTACAAAAGCCCGGACAAGCTTTTTTCCTCTTTGATTTCCGCATTTCTGTGGTCTGCTATTGCCTTAAGAATTCTATCAGCCTCTTCTTTTGTAAAATCACAGGATTTTAAAATTTCCGGTGCCAGCATACAGCCTGCCTTTTCATGGGGCGTTCCATCTTTATATTGCATCCATCTTCCGATATCGTGAAGCAGCGCCGCCGCGTAAACAATTTCCTGCTCCTGTCCATAGTAATCCTGCTCATTTAAAATCAGCGCAAGTCTTGCCACATCAAGAAAATGCCCTATATTGTGGCGGCAAAAGCGCCTTTCTGCTTCCGCCTGATTATTTTTTTCAAGATAGCTTTGATAGAAACTGTCCGCAAGAATTTTGTTCACTCGTTCCATTGCCTTACCTATTGTCCTTCTACTGTTCTATTTTAACTGACTTTTATCTGCCCACAAAGTTTAAAAACAGATTCTGCAGGTTTTCATTTTCTTTTAGCAAACCTCTTGCCACCATAGTTACTGTCTGGCTTCCCGGTTTTTTTACTCCACGCATGGTCATACACATATGCTCCGCCTGAGCCATCACAATCACTCCCTTAGGCTGTAAATCTTCCATAATGGCATCTGCAATCTGGGCAGTCATTTGCTCCTGAATCTGAAGCCTTCTGGCAAACACCTCCACCGTTCTGGCAAGCTTGCTGATTCCCACCACTTTTCCATCCGGAATATAGGCAATATGCACTTTTCCATAAAAAGGCATCAGATGATGCTCGCAGGTGGAATAAAAAGAAATATCCTTTTCCACTATCATCTCATTATTTTCTGCTGTAAAGGTCTTTGACAAATGTTCCTTCGCACTTTGGTCCATCCCTGCAAAAATTTCTTCATACATCCTTGCCACCCTCTCAGGTGTTTGTCTAAGACCTTCTCTGTCACAGTCCTCTCCGATTCCTTCCAGCAGGAGCCGGACTGCCTGCTCAATCTTCTCTTTGTTTACCATGTGAATCTCTCCCAATCTGATTTCTGTTCTTCTTTACAGATAAGCTTTCCACGATTGTAATCAGTTCTCCCAGGTAAGAAAGAGAACCACATGCAATAATTACCGTATCCTTATCCGAAAGCAGATAAGAAAGCTCTACTGCTTCCTGCACGCTGTCAAGAGCTGTCACATTGTCATGGTAATTTTTCGCAACACATGCCAGCTCATAAGCGCCAAAGCCCCTCTCCCCCTTAGTGGAAACTGTCAGAACCAACTCTGCAAGGGGACAGAGTGTTTTCAGTATTTCCTCCTGCTCTTTATCCCTCAGCATTCCTATTATATAAATAATTCTTCTGTTTGTAAAATAAAACCGGATAGTTTCAGCCAGCCTTAAGGCGCCATCCCTGTTATGCGCCCCGTCCGCAATAAAGTATGGCTTTTTAGAGATAATCTGAAAACGCCCCGGCCAAAAGGCTTTAAACAGTCCTGCCCTCACTGCTTTTTCTGTAATCTCATATCCCAGCTTTTTTAGCTGGTCTGTCGTTTCCACTGCAAGCATGGCATTTTCAATCTGGTAGCTGCCAGCCATAGTTATCATCAAATTTTTATATTCCTTATAAGAAAAAACCTGCTTTTCCAGACCATGCTTTACCCCTTCTGCTTCCTTCGGTTCCACAAAATAAACGGGAACGCCTGCAGACTGTGCTTTCCTTTCAATCACCTGCATGACCTGTTCCTTTTGCCCAAGAGCCACCACAACAGAACCCTTCTTTATAATACCTGCTTTGTTTTCAGCAATCTCCGCCAGCGTCTTTCCAAGAACTCCCATGTGATCAAAACTGATGGAGGTAAAAACTTCAATTAATGTTTCCTCAACAACATTTGTAGCGTCAAGCAGCCCTCCAAGTCCTGTTTCCAGCAGGGCAATCTGGCAGTTCTTTTCCTTAAAGTACAAAAATGCCATTGCAGTTTCAATCTCAAACGCTGTGGGATGAGGTTGGCCTTCCTTTACAAGCTCCTCACAGACATTTTTCATCAGTGTCATCATCCGGCATAAGTCTTTTTTACTTATGCTTCTTCCATTTACCTGTATCCGCTCCCTGTATTCAAATATAGTTGGGGAAAGATATCTGCCCACCCGATATCCGGCTTCCTTTAAAATTTCGGAAACAAAAGCAAGGACAGAACCTTTTCCGTTGGTTCCCGCAATATGCACAAATTTAAGGCCGCTTTGAGGCATCTGAAGCTTTGTACATAAATTTTGAATATTGGTAAGTCCCGGAACACTTCCATATGCTTTCAATTCTTCTATATAATCCATGACCTCATGGAAGGTCATAACATTTTGTTCCTTCATTATTTTCCTCATTTCCTCATGTATAATTATAAAAATTTTTTACCATACTGTATTTATGATGAAAACTTTGTTAAAAAACTTTTTCAAATGCGGATTAACCGGCTGGTGTCTGGAAATCATTTTTACAGCTATGGGCTCCCTTCAAAAAAGAGATATGACGCTTATGGGACAGACCTCCCTTTGGATGTTCCCCATTTATGGCAGCGCATGTCTGCTGCATCCGCTGTTTACACGTATAAAAAAATTTTCTTTTGCTGTGCGTGGAAGCATTTACGCCCTGTGCATCTTTGCAGGCGAATACCTGACAGGACGTTTTCTTGACCAGCGCAAATTCTGCCCCTGGAATTATGAACGCTCCCGCTGGCATATTCAAAAGGTAATCCGTCTGGATTATTTTCCAAACTGGTTTCTGGCAGGGCTTTTATTTGAACATCTTTTAACTGATGAAAAACCTGCCGCTTAATGAAGGCTGCCACGTATGAAAAGCGGTATGAATCTCTCATACCGCTTTTAGCTATCCTTAATCTATACTGTCCATGTCATCCGACATCGCACCAATATCCAGCGTGTTTAATGTACGCCGCTTCATTCTTGCCTGTTCGGAAGCTTCAAGAATAAACTCCTTGATGGCTTTGGCATTTTTTATGTGGGATAAAATCAGTTTGGGATGGGTGGTGTCGCCTGTGTAGCATATGACTGTTCCGATTCCTACGATTCGCTCTAACAGTGTGGTAACCAGCTCCACATCCTGCACTTTATACATATAGCAGTCATTTTCCACTTTTCTTAAAAGGCCGCTGTCTATGGTAAGCACATTTTCTTTAATAATATATTTAGTAAATGTAAAGGGCAGCCCCAAAAACAGCCAGCGTTTTCTTTCCACGAATTCTGTTGCCATAATTAACCCTCCTAAAAAACCTTTCCTGGATAGTATACTAAATTCACATATAGAATGCAAATAAATTTTCTCCACTATTTCAATTGAAAGAACCCCCTTAATGTGCTATGATAAAAAGCAATAGAAAATCTTAAAAAGGAGTGTGCTTATGACCGCAAAAGAATGTATCAGAGAACGCAGAAGTATCCGGAAATTTAAAGCTGATCCTATAGATCATGCACTGCTTTCAGAAATCATTGAAACAGCATCCTATGCGCCAAGCTGGAAACATACCCAGATCACCCGTTATATTGCAGTGGAGGGCGAATTAAAGGATAAAATTGCTGCTGAATGCACCACAGCATATCCCAAAAATGGTGAAATCATTGCTCAGGCGCCATTACTGATTGCAGTTACATACATCAAAGGAAGAAGCGGTTTTGAGCGGGATGGTTCCTTCAGCACCGTAAAAGGTGCTTCCTGGCAGATGTTCGACGCCGGCGTTGCCGCACAGACATTTTGTCTGGCTGCTTATGATAAAGGACTTGGCAGTGTTATTATGGGTATCTTTGATGAAGCAAAAGCAGCTTCATTATTAGACATTCCCGAAGAAAGAGAACTGGTTGCCCTGATTCCTGTGGGATATCCTGATGAATCTCCTGTTGCTCCCAGACGAAAAC
The DNA here is from genome assembly GCA_009774465.1 of Lachnospiraceae bacterium. Classification (GTDB taxonomy): domain Bacteria; phylum Bacillota; class Clostridia; order Lachnospirales; family Lachnospiraceae; genus Suilimivivens. The sequence goes on from VSNT01000071.1 coordinate 20,209, forward strand.
CTGTGGAGGATTTGTTATCGTTTCAAAGTTAATATTTAATAAAGGATGCCGCCTTTCGCGTTCCATCCTGATGTTAAATCTAAAATCGAAGAGGATTTTTCTCTTCGATTTTTTATGGAAAGGAGTATAAATAATATGAGACATCTCATGAGTTCTATGGATTTTTCCACAGAAGAATTAGACCGGCTTTTTGATCTGGCAAATGACATTGAATCGCATATGGATAAATATTCTCATGCCTGTGCCGGAAAAAAGCTTGCCACCTGTTTTTATGAGCCAAGCACCCGCACAAGGCTCAGCTTTGAGTCTGCCATGCTGAATTTGGGTGGCAGTGTTCTTGGCTTTTCCGACGCCAATTCCTCTTCCGCCGCCAAAGGTGAAAGCGTTGCAGATACCATCCGCGTAGTCTCCTGCTTTGCTGACATCTGTGCCATGCGCCATCCAAAGGAAGGCGCTCCGATGGTTGCGGCAGGTAAATCCTCCATTCCGGTAATCAATGC
>VSNT01000072.1:0-4995 GCA_009774465.1 Lachnospiraceae bacterium
AGTACAATTATAGTAAAATATGCTAAAATAAAAATGGCTGATGCGTATGCATCCAGTTTTCCTTTAAAATTAAGCAATGAATTGAAAGGAACATACAATGAATTCTGCAAACAGCATAAATGCTTTTTTAGTAAAATTAAAAGAAGATTCCACTGATTACCAACAACTGAAAATCAATGATCTTGACCTGGCAGAGAAGAAAACGCTGATCCGTTCCCTTATGAATATCCGTATGCCAAAACCAGTTTCCAATGAACTGCTGCTTTTACAGGACGCTTACCTAAAGAATGAGCTTTCTGAAAAAGGCATTGTAACCTTAGAGGATATTCCAACCATAAAAGAGCAGTTTGGCAGCACCTCTCCTTATGCAGACAAAATTTCCCTCTGGCAGGGAGATATTACAAGGTTGAAAGCAGGTGCAATTGTAAATGCAGCCAACTCACAGATGCTGGGCTGTTTTGTTCCATGCCATAAGTGCATTGACAATGCCATTCACAGCGGTGCAGGCATACAGCTTCGGGAAGAATGCAGCCACATCATGACTCAGCGTCGTATCCGATATGGTAAAAATTATGAAGAACCAACAGGCACTGCTACCTTAACCTCCGGTTATAATCTTCCCTGTGATTATGTGATACACACCGTTGGGCCAATCGTTTATGACAAACTAAATGAGCATTTGTGTCAGGATCTGGTAAATTGCTACGAAAACGTTCTGAAATGCTGTGTGGAAAATGAAATAAGATCGGTTGCTTTCTGCTGTATCTCAACAGGCGAATTCCATTTTCCAAATGAGAAAGCTGCCCAAATTGCCTGCAAAACGGTTGCCGGTTTTTTGGAAGTGCAGGGTGATTTTATAGACCGTATCATATTTAATGTGTTTAAAGACAACGACAGAATTATTTACGAATCCCTTTTATCTTAAATCAGCAGGCAAGCGCATTTTGTAAAGCAACTCTATGTTAAATGGGCACACACCTTACAAGTTAATTTTAATGGTGCGCCGCAAGGCGTACCGTAAAAAATGGATGGCACACAAAAACGCACCATCCATTTTTAATTACCATTTTATAACCAAACTACTTACTACAGGTCGTAGTACATTTTAAATTCAGCAGGGGAAGGTATCTGCTCCATTTTCTTTAACTCTGCCCGCTTACGTGCTACCCACACATCAATCAGTCTCTGTGGGAAGACACCGCCCTTTGTCAGATAATCATGATCTGCTTCCAGCGCATCCAATGCCTCGCCTAATGACTTGGGCAATCCTTTGATCTTTTTCTGTTCTTCCTCCGAAAGGGTATAAAGATTAAAATCATAAGGTCCCCATCCATTTGCTTCCGGATCAATCTGATTTTCAATTCCATCCAGGCCTGCCATCAAAATTGCCGAATATGCATAATAAGGATTGGCAGTCGCATCAGGATTGCGAAGTTCAAAACGCTTGGTTTCCGGAGACTTTGCATAAGCAGGAATCCGAATTACCGCACTGCGGTTTGAGGTTGCATATCCAATGGTAACTGGCGCTTCAAATCCCGGCACCAGACGCTTAAAGGAGTTGGTGGAAGGATTGGTAAATGCACATAAAGATGCAATGTGTTTAAGAAGGCCGCCCATAAAATAATGAGCAGTGCGGCTAAGCCCTGAATATCCATTCTCATCATAAAACAAAGGCTGTCCATCTTTAAAAAGCAGCATATGCACATGCATGCCGCTGCCAGCTTCCTGATAAATCGGCTTAGGCAGGAAAGTTGCTGTTTTGCCCTCTTTCGCAGCCATATTCTTGATAATATATTTAATAATCATGGTATTATCCGCCATATCAGGCATATCTGCAAGCTCTACCTCAATTTCCATCTGGCCAGGGCCGCCCACCTCATGATGATGATATTTCACTTTAATGCCCCAGTCTTCCATCATCATACACATTCTGCTTCGCAGATCATATCCTACATCCTGTGGTGCTGCCACATGATAGCCCCCCTTATAGGGAACCTCATAGCCATTATTCCCCGGCGTTTCAAGATTACAGTTCCAATCTGCCTGTCTGGTATCTATCCGGTAGCCGCACTGCTGAGGCGACACCTGGAAACGTGCAGAATCAAATAAATAGAATTCAAACTCCGGCCCAATCACCATCCGGTCTGCAATGCCGCACTCCTTCATATATTCTACTGCCCGCAGACTTACATTTTTGGGATACTGGTCAAAAGGCTTATTCTCTCCCTTTCCAATGGTGCATACATTTCCGCACATGGTAAGTGTAGGAACCTCTGCAAAGGGATCCACATAAGCAGTATCAGGATCCGGCAAAAATACCATATCGCTCTTTTCAATCGGCGCATATCCGTAATTGGAACCGTCAAAACCAATTCCATAAGTAAATGTACTCTCCCCAAAACGCTCTACCGGAACTGTAATGTGACGCCACCGTCCGTCAATATCCGTCATCTTAAAATCAATCATACGGATATTGTTTTCCTTGCACAATTTTTTAATTTCCTCAATTTTACCCATAATTCCTTCCCTTTCCGCAGCCCCGATTCTTTGCCATCCCTTAAAAAGCAAAGCTATGCTGCTTTCATTTTCCACTTTTTACCGCATTTCTGCGGCTAGTATGATTATAGCATATCCTTATGTCATGCCGCAATCAGGGAATCTGTCCTTTTATGAATCTGTCCCTTACGGGTAAACTTGGGGCGGCTTTAAATCACATTGGCTTCCAAATACAATTGTTCTCTATAATTTTGATCTAAAACAGCCTTTTGCAGATCCTCGTTTCTTCCGCCTTCCATAAGTATTTTCACCAGCCTTGCAAAGCGGTTTTCGCCCTCAATTCTGCCTGTTGCAATACCCTCGGCCCTTCCCTGTCTCACATACTGATCAAATAATTCGCACACAGTAAGCTCATCCTCCTCTCTGACTCCCTGTTCCTCCATCCACTTTTCAATATCTTCCGTATCCGTTTCTCCGGAAAGCACCTTAATCATTTTAATCAAGGCGGCTTTATGTCTGATTTTTCTGTCAGAACGATACTTTTCTCCTTCCGCCAGGTAATCCACCACAATCCTCATATCGCTTTGAAACAGCTTTCTTGTTTCTTCCGGCAGATGCCTCATTTCAAATACATGAAGTTTTAACTCATCAATGTATTTCCATGCTTCACTGGGAAGTTTTTTCTTCCGAAACAGCCTTCCAAGTTCCCGGCTGCTTCTCCATCTGGGACTGCCCCAGTAAAGTATAAATTGAATTACTGGAAAACAACTCTGAATCTTTCCCTCATACTGTTCCCGATAAACACCTCCCACATAGCCGGCTTTGCGCAGCAGCATTTTTCCATCGGTTCTGCTCTGATTGGATATCAGGTACATAAGCTTGATTTTTCCGCGGGATATCTCATATTTACACAAATCCTCATACTGACTCCGCAATTTCCTAAAGCCCTGATAAATGCTTTCCGTCGGTCCCGGCCAAAGATGATTCATCTGAACAGTTTCTTTCCCTTCATACAAAAGCGCATTAATCACATCTGCCGCAATATCTGGAAAAGAAACAAACTCCTTTTCTACCGTATCTTTTTTTTCTTTCGCTTGATTCATTCTTCCTCCCTTCCCCAGACAGGAAGGGCTGGCTTGAGATTTCCATTACGTATTATCATCTGCAAAGCATTCATCCGCTCCCTGCCTAATTAAATTTTGATTGAAAATAAAGCAAGGATTCTAAAACAGATGACAAACATTCCCATCAAAGAATGTCAATTAGAAAATCAGATATTAGAACAAATCGATCTTAGAATATTTATGCTTTTATTTAGTTTAACAGATAAAAATATATTCTGTCAATAAAACATTTGTAAAAAAATTATAAAACGTAATTTCCTGCCATGCAGAATTGCTGCCATAAAAGCATTTGGTCTGCGTAAATTTCTTTATATAAAAAAGGAACTGCCGCTTTCGGGATATTCTCTATCACGTCACGACAATTCCATATAACAGCAGATTAATTCCTGATCTCTTCCAGAGAAGGCATTACCCTAAGAGCGCCTTTTCTGGTGGTGACAATGGATGCCGCCTTATTGGCAAACGCAAGCATTTCTCTTAGCTTTTCCTCATCCAACTGCTCCAGTCCATATTTCAGTACAAAGTACAGGCAGCAGCCGCCAAAGGTATCACCGGCGCCGGTTGTTTCAATGGTATTTTCCTGTAAAACAGCCCCCACTTCCACTCTTAAATCTTTATAATAAGCCCTGCTTCCTTCTTTCCCCATAGAAAGCAAGATCAACGGGATATCGTACTGGCTTCTTAGTTTTTCAATTCCTTTATCATAATCTTCTTCTCCAGTAAACCACTGGATTTCATTGTCGGAAATTTTCAGTATATCACACTGAGAAAACCCAAAAGCCGCCTGTTCTTTCGCATCCTCCAGGGACTTCCATAAAGGAGGGCGAAGATTAGGATCAAAGGAAATCAGTGCCCCGCTTTCTTTTGCTGCAGCAATTGCCTTTTTCGTGGCTTTCCTTACCCCCTCATGAGTCATGGAAAGGGTGCCAAAATGAAATATTTTAGAATTGCTGATCAATTCTTCCGGCACTTCTTTTTCCGTCAGCATCATATCCGCTCCCGGATTCCGGTAAAAGGAAAAATCTCTGTCTCCATCAGGATAGGTGTGCACCATAGCAAGGGTTGTGTGTATCTCCTCGTCCATGCAAAGATAAGAGGCATCAATGCCAACCTCTGTGATTGCTGCTTTTAGCTGTTCTCCAAAGAAATCTGCTCCCACCTTTCCGATAAATGCTGTCTTATGCCCCAGCTTTGAAAGCATGGCCAGCACATTGCAGGGCGCGCCTCCCGGATTTGCTTCAAACAGTGGATTTCCCTGACTGCTTTTTCCATTTTCTGTAAAGTCGATCAACAATTCCCCTAATGCTGTAACGTCATAGCTTTTCATCTTTTCCTCCTTTAATGTTGTCCTTTGCAAGCAAGCTCACACGTCCAA
>VSNT01000072.1:5095-20551 GCA_009774465.1 Lachnospiraceae bacterium
TTGTCCTTTGCAAGCAAGCTCACACGTCCAAACTGTACAACTAATTCTGCATGGCTGACTGTTAAATCAAGTCATATTTCACAACATCCATATTCACTTTTCCATCTGCAAAGAAGGAAATTCCATCTGCACTCTGGTCTGTGTACATGGTAGCTGTCATAACATGCTCTCCATCATTTACAAAGACCTCCACGCTGAAACGGTCCAAAATAATTCTCAGCTTGAGTCTGCCGCCGGTGCTGTTTACAAGGCAGCGTCTTTGATGGATAATGGCCTTTCTGGAGCCTGAAAACTTTCTGTCTACCTTTAGTATAGATTCTCTTGGGCGAAAACTCAAGGCTGTATAAAAATTATCATCCTGGGCAAAGCGAATCGCCGCTTTCTGATAAAGCTCCTGTCCTTCCTGTGGCCTTAATTCCACTTCCATATCCACTCTTCTTCCTCTGACACCCTCAAGACGGATAATATCTGAAAAAGAAACATTTTTATGTTCCACCTTATTGCAGCGCAGCTCATCCAGTTCTCTCACAGGTCTTTGATACAATCTGCCATTTTTTACCGACAGTTCTCTGGGAAGGCTCATCTGGCCAAACCAGGGTTCCTCCGGCGTTCTTAAACTGCAGGTGCCCCAGTTCTGCATCCAGCCGATCATAATTCTCCGCCCGTCCGGAGAAAGTACCGTCTGGGGTGCATAAAAATCAATACCATAGTCAATAGACTGATCATGCTTTTCCGTAAAAGTACCTGCTTCTTCGTCAAAATCTCCTATTAAGCAAAGCGTCCCATCTCCATTGTGATATTCAAATCCTTTCGGGAGCATCCCCTGGGGATTGGCAAGCAGCACCCAGGCATCATCCAGTTTAAAAAGATCCGGACACTCCCACATCTTTCCAAAACGATAGTGATTAGATATCAGCACACTTTTAAACTTCCATTCAAAACCGTCTTTACTTGTATACAATAAAATCTGTCCGCTTCCATCTGCCGGCCGGCTCCCTATCACACAATAGAAAGTGCCATCTGAGGCCTTCCACATTTTGGGATCGCGAAAATCAACATTGCTGGCGCCTTCGGGAAGATCCTTTTCATCAAGTACCGGATTTTTTGCATATTTTTCGTAATCTACACCATCTCCTATGGCAAGAGACTGAGTTTGTATATCACAAAACACATCATTTTCCAAATGCTTTTTACATACGCTTGTGTACATAAGCAAATGTCTGCCATCAGGAAGCTCTATTGCACTTCCCGAAAAACATCCATCCTTATCATAGACTTCATCCGGTGCCAGCGCTGCCGGAAGATATTCCCAATGCAGAAGGTCACGGCTTACTGCATGCCCCCAATGCATACTTCCCCACCTTGATTCGTAAGGATAATATTGATAAAATAAATGATACTGCCCTTTGTAATAAGAAAATCCATTGGGATCATTCAGCCAGCCTGTGCGCACAGACAAGTGAAAATCCGGGCGGTCTTCCCTTTTAATTATTTTTTCAGCCGTCTCCTCATATTTTCTTGCTTCACGTAATGTCTGACTTGTCATACTTACACCTGTTCCTTTCTGCTAAAATAATTTATTCTGTTGTTTTTCCGGAATATCGGTCATATGCTGCCTGATATACTGTCAGCAGCTTATCCATTCCACACTTTTCTTTTAAATGCTTAATGTACGCTTCCCATTCCGCATCCGTAGGGCCGCCATTTTTTATCCATAAGCCTTCCTGCTCTGAAACAGCGCTCTCAAAATTTGCTTTATACCAGTCAATATCGTCCAGCTCCCTGCCGGTAAATACACAATCCACAGGATAAGTTGTGGTGCTGTCCACATAAGGCATCCAGAAATCATATAAATCTGTCAGACGCTCAATCGCCCGATCTTCCATGCGGAAAGTAGTCTGATAGTAATCGCTGAGAATAAGCTTGGGGCCTGCAACTTCACATTCTCCCTTTAATTCTCCCGAACCTTTCCCATATTTCTCCCTGCTTTCCTGATCTGAAATACTCAGCCATACACCATCTTCATTTTGTCCTGTAAAGTAAACATCAATGGGGCCATATTGAAGCTGCATAACAATTTCCGGATCATACCACATATCAAAAAACTTCAAAAGATTGGCAGGACTTTTACATGCCTTTGTAATATTAAGCTGGCCGCTGTTAATTCCACCACCGGTACGTACTGTCACATTATGGGTTCCGTCAGGACCGTCAAGTATGGGAAGAAAAACATAATCTTCTGCATAATCTCCCATTACTTCCTCTATATACCACCAGGTTGCCACGCCTACATACCCCTGGGAGCATTTTGAAATCAATTGGGTATCTGACTGGCTGAACATTTCTACATCCATCAGCCCTTCCGCATACCAGTCATGAAAGTAGGTAACCGCTTTCCGGTATGCATCCGAAGTGCATATAAAATCTACCGTTCCATCCTCACGCAGCACCAGATCATTACACACATCATTAGGCCAGTTGGTAAAGCCAAATCCTGCATAAAAAATGTTCTGTCCCCAGCACCACTGATCAAATCCCGTACTCATGGGAATCGTTGTGCCCGGATCATTTCCATAATATTTTGCACTCATGTCATTATCCTTAAAAGCTTTTAAGGCTGTGTGCAGTTCTTCCAAAGTAGTGGGAACCTCAAGCCCCAGATCATCCAGCCATGCCTTATTAATCATGGAAAACTGGGGGATAGAATAAATGCTGTAATCTTCCTGGGCGCCAATACCGGCTGTTCCCATGCGCTCCCCTGCCGGAAGACCGTAAATATATCCGTCATCCATCGTAATAGCGCTTCGGATATCCGGATTTTCTTCCAGAATCCTGTTTAAGTTGGGCATATATTCTTCTGTCAAATAGGGAGTTAAATCAATGAACGTTCCATCATCCCCATAGCGGGATATATCATAATTGCTGAATCCCACCCCAAGAAAAGCATCCGGAAGTTCCCCCCTGCAATACGGATATTCACCTGTTCACCCAAAGACTCGCTCATGGTGGTCCAGTCAATATTTATCCCTGCCTCTTCCTGAAGCTGGTTTAAAACCACATTATCCGTATATCCGGGACTTAAAGCGCTCTGCGCTCCCATAATGGCAAACTGGGTTTGGGTTGTATCCGGGTTTGCAACTCCCTTTTCGTGATGTCCATAGTCTTTATTTCCGCACGCCGTTAATGATAACACAAGACCTGTTGCAAGTACATAGGCTATTATCTTTTTTCCATAACTGCACTTATTTCTCTTTCTCATAATCGAATTCCTTTCTGGCAATCAGCCTTTTACTGCACCGGCCATAAATCCTTTTTCAAAATACTTCTGTACAAAGGGATAAATAATCAGCATCGGAACAGCCGCTATGATAATGGATGAAAACTTGATCATTTCCGTCATTTTGTTCAGTTCTGCAAATCCGCCGGATATAGTGCTTGCCTGGCTGGCACTTGCTGAACTTTTAATCAGAATATTCCGCAGTACCAAAGGCAGCGGAGCCTTTTCCGGTGATGGCAGATAAATCATGGAAGTAAACCAGTCATTCCAGTAGGCCACCATACTGAAAACCACCATAACCGCCATGATAGAGCGGCTGAGAGGCACCACAATGCGGATAAATGTAGTCCATCTGGAAGCACCATCTATTTTTGCAGCTTCCTCCATTGACTTTGGAATACTGTTTTCAAAGAAGTTCCTCACAATAATCATATTTCCAACTGCAACTCCACCCGGTAAAAAGAGGGCCCACATATTATTAATCAATCCTGTCTCTTTTACAATCAAATAGGTAGGAACCATGCCTCCGCCAAAGTACATTGTGATAATAAAGAAAATGCTTAAGGCTTTTCTTCCGGGCAGATCTTTCACACTTAAAGGATAAGCCGCCAGATAAAGCACTACCACTGAAAACACCGTACCGATAATCGTATATTTAAAACTGTTGAAAAGACCGGTTAAAATACTGGGATCTGCAAACACTGCCTTATATCCGTCCAGAGTAAACTGACTGGGCAGAAGGAACGTCTTTCCCGCATACACATCATATGGATTTGACACGGAAGCAATCAGCACATAGTACAATGGATATGCAACTATAAACAGGATAATGGCACAGATAACAACAAGTATCATGTCACTGCTTCTTTCAGAAAGTCCTGTCAACTTTCCAGTCTTCGTATTCTCTTTCATGCCGCACCTCCTATATAAAGCTGGTGTCTTCGGATATCTTACCCGCCACCTTATTGACTATAATCAATAAAATAATGTTAATTGCCGTATTAAACAGACCAACCGCTGTTGAATAACTGTATTTTGCATTTTCAATACCCTGCTGGTAAACGTAAACAGCAATCACATCACTTGTTGCCTTATTTAAATCTGTCTGCAAAAGCCATACCTTTTCAAATCCCACATTCATCAGGCCTCCGGCGCTCATAATCAGATTTAACACCATAATGGAAGTAAGCTCCGGTATATCAATATGCCTGATTCTCTGAAACAGCGACGCTCCGTCCACCTTTGCCGCTTCATATAAAGAAGTATCCACATTGGCCAATGTTGCCATATAAACAATGATTCCCCAGCCTGCATCCTGCCAGATTCCGGAAGCAATATAAATGGTACGGAACGCAGCAGACTCTGTCAAAAAGTCAATGGAAGTTCCTGCAATCAAGTTGATTAAGCCACCCGATGGACTTAAAAAAATACGAATCATACCGCAGATAACCATAATGGAAATAAAGTGAGGTGCATAAAGCACTGTCTGGGTTACCCTTTTAAATTTCTAAAACCGCATTTGATTTAACATAAGCGCCAGAATAATTGGAATTGGGAATCCCCACAGCAGGCTGTACAAGCTCAGCAGTATGGTATTTTTCATCATACGCCCAAAGGTTGGTGCGCTGAAAAACCGTTGAAACCATTCCAGACCAATCCATTCACTCCCCATAAATCCCCGACTGGCTTTATAATCCCTGAAAGCAATCTGTATGCCATACATGGGTATGTACTTATAAATAATTGTGAGAGCCACCGGAATCAGCAGCATTGCATATAGCTGCCAGTTGTCCCGTATGCGCCTCCCAAGAGCTCCCTTTGGTGCCGATGCCGCAGGGGCAGTAGCCGACCTGATTTTACTCATATTTTCTCTCCTTTCTCGTGAGAGGATACAACCTCATAAAAATGTTACCTGTTAACTTCAAATTATAACTTTACATGTTGACGCGCATCAGTTCATGAAACGTTATTTCGCTTTCTGTAATAAAATTATCACTTTACTTGCCTTTCGTCAACGTATATCTTGAAATTTACAGCTATTTTTTTGATTTTTAGTAATAATATACAAATTCATTTATGCATATTTACCATATTTTCTGGTTCATGTTTTATGTAACGTTTCACAATTTTCATGAAAAGTTCTTTACAAAATGCGTATGCTGTATTATAATGAGTTCATCTAAGGAGGAAATGCTCATGAAAAAGACAAATTCTATTCCTACTATGAAAGATGTTGCCCTGGAAGCCGGTGTTGCTCTTGGTACGGTATCAAAGGTAGTAAACGGCCTGCCGGTAGGGGATTCCTATAAAATCCGCGTAGAAGAGGCCATCAGGAAACTTAATTATCAGGTGAACAGTTATGCTCAGGGCCTTAAGGCAAATAAAACCCACACGGTAGCTCTTTTAATCCCCAATACCTTAGAGCCTTTTTTCGCTTCTCTGACTTATTATATTAATCTTTCCCTGTTAAAGAGAAAGTACCGAATGCTCCTTTGTTCCACTGACTACGACTCCGGACTGGAACAGGAGTATATTACAATGGCCCAGCAAAATAAAGTAGACGGAATCATTGGCCTTACCTATAATCCTGACCTGATTGTTGACGAAACCACTCCTTTTATTGCCATTGACCGCTCTATGGGAGCCAAAATCCCCTGTGTGGCCAGCGACAATTTTGCCGGCGGACAGTTAGCGGCTGAAAAGCTTGCCGATCTTGGCTGCAAAAATGTTGCATTCTTAAGAATTGGTTCCTCCTTAACCAATGAGCCCAACAAGCGAAAAGCCGGATTTGAAAATGGATGTCTTGCACGGGGATTAAATTATGAAATGAAAATTTTAAACGACGGAGAGCCCTATGAAGAGTTTGAAACTTTTCTCACTGAACATATACGTGAAGGGAAATTATCTTTTGACGGAATATTCTGCGTAACAGATTCTCTGGCCTATTCTATTGTAAAATCACTGCGTCGGATGAACCAGAAGGTTCCCGAAGACGTGCAGGTAATCGGCTTTGACGGCATACGTCATTTCGGCGGCAAGGAATACACCTGTTCCACTATCGTACAGCCTGTATCTGAAATTGCAGAAATGTGCGTTGACCTTCTATTGCAGGAAAACATGCCTGCAAAACCGCCCCTTGTCTGTCTTCCCGTCACCTACGCTTATGGAGGCACCACATCCGAGCCCTCCATACAGGAAGAAAAGGCATAGAAACCAAAGAACGAAAAAAGCATATGGAAAGGCAGGACTTGATATGCGTATTGGAAACCTGGAAGATATTGCCCCTTCAAAAACACATGAGTTTCCAAAGGAAACAGATGCAAAAGCGCTTCCTGAAGAAACTGAAAAGGAAAAGAAGCAAAAAAAATGGAAAAACTGGTGGTACTACCATAAATGGTATGTAATCTGCGGCCTGATTATTCTTATCATCACAGGCAGCCTGATTAAAAACGCTCTTGGCATTGGAATCAAATCCCCTGACTTTCAAATTGCCTACATCGGGAAAACAATGCTTCCGGAGGAAACCGTAACCGCCTTGGAGAAAGCCTTTGCCTCTATTGCATCAGATTTTAATGGAGATGGAGAAATTATTGTACAAATTAACCAGTACATAGATGACGCGCAGCTCTCCGGAACAGATGCAGAAGCTGCTTACTACGAATATGCCTCTGAAATTTCTCTGATTGGAGATATTTCAGAATGTGAAAGCTATTTCTTTTTAATGGATTCTCCCGACCAGTTTCAGAAGGAGTTTCAGCTCCTTGCCACCGCTGATGGAGACTGCCCGAATGACGCTGATTATTCCACAACAGACAAGGTCATCTCGTGGAGCTTATGCCCTCTTCTTACCGGGATGGAGCTTGGCACCTATTCTACCATAATACTTGGAGAAACCATAACCGGAAACAATCAGGAACTGCTTTCAAAGCTCTATCTTGGAAGACGATGTTTTTTTACCGATAAGCAGACAGAAAATGCTGATAAATGCAGTGAATTATGGGATCTGCTTTATTGCATACAGCAATCGGACTTATTACCATAAAATGAAAGAAAGGATATTCGCTATTATGAAACTTAAATTTTTGCCCTGCCTGCTTTTCATCATCTTTCTATTAACCGGCTGTTCTGTCTTTCCTGCAAAAGAACAGGAAGATACCTGGACCGACTCAGGCTATGTCACCGTCGGTCATCATCTGACAATTAAAAATTCCGGCAATGGATTATCTTTGCTTAACAACATGGATGTTCTTTCTGCAGATGGATTATACTATGCTGCTTTTACCATAGGGGACTTTGAGCCTTACGAAAACAGCGACGGTGACACCGTCAATCTGTATGACGCCCAGTTTTACCTTGTTCTGGGAGAGTATTCAAACAGCACAAATGCCCAAAACAATATGAACAAGTGGCTTACTGCCGCCAAAGAAAACTATCAGATCTTATCTGAAGAAGAGATCACCTGCAATGGACAGCCCTATTTGCTCATCACCTACCGCTTCATAAATGAAGAAAACCCTTATGACCGGGGCATTTCCGCTTTTGGTGTCAGCGAAAACAGTGCTGTATGCATAGAACTGACTTGCAGGAAAAACTTTGAAAATGATTTAAGAACACTAATGATGGATTTTTTAGATAATTGCACCTTCAATGCCGACTAAAAAGCTGTTTTTACTTACTCCACTCTTATGCAGCGCACCGTAACGCGGCTCTTTCCATCAGTGGTACAGGTAAACAGTGTCAAGTCCCAATCACCGGCTTCCATTTTTTCGGCATCACTGCCCTCAAGACATATTACCTCTGCCACCTGATACGCAAACTGATTATCTTCCACATCAGTAAATATCACCGCATCACCAGCTTCCAATTCATGCAGTCCACCAAAATGAAAGCAGTAATTATGACCTGCAATAATCATGTCATTCTGAGAAACAAAGCCCTGATACCGACAGGGTGCCTCCTTAAGGCCGGCATAGCTCCATTCTTTCATCACCGGCAGAGTAATGCCTAAAGGCGGAATCTCCAACACGCCAATATACAGGCTGTCATCTATTTTAAGAGCAGGCATTTCAGAATCTGAAGAATCCTCCAGTTCTGAATCTGAATCTCCCGACTGCAGTTCCTGATACTGCAAAAGCAGCTTTTCCGCACTGTCTCCTGCCCGTTTTTCATCCCAAAAATTATATAACGTAAGACAAAGGGCTGCTGCTATCAGCAGCAGCCCTCCACAAATCCAAATTTTATTCTTCATGAGGCTTTCCTGATCCTTTCTTCCGGACAATGCCCACACCCAGCATTACAACACCGGCAATGATCAGAAGCCATACAGGCCACCACAGCATACCAGTCTGTGGCAGTGCGCTCCCCCCTGCATGTTCAGAAGCAGAATCGGAATCAGCACCGGTACCTGCCCCCTGTACCGGACCAGATTCAGAAGTCTCATCCGAGCCTCCACCTGAATCCTTTTCCTTCTTTTCTTCCGGTTCCTGCGGGGAATCGGAAACCTTATAAGTATTTATCCATTTTACACTCGCTGCATCAGCCGTAGCTGTAAGTACTCCTCCCTCATTTTTCACCGTAATGGTAAGCACTTTAGGAACTGTATCATAGGTCATCCCGGAAATACTTCCGAGCTTCTCCTCCAAAGTATACTTATATACGCCTTCCTGGTCAAAGTAAAAGCTGCCAAAAGGCACATCTGCACGATCTCCACTGCCGGGAGTAATCGTCACTTCACTAACGTCTACGCCATTTACATCTTTTGGCACCGGCGCATCCTCCGCCGCTGTCAATGTAAACGTAAAACTATCCCCTGTCTGAAAAGAGCGTCCGTTAAGCTGTTTTTCAAAATTAATATCTATCCGGGCTATCCCTGTATCTACACGCTCCCAGTCAGCCTGAAATACCAAATCCCCAACAGATTGATGAATTGTTAATGAAGAATATTCTCCTCCACCGCCGCTTCTTGACGTATTAACTGCCGTTGTTCCAGCTCCCGTGCTCCAGCCGGTAAATTTCCACCATTCGCCTTCCTTAACAGGGTTCTGAACAAAAATCGGATTTTTTAAAGTAAAGCTGAAATTTCCTTTGAAGCTGTTCACATAATAAACCGTTGGGTTCTGGAACTCGTCACCGGAAATCACACCGCCATTTTCCGCATTTTCCAGCTTCTCCAATTCTTTTTTCATAGCTTCCATCAGCTCCGAAGATCCGCTTACTTCCTGGCCTTCCGCCTTCAAAGCCCCAACCTTATAAGTGATTGTATAAGGAATAGGCACCACTTTAAAAGTAATCTCCATCGGCTTACTGTTATTCCAGTCTGCAAACTCCTGATTTTTCTCTTCAATGAAATCCTTGAGGTCGGCAAAGCTTTGAGCTGCTTTTGGTTTGCCATCCTCCATCACGACAGTTCCGTCCTCATTCATCTGCACCAGCTGATATCCTGCTTCTTTCAGCGCCTGAAAACTTTCTTCGCTGGGCGTAAAATAAGCTTTATCCGTCTCGCCCTTTTGGAGAATATCTGCAAGTACACCTCCGTCAACAGAACCATCACTGATTTTTACCGGTTGGAAGTAAATCTCATATTTTTTTGTCTGAACCTTATCATAGTAAAAATAGGCTACATATCCTGTATTCCCGGCAGAAGCATTTGGATTTTCCGCTTTCAGCTCAATCGTTGCGTTCCCATTGTAAGGGATATACCCATCAAATCCCTTTGCACCCAGCAAAAGGCTGGTTCCTTCCGGATACTTCTGCCTGCTGAAAAACTCACATCCAAGCACGTAGCTGTAACCGCTTTTAAGACCTGCCGGAGGCTTATTATCTCTCCCGGGATTCCCTGATGCACTGGCCGAAATCCAGCCTTCTCCTGTTTTTCGTACCGCATCGGGATCATTTGTCAGATACCATATCTTGTAATTATAATTCTTTGCCTGGAACGTAGTCCATCTGGCAACTGCCACCATATCCTGTATGACTGGCGTTTCAAATGTAAAATCATCCACAGGCGACAGTGTCGTCCCATCCTTATACCAGTCCCATCCGGACAAAATATAACCGTTTTTAATCGGTCTCGGAATAGAATTTCCGCTGCTGGTAAATCCCTGATTTGCCCGAATATTCGTATAAACCACATCAGCAGTTCCGCCGCCAGGGACTATGCCGCCTTCCAGCTTGAACGTTACTTTATAACCAGGCTCTTCCCACATGGCAAAAAGCCTTAAATCACCGGTCACAGCATCTTTCCAGTCACCCTCTTCCAGCTTTTCAGAGCCGACACGATCCAGTGCCCAGCCGCCAAAATCCCATATGCCTGTTCCATCCACTGCGCTGTTGGGAACCACCCTTGCATATCCGCTGCTGTTTACCCCTTCTCCCAGACCTTTGTTCTCTGCGGACGGGTTCCAGAAATCGCGGAACACATTATTATTGCTATAAAATTTCTTGATCTGATTACCGCTGTTGTCAAGATCAACTTTATATCTGCTTAAGGACGAACCATAAGGAGCCTGCCTGGTTCCCAGGGTATACTCACCTGTTGAAGAGCCTCTGGCCGGAACCACATATGTAATCGTAAAGTAGTCACGTTTATAATAGAAAAACAAATCATAGGGCTGCTCTTTGCTGCCGATTACAGTGGTTGTATTATTACCGTTGCCAATATCATCACGTGCTCTGACATCATGATCTGCTATGGTATTTACACGAGTCAAATGCATCCGTGCACTTGGATTCTGCCGCTCTATTGTGTCAGATGACGGAGCATCAATTTGCTGGGCCAGCGCATAAACGCCGCCTTCATAGCAGCGTACAGCATAATACTGACCATTTTCAGCCGCATTCCCATTTCCATCTACTTTTACCAGGGCATCACTGTAATCTTCAAAATAATCGGTAAGAGAACTTCCTTTTACCGGAACCAGATAAAGCGTGTTACGTCTATCTGCTTCTTCTCCTGTTACGCTCATTTCCACAGCATTTACAGAATTGCCAAATTCACGCTCCGTAAGGTCACAGGTTTTCACACCACCGGCCTCTTTCTCCTTAAGCAGCTCTTCCTGCATCAGCCCTGGCACATCATAACAATGGTTATACTGATAATAGCTGATGTTACGATGCCACCAATAAGCATACATATGGTGAACTGTCCCTGGCTCCCTCGGATCAGCAACAATATCCGCACTCATAGCACCGTAAATTCCCATAAGCGTAGGTTCATATTTTTCAAATTCATCTGTCCCTTTATATTTTATATAACCGTCCTGGTATTTGGCATTATACTGCCCTGCCGTCGTTCCCCATGAAATGAAAGTTGCACTCTTAAAACTCCCATGATCAAGTTTTACCGTTTCATAATTGGAAACCGGCCATACTTCTCTGATATCAGCGCCATACTTTGCAGTAATCGTAACTTTTTCAGGCACAATTTGATTAATTACTTCCGTTTTATCAACTTTATACCACGAGTTCCTATTACTGCCACCCCAATTAGAAGGAGTATTAACATCATAACTCAGAGGAGTAGTTTTTGCTTCTTCTGACAGAGAATACAGCGAATACCCATTTGTTGACCAGGCAATGCTCTGGAATTTTTCACTGCCATGCGGCGCCATTCCATAATAAGTAAAATCCACGCTGTATACATTTCGTGCATAATAAACGTTAATAACGGTAGAGCCATCGGCTGCAACCGTAATTTCCGCCTCATTCTCCTTATTTACCTGATAGGGATGATAGAATTCACAGGAATCCACCGGCTCAAAGGAAGTCTTTACATCCGGCATACGGACTTTAAACATGGCATCAATAATTTCTGCAAGCGTTCCGCTCTTACTTCCACCTGGCAAGCCTGCATCTTTGACAGTAAATAAATTACTTTTACCCATACTTTTAAGTGTTTTATCACTTACAGATAATTTTAATATCTGCTCCGCAGTCGCTGTAAAAGAAAAGCTGCCCATATTGGAAAAGCTGGCGCCAACCGTATCCGGAGTTCCATTCAAATAAGTTCCTACCTTGTCCAAATATCCCCCCGACGGCGCATTTTCCACACTGACTTTCACATCCTTCTCCCCGCCGGAGAGATCCTCCGTCCAGAATACCACACGGACATTTGCCTTATTGGGACTCCACCGTGGATACAGATAAATTGCCTTGACAGTACTGTCCGCATCATTTGCCAGAACAAGCAGATCCTTGTCAATTTTGTTCCCATCAATCTGAAATTGATCTGTTATATCAACATAATACTTTCCATCTTCCGGATAAGCCCCTGCAATTCCACTACCGGCTATGACCTCATATCTCCAGCCTTCAAACTGATACCCGGCACGCAGCGGATTTCTGTAGTCTTTTACCGGCTGAGTGCTTCCTTCCGTATCCTTGATGCTTAATGAGCCATTTCCACTGTAATTAAATAGTAACGTATCATTTAAATCAGCCTGAACCCGTGGAATGTAAGTATCATCTGTATTAAAAATAACGCGGTACACACTTGCAGATGTATAGAAGATATCGACAGTTGTCCGATCTCCTGATTCAATAATCTTCTGTCCAAAGCCTTCCGTTACATAAGAAGTAAAGTCAAATCTGCCGGCTGAAATCCAATTGTCCACGCCTTCCTTCTCCATCATATCCGTTCCCGGAACAGCGTTTGTCATGGCTCCCACACGTCCCTGCTTAGACTCCTCATATACTTTGTAATAGGTAGTTCCATTCTTAACCTGAGTTTCTTTACCGGACTGCTGATCTGCTGGTAAATTAGCCGCCCAATGGACTACCTTATAAGAACCTGCATTACGCCGGTAATAAACGGTAACCGTCAGAGAATCATCCAGTTCTTTTTGAAGTCTTTCCTTTTCTGCTGCATTACCGGCATTGGAAATTGCCGCCAGCTTTGAAAAAATACCTGAAACCTGACTTTCCGGAATAGTTACCGTCAACTTGGGACTTGTCAGAGGATTCGCTCCTTCTCCGCTGCCTCCGGTATTACTTTCTGATGCCGCCTTTGCTGTATAAAGTCCGCTTCCTCCGGTTATGGTGCGTGCCTCGTTCCACGCCTGATTATATGCGTCGGAATAAATATTGCCATATGTTCCGCCTGCAGTCATGCCCAGGCGATACACATCCCTGGATGTGTCTATGGTAAATAAATCATTCTCCAAAGCATCCTTGACTTTCTGGGCATCTAAATGATCAGTCATTTCATCCGCCAGAGCAGGATTCACTAAAAATGCATTCAAAGGCTTCGGGTTCAGAACAATGCGGAAGCCCTCCAGATTCTGATAGCTCCCGCTGCCCGCATAAGGAATGTCCCACTGCGCCTGCGCACTCTTTCCCTTTTCCACCACTACCTGATACTGTCTTGACTCCGCCGCCGGCATACCGGACAGTCCTCCGGTAGGAGAATACATAAACCGTACTGTAATATTTACAATATTTGCAGGCTCAAAGGTGATATCTACAATATTTCCGCCGGTGAACCCCACCAGAAGCATAATGCCATAAGGATCATCCACCGGACTTGGGCTACTGGATACAACCGCTCTGTACCCCTGCGCCACTTCATACTCCATAAGAACCTGAACTGCATAATAGGCGGAATCATCTTCGGGATCTCCTGCCATCTCAAAATCGGACATAGATACCACCCAGCCTTCTGTCAGGTCATAAGTTTCCTTATCAAAATAACTTGATCTTACCGTCTTCATGCCTTCCTTCTCCAGGGCATGTTTACGCAGATCATATTGCTCATCTATAAAATCACTCATATTAAGCTCAATCAGTTCCGTTGAACCATAGGGTTCCCCATATACATCCAGTGAATGAACTATGAACAAATAATATGGTGCATCAATTTCTTCATCATCAGGTATAATTAACTCCTCGTCCTCATCAGATTCCGGCTCCTTCTCCAATGAGTCCCGAATTTCTTCATAATGGGAAAGGTCAATCTGCTCCTGTTCCTCCTGTGTCAGCTCCTGATATTTCTCTAAAATAGCATCAAGCTGCCCAGATACTTCTTCTCTGTTTTCTTTTGTCACTTTCTCCGGAAGTGCATCAATTAACTCCTGAACCGGGCATATTTTGCAGATATAGCCACATAGATGTCCTTCCACAGCTTCACTATAGCCGCATTCTTCATTATGCTCATGCTGACAGTGCTGTATCTCTATGATGCATCCGCTCTCTATACTGCACACATGGGCGCACTCTAAAATACCCCCCCCCGAAGGTTTTTTTATCAAAATCAGAGGGCTGTTCATCGTCATGCCCTGCTGTCTCCTCATCGGATGCAGTTTCCTGTTCCTGGGCGGTTTCTTCACCAGTTTCTTCATCTTCGTTTTCTAATGTGCCGGAATAACACTCCTGTGTATGTTCATGAATGCACTGTGTCACCACACTCATGCATTCTTCCGTACATACATGCGTACAGGGTGTTTCCTCTATTTCTTCTACGTAGCCGCAATCGGCAGTGTGTATTGGATGATGGCTGCACACTTTCGTATCGTCCTGCTCCGCTGCCATCACGCCGGATGGCACCATATTCATAAATATTGTGAATATGGTAATGATACTTATAACTCTCTTTTTCATATTTTCTCCCATCTGCCTGCTTTAGCAGACACTTAAATCAGGGAGGTCGAAAATGTTTCTTTCAACCTTTATCTCATGTAATGATGCCCTACAACCAGCTCACCCTGACTTATTCCCATATCAGGGTTCGTATTTGTTCAGTTACCGCAGCTTCCAATTCCTTTAATCATTTTCCCATTTACATTTTTGAGAGTCGTGCAATATGTTAATTTTTTGTCAAGCCAAATTTCACTTTCCTTTTTGCATAGCAGTTCTCCCTGCCTACCTTTTTAGCTTTTCCATCAGAGTTCCCCACACAATTGATTCCGATGATGCTGGCGCTGTCTTTTTTCATGCGCACAATAATTCTTCTTTTTTACGTCGTCCATAACCTCCTGTTCACAATTTAAGCTATTGTTTTAACAGTATCTTAATAATATTTGTTTGTCAACCTTTATTACCAAAAATGGGATAAAGTACCATTATTTCGTGATTTTTCGTTATCTTAGCATTATAAATGGCAGTTTTGGAGGTCGATTGCAATCCGAGGCTCCCGTTTTGTAAACGAGTTTCACCTTTTGCAAGCGGCATTCAAATTTTGTACCCGA
>VSNT01000073.1 GCA_009774465.1 Lachnospiraceae bacterium
CTGTTACATAAGTATAACAGATTATTCAGTTTTTTGGAATATCCTGTGTTTATTCCCCGGAGCCTTCTTCAGCGGTGAAGAATACGAAGAATACATTTCCTTCACTGTCATCATCAAACAGCTCAAGATAGGAAATGGAAAAATCTTTTTTGTCCCCCGGTATTTCAAATACCAAAAGGCCGGTTCTGTCCTTATTAATTCCCAGCTCATATTCCGCAGGCAGCTGTTCGTCGCTTACAGGATCAGCATAAAAGGTAATGGGAAAATCATAGTCATCTTCTCCGGTGCTGTTCCACTGAACCTGAAAATCCGTATCATACATTATAATGGATTCATTAAATGTATTTTTTACGGTGGCTTCCGCTACAAGCAGGCGGTTTCCCTCTGCCGGCACATAACCATTAAATTCATCACATAAATATGCACTGTTAATCGTGTAATCAAAGAAATAGGTCTTCATGGTGTCACCCATGCGTCCTTCACCATAGCCGCCCTGAGCAGTGATTCCCGTTCCCTGAACAGGCTCTTCTACAGATTCTTCTGCGGGCTCTTCTTCAGGTTCTTCCTCTTCTTCCCGGGTTTCTCTTGCTGCACGGGTTTCACGATCTTCCCTTGTTTCACGGGTTTCCCGGTCTTCCCTGTCGTCTTCCTGTTCCTGACTTTCTTCATTTTCCTTCACAGTACTCTTCACACTGCTGCACCCTACAAGACTGAAAGCCAAAGCAATTCCAACTAATGCCAAAGTAAGCTTCTTCATTTCTTTTCCTCCCAGATTTTTTCTCTTACATTAATTATATTTCTTTTATGAAAATTTTCAAGCCCTACCAGGTCAAAACTTCATAACCTGTATCTGTAACTGCCACCGTAATTTCCCATTGCGCGGAAGGTTTTCCATCTGCTGTGTAAACCGTCCACCCATCCTCATCATCAATATAAATTTCGCTGGTTCCCATATTCACCATAGGCTCTATGGTAAATACCATTCCCGGCACCATAAGCATTTCCGTTCCCGCCTTCGTCACATAGCTTACAAAAGGCTCCTCATGAAACTCAAGTCCCACACCATGTCCGCCGATTTCAACCACCACGCTGTATCCGTTTGCTTTTGCATGGTCGTTGATTACCTGTGCCATATCTCCAAGGAAGTTCCAGGGCTTCACCATCTCAAGCCCCTTTTCCACACATTCTTTTGTTACCTGTACAAGCCTTCTCTTCTCCTCATCCACTTCTCCAATACAGTACATTCTGGAGGAATCTGAAAAGTATCCCTTATATATGGTGGACACATCCACATTTACAATATCTCCTTCTTTCAGGATCACGTCCTTTGAAGGAATGCCATGACAGACCACCTCATTGACAGAAGTGCAGACGCTTTTAGGAAATCCTTCATAATTCAGCGGAGCTGCAATTCCTCCCATTTGTGTAGTTACCTTCTGCACCAGATCATCAATCTGCTGAGTGGTGACGCCCGGTCCTATCATTTTCTCCACAGCATCAAGCACTGCCATATTTAATTTGCTGCTTTCCCTGATGCCTTCAATCTGCTGCCCTGTTTTTAAAAGATGCCTTCCGGGAACAATATGCCCCTCCAGCTCGTAATGATGGATTTTCTCATCCAAAGCCATATGACATGTTTTATATTTTTTTCCACTGCCGCACCAGCAATGGTCATTTCTTCCTAATTTTTCCATTTTTCTTCTTTTCCGTATTACTTAAAAAGTGTATTCTTTAAACGCCTGCATAAAATCGGAAACATTTTCCGTAATGCCGGGTTCCTTAAATACTGCGGAACCGGCCACAAAAATATCTGCTCCGGCTTCTATCACTTTTCTAACATTTTCTTTATCAATTCCACCATCTACTTCAATTTTTACAGGTAAGTCATTTGCATCAATGTATTCACGAAGCTGCCTGATCCGACCGAAAGATTCCGGTATAAATGCCTGTCCTCCAAACCCCGGCTCCACACTCATTACCAGAACCATTTGCACAAAGGGTAAATATGGATAAACCTCCTCCACAGGCGTTCCCGGCTTAATGGAAATTCCTGCCTGCACCCCTTCTTCACGGATTTTGTTAATGACCTCCCTGGGATTTTCACTTGCTTCCAGATGAAAAGTGATTCCATCTGCGCCGCTTTTCACAAATTCCCTGATATACCTTTCAGGATTCACAATCATTAAATGCACATCAAAAAACTGACTGCTGGCCGGTCTAATTGACTTAATTAATGGCATTCCAAAGGAAATGCTTGGAACAAAAATACCATCCATCACATCAATATGGAGGTATTCCGCTCCTGATGCCTGCGTTTCCTTGATTTGACTTCCAAGTATTTTAAAATCCGCTCCAAGAAGCGATGGTGATAAAATATACATATTACTCCCGCACCTTTCCCATTTATCTGACAGGATTTACTTAAGGTAATCCTTAATCTGCCGGTAAATTCCTTTTCCATCCAGCATATACTTTTCCACCAGTGCCTGTGCGGAACCTGACTCGCCAAATACATCCTGAATACCGATTTTCATAACCGGTACCGGATAGTGTTTGCAAACTGCATCACAGACAGCACTGCCCAATCCTCCAATCACGGAATGCTCCTCGGCTGTAACTATTTTTCCAGTCTTTTTCGCAGAACGGATAATAAGCTCCTCATCTAAGGGTTTAATCGTACAAATGTTGATAACCTCTGCACTGATTCCTTCCCTGGCCAGTTCATCCGCCGCCTCTAAGGCACCGCCTACACAAATGCCTGTGGCAACAATGGTAAGATCGCTCCCTTCCCGAAGCAGTTCGCCTTTTCCAATTTCAAATTTATAATCCGGTTTATCATTGATTACAGGGCATACAGCTCTTCCAAATCTTAAATAAACAGGTCCTTCATAAGCAGCAGCAGCCTTTGTTGCTTCTTTTGCTTCAATCACATCTGCCGGACACATAACCACCATATCAGGAATTGTTCTCATCAGTGCGATATCCTCGTTGCACTGATGGGAAGCACCGTCTTCGCCAACGGTAATTCCTGCATGGCTTGCCCCGATTTTTACATTTAAATGTGGATATCCCACGGAATTTCTAACCTGTTCATAGGCTCTTCCTGCCGCAAACATTGCAAAGCTGCTGACAAAGGGAATCTTTCCTGTTGTAGCAAGTCCTGCAGCAATGCCGATCATGTTGGCTTCGGCAATCCCACAGTCAAAAAATCTGTCAGGATAAGCTTTTTTAAATACAGCGGTTTTTGTAGCTGCCGCCAGATCTGCATCCAGCACTACGATATTTGGGTTTTCCGCACCTAACTCAAGCAGTGCTTCCCCATAGCCTTCTCTGGTTGCAATTTTTTTAACTGCCCCATCATTTTTCTCTGCCATTATGCTTCCTCCTTATCAAGTGCCTCGCTGATCTTCGTAAGATCTGCCATTGCAACCTCAAACAAATCATCTCCAGGCGCTTTTCCGTGCCAGTCGCCATTTCCTTCCATGTAAGATACGCCTTTTCCTTTTATGCTGTGGGCAATGATTGCCGTGGGCATTCCCTTTGTCTGCCTTGCTTCCGCAAAAGCAGCACGAATTGCATCAAAATCATGTGCATCCATATTAATTGTGTGAAATTGAAAAGCCTTAAACTTCTCATCAATGGGATAAGGAGAGCAGACCTCCTCAACAGATCCGTCTATCTGCAGTCCATTGTTATCTACAATCACTAAAAGGTTGTCCAGCTTATGGTGTCCCGCAAACATTGCAGCTTCCCATACCTGTCCCTCCTGAATTTCGCCATCACCAAGCAATGTATATACACGATAATCCTTATGGTCCATTTTTCCTGCCAGCGCCATTCCAACAGCCGCCGAAACACCCTGCCCCAAAGAACCGCTGGACATGTCCACCCCCGGTGTATGCTGCATGCAGGGATGTCCCTGGAGGTAAGAACCCAGTTTTCTAAGCTGAACCAGATCTTCCACCGGAAAATAACCTTTATGGGCTAATGCTGCATATAACCCTGGCGCTGTATGTCCTTTGGATAAAACAAAGCGATCCCTGTTTTCCATATTGGGATTTTCAGGATCAACATTCATTTCCTCAAAATATAAATAAGTAAAAATATCTGCTGCGGACAAAGAACCACCCGGATGTCCTGCCTTTGCACTGTGAACTGATGTAATGATTCCCTTACGTACTTCATTGGCAATCTTTTTAAGCTCCAGATTATTCATGATAGCCTCCATTTCTATACCACATGCTTAAAATTCATATTACCATATCTTCCTTTTTCCAAAAACCAAATCATATTTTATCATATTTCAAAGACACCGTCTATAGACGGCCTGCTGTCTCTTTTTATTGTTTCACGCCCTTATTCCGGCAGATTATCCAAAACAATCCCATCTGTCACCAATCGTATGCCCCGCGTATTTTTTGGCGTTCTTACACATATAATCAAAAGAATACTCCTATGAGGTCAAAACCTTGTTATCAATAAAAAGGAACACTCAAAAACGCCGACTTTTTATCTTCATACTGGCTTTGCTGTCAGCAGGCCTTATTCTGTCTGCGCTTCTATGGTCAAAAGACAGCCGAAAGTTTGAAAAGCTCTCAAATGAACTCTTTTTATCTGACCTTTCAGGTAATGCTCTAAGTCTTCACTACACCCTTGCCTATCCGGAAAACTATGGCTTTTCAGATGATATTATTTTCTCCTCCTGGCAGACGGAAGATGACAGCGAGGGAACAGATATCAGGGAAGCTTTAGAGCGGCTTTCAGAAATTTCAGCAGATAATTTAAATGAAAATGATGCCTACACTTACAAGCTTCTTTATCGTTACCTAAATTTAAGGCTTTCAGGCATTCCTTACAGTTATTACAGCGAACCTCTTTCCCCTGCTTCCGGTATGCAGTCAGGTCTTCCCATACTCCTTGCCGACTATGCCTTTAGAAATGAAAGGGACGTGGAAAATTACCTGCATATTTTAGACCAGGTGGACACCTATTTTGACGGATTAATTGCCTTTGAACAGGAAAAGGCAGAAAAAGGTCTTTTTATGTCCGACTATGCAGCCCAGGAAATCATAAATCAGTGCGATGCAATTATGGATAAAGATGCCCTCGCCTGCGGCAGTCATTTTCTTCACACCACCTTTCAGGAACGTCTGGACGCTCTGGAAAAAGAAGGAATCATTACTTTAGAACAAAAAAACAGCTGGCGGTCCGAAAACGACCGCCTGCTGACTACTGTGGTGGCTCCCGCCTATGAGAAACTGGCGGATGCCTTTCTTATTTTAAAGGGATCAGGATGCAACGACAAGGGCTTATATTATTTTCCGGAGGGAAGCTCTTATTATGAATATCTTCTTGCCTCCACTACAGGCTCCTTCCGAAGCATCCCGGAAATCAAAAAAATGCTGTATCAGGATTTTCAGAAAAACTATTCTGCCCTGGCCGCCTTATTGAAAAAACACCCCGAATTATCAACCCTTTCTTCCGATTTTTATTCCTCTTTTCCCTATACAGAAGCTGAGGAAATGCTGGAAGATCTGAAAATGCGCATGTCCGGTGATTTTCCGGCTTTGCCATTGACACAGGAGGAGTTTGTTCCTTCTTACACTGTAAAAAGCGTTTCTCCTTCTATGGAAGATTATTGCAGCCCTGCCTACTACCTGACGCCGCCCATAGATGACATGACGGATAATACGATTTACATTAACCACAAGAATTCTCCTGACGTATTGACACTGTATACCACACTGGCCCATGAAGGCTATCCCGGCCATCTTTACCAGACTGTTTACAGCCAGCTTTATATGAACCAGCAGGAAGTTCAAAAAATTCGTTATCTTCTTCATTATGGAGGTTATGTGGAAGGATGGGCTCTTTATGTGGAAAATATATCCTACTCCTACGCTCAGGATATCATAAAAGACAGCGATCCTGCCGCAGCCGCATGGTACGAAGCCTGCCGGCTTAACCGGAATATTCAGCTATGCCTTTATTCCCTGCTGGATATTGCCATACATTACGAAGGTGCCACCTTTGCCCAGACATATGCTATCTTAAATAAAATCGGAATTAATGATCCTGCCACCGCCGCATCAATCTATCAGTATATTGTGCAGGAACCTGTAAATTACTTAAAATATTATCTTGGCTTTCTGGAAATTTTGTCCCTGCGTAAGCATGCCGCCGACTTATGGGGTGATGCTTTCAGCCTGCAGCGTTTCCATCAGTTTATTCTGGAAGCCGGCCCTTCCGATTTTCAAAGTCTTCAGGAAAAGCTGTCCTTTGCGGCCTCCTGAAAAATTTACTTTTGCTTTCCTTCCGCCATCATTTCTTCCAGATATCCGCCATCCCAAAGCAGAATTTTAAGCTTCCCCGCGGCTTCCACCGCCGGGGAAGTAAAATACTGATTTGTCATCACAGCTCCCACCATACGATCATAATAATCCCTGCCTGCATAGGCTTCCTGAATTGCCTTTACCCCTACCGGTGTTCCGTAACGTTTGCATTGAATGGCATAGGTTACTCCGTCTTTTTCCGCAAGAATATCAATCCCGTAATCTCCGCTGCCCCTGGTTACTTCTACCTCCACAAATCCTCTGTCCCTTAACAGATCTGCGCAGAAAAATTCAAATTCATGGCCTTCCATATCCTCAAAGGCATCTGTTTTTCTTTTTCCTCTTCTTATAAATATCCATATTGCCGCCACAGTCAAAAACAGCACAGCTGCTGCCACAGCAATCATTTCCGGTAAAAGTACTCTATCCATCAACCTTCCTCCATGTCAGGCTTATCCTTTTTCTTTTGCAACGTTATTTAAAGCTTATCAGGCATTTACAAAAGGCATAATGCAGAAAGAAAATTCCATATCCTTCTCTGCATCCACATGATAGGCAGGCTCCACATCCGCCCCCCAGCTATCGATTCCCCCAACACCTCTTACCGCGCCATAAATGCATATTACCGTTCTGCGTTTAGGGGGCAGCTCCTCCTGATGGTCGGCATTTTCCAGCTCGCAGGCAGTATAGGGCAGACAGGAAAATCCCAATTTCTCCATTTCAAACCTAATACAGGTTTGTTTTTCTTCCCTTTGGCGGTTGCTGAGCTGGCGGCTGCGGTAAACTTCCACCCACTTTGTATCCATGTGCATTCCGCAGTCCTGGGGACGCAGATAGGGCGTTACCGGAAGCCCTTCTACCTCATATATGCCTTCTATTCCTCCGGCTTTTCTGTCAGGATAAGTCTCCCCTGACAATCCTTCATAAATAAATTTATCTGCGCAGGTGGGCATCACAAACCGCATACCAAACACCGGAAGCTGGGGAAGGCCTTCTGTGCCATGATAGAAAACCTTTACAAAAATCCTCCCTCCCGCTTTCACCTGATAAGAAATCTGCACCCTTGCAGACGGATTTGTCACTGTCTCATAGGTATAGATGATTTCTATTTCCTGTGCGCTTTCCTCTTCTCCATATTGATTGTTGTTTCCCATAGCAGGCAGTGGAATTTCCTTTCCATCCACTTTTACTAAAATATCCACACAATTGATAAATAAATCTGCCGCTATCCACATCCCGCTCTTCTGGCAGAATTTATTTCCCCTGTCGTTATCTGTGGCTGCCCGCCAGAAGACAGGTTTTGGAACGGAATAAAGCCATTCTTTTCCTTCTGCATATAAAGATTCCATTCCACCGGCGGAATAGGAAAAAATATAATGAAATTCTTTTCCTTCTTCTGCTCCTCCGATTCCCAAAGTGGCATCCCCATAGACTATTTTCAGTTTTTCTTTACCTGTACAGACCATAATAATACCTCACTTCCTGCATTGCCGGCTTTTCTGTTCTGTCTGCAAATAAAATACCATTTCCCGAAAAAGACCGTTCGGAAGGCCTGTCGTCAAAATCTCCTCCGTAGCGGAGCACTCTTTTTCCGGTCACTTCATCCTGCACAAATAATGCCTGGTCAATAAAATCCCAGATAAATCCGCCCTGATACATTTCATATTTATCCAGCAAATCCATATAGGAGGCCATTCCCCCTAAGGAATTGCCCATATCATGCATATACTCACATAAGATAAAGGGTTTTTCGGGATTATTTAACAGATATTCTTCAACCTGTTCAGGCGAAGCATACATGCGGCTTTCCACATCTGAAATCCTGTCCGCATACGCCCTGTTATGAAACACCCCTTCATAATGAACCAGCCTGCTTTTATCCTTTTCCTTAAAGAAAGCATTCATTGCCGCAAGATTGTCTCCAGCGTAAGACTCATTTCCCAAAGACCAGAATAAAATGGAAGTATGGTTTTTAAAGGTCTCAAAATTATTTCTCGCCCGGTCTAAAACCACCTCTCTCCACTGGGGCAGATTCCCCGGCACATTCCAGGAAGGATTCTGCCCGCCGGGATTCTGCCAGGAACCGTGAGATTCCAGATTGGTTTCCGCCATTAAATAAATCCCCTTTTCGTCACACAAATAATACCAGGGAATCTGATCCGGATAGTGGCATGTCCGTACTGCGTTTATATTATTTGCCAGAATATGCTCCATATCCTGTTTCATTTCTTCCATTCCAATGCATCTGCCTGACTCGGCGCTCCATTCATGGCGGTTCACTCCGTTAATGATAAGGCGTTTCCCGTTTAGATAAATGACTTTATTTTTTATCTCAAGCCTTCTGAATCCCATTCGATAGGGAACAACTTCTATCAGCTCGTCTTTTTCATTATACACTTTGATAAGAAGCCGGTATAAACAGGGAGAATGGTTGTCCCAGCTTTTCACCGGGCCAATTTCCGTTTCCTCCATGATAAGGCAGATCTCTTCACACCCCTCTTTCTCTGTCTCTTTGTCTGCCCCTTCACTCTGGCAAGTCAGTTTCTTATTCAGACAAACTTTTCCCTCTTCATCCTGAAGCAGAACTTCTAATTTTGCCTTAAATCCTTTCACCATTGACAGCCTTAAATCTAAAGACAGCTTTCCATTTCCATTTTCCAAAAGCACAGGCTTTGCCCACATATCTTCTATATGAATCTGAGGCTTTGCATACAAGGTAACATTTCGGAAAATGCCGAAAAACCGGAAAAAGTCCTGGTCTTCCAAAAATGCCGCTGTGCTGTGCTTGTACACTTCTACTGCAAGAATATTTCCCTTTTCCTTTACATAAGGCGTTAAATCAAATTCCGAAGGGGTAAAGCTGTCCTCTGCGTAGCCCACAAAGGCGCCGTTGAGCCAGACATAGATTGCCTGTTCCGCGCCCTCAAAACGAATCGTAATTCTTTTTCCTTTCAGTTCCTTTTCCAGATCAAATTCCCTGATATAAGATCCCACCGGATTATAGGAAGCCTCGCTGAACATCCCTTCCCATTTATGACTTCCTGAAAGGGTATAAGCCGGACGCCGGTACATCTTTCCTTCCCAGGGGTATAAATTATTTACATAATGAATCTGATCATAACCTGCCATTTCAATATGACAGGGCACTTTAATTTCATCAAAATTCTCACCGTCAAAACCGGCTTTATAAAAATCTGCCGGTCTTTCCAAGGGACACTTACTGTAATGAAATTTCCAGATTCCATTTAAGGACTGGGCCAGAGAATTTTCTCCCAGCTCCAGCTCCTGTTCATTTTTATAAAACAAATGATCGCTGTGGGCCGGAAGCACACCAACCCGAAAAACCTCTGGATCATCCAGCCATTTCATATCTGCCTGCATATCTAAAACTGCTCCTTTCTGCCTGTTGTATTACGCATTCCTGTATTTTAACTTTAGTTCTTTCACATTGCTTTCCGGCTCACAACATAAATCCCGCAATCACAATGCTTGCAATCACCCCTGCCAGTGTGGACAAAAGAGCCCCCGTAAGGGTATACCTTGTCTTTGTAACCTTTGCCGCCAGAAAATACACACTCATTGTGTAAAAAATTGTTTCCGTACAGCTCATCATAATGGAAGTAATAAGCCCCACTAAAGAATCCGTACCATAGTTTTTAAAAATATCCAGTACCAGCCCCGTAGCCGCTGAGGAAGAAAACATTTTAATAAATATTAATGGAACAATTTCAGCAGGAAATCCTGCTTTTTCACTGACAGGTCTTACCAGCCTTTCCAAAAAGCCAAGAAAACCGGACGCCCTTAATACTCCCACCGCAGTCATAAGTGCTACCAGTGTAGGCATAATTCCCACCACAGTTTTCAGCCCGTCCTTTGCTCCTTTTACAAAGTCCTCATAAACATTTGTCTTATTTGCAATCCCATATGCTACAATATAAAAAATTAAAGCCGGTATAATGATATTGGAAATATTGGATAATACAGAAGCCATATATTGTATCCTGTACAGTTACATTTGTTACAATATATGGCTTTTTGATAAATTTTATTCTGTGACAGTTCTTACCAGCGCTTCCTTTGTAAGGGCATCCCTCTTTTTATAATCAAAAATAACCAGCGCCGGTTCACTTCTGCGAACTGTCATCTTTTCTGCTTCCATTTCCCACACCGGATAAAAGAAAGCTTCCATATGCGTCATTTTCATTGTCTGTCTGGCGTGATATTCTCTATACTCCGCCAGGATTTCCGGCTTTTCTTCTTCCTTTTGGTAAAATTTCCAAATACGGTCCCGATATAAGGTCAAATCTCTGCAAAAGTCAGGACGGCTTTTGGCGTTTTCCCGTAAATAATAGTCAAAGGTAAGAAGTTCCCTGTACAATTCCTCTTTTTCCGGCTCTATGCCTGCCGCAAAGGCAAGAAGCACCTGATACCTGCTGCTCCTCGCAGGAGAATTAAGAAAATATCCCTTTTCCTCATAAAAAGCCGCCAGATTTTCAAACAATACAAAAGGACTTTCAAACCTGCTTTCCAAAATCGGAAGGGTATGGGTAAACTGGTTGGAGTTATAATAAAGCTCCACCATTTCTTCCACCTGTTTCAGCTTAAGTATTTCCTCATAGGAAATCCATTTGGTATACAGCACTTCATAGGGCGGCCTTTCCTGATAGACAATCCCGTACTCCCGGGCTTTTTCCCATATCTGCGTTCCTTTAAGCACCTTTAAAAATCCAAGCTGTAACTGCTCCGGCTTCATGGCATACACATCATTAAAAGAATTCTGAAAGCTTTCATAATCTTCAAAAGGAAGCCCTGCAATCAAATCCAGGTGAAGATGGATATTTCTGTATTCCCGAATTCTTCTTACCACCTTTGCCACATGCATTAAATCCGTGCTGCGGTTAATTTCCTTAAGGGTTTTGGGATTGGTGGTCTGCACGCCAATCTCCATCTGCATTAATCCCGGACGCATTTCCCCAAACAGTAAGAGATCTTCCTCTCTGATTAAATCCGCTGCAATCTCAAAATGGAAATTTATGACACCATTGTCATGTTCTTTAATGTATCTCCATATTTCCATTGCATGATTGTGATTACAGTTGAAGGTTCTGTCAATCAACTTTACCTGTGGAACCTTTTGCTCCAGAAAGAAATCAAGCTCTCTTTTAACTGTTTCAGGATTTCGCAGACGTACCTTTTTATCTATGGAGGAAAGGCAGTAGCTGCACCTGAAAGGACAACCTCTGCTGGTCTCATAATAAATAATCTTATGTGCAAAATCCTGTAAATCCTCATATAAAAAGGGCAGCGCATTCATATCTGTAAGCGGTCTTTTTCCGGTGCTCCCTTCTCTTAAAACAAGCCCTGCTATTTTTTCCAGTTGAGAGTCAATGTTGCTGCTTTGTCCGCCGCTTGGCGCTTTTTTGTTCTTCTCCACATAATAAGTAAGAAGCTCTTTAAAGGTCTCTTCCCCTTCACCTGCCATAATTCCTTTAATCATGGGCAGTTTTTTTATCAGAATCTCCGCATCAAACGAAACCTCCGGTCCTCCCAGCCAGATATCAGTATCCGGAAGCACTTTCGGAAGCTCCCATAACAGTTCCTGTATCACATCAATATTCCAGATATAGCAGGAAAATCCAATTACGTCAGGATGTTTTTTATAAAGATCACCTAAAATTTCTTCTGCTTTTTGATTAATCGTATATTCGGCAAGTGAAATAAAGGGCTGCAGTTGACTGCCGGCAAATGCCCTTAAACTGTAAACAGCCGGATTTGTATGAATATATTTTGCATTTACCGCAGCCAGTAGAAATTGCATTGCTTCCCTTTCCGCATATGCTTCTTTCATCATTCTATTCGTTTAAGCTCTCTATGAAACGTCCAAAGGCCTGCCTGCCCTTTTCGTCGCGCTTATAAACGCCTGCATCTGTAAGCACCTGCATAAATACGATTCCAATTTCTTTTTTTATAATATCATCAATATTGGATGCATCTATTTTTTCATATCCTGTTTTAAACTCATCCACCCAGTCGGCATGTTTTTCAAGTACTTCATCTTTACGCAGATCATGTCCCTCCAGAATCGCTTTTTTCAAAAGCTCCATCTCTTCCTTTAACCGGGCGGGAAGCACTGCCAGTCCCATAACTTCAATCAGGCCGATATTTTCTTTTTTAATGTGATGAAGACCTGCGTGGGGATGGTAAACACCTAAGGGATGTTCCTTTGTAGTTATATTATTTCGAAGCACCAGATCAAGTTCAAAATAATCTCCTCTCCTGCGGGCGATGGGTGTTATGGTATTGTGAGGCTCGCCTTCTGTCTGTGCAAAAATAAACGCATCTTCGTCTGTATATCCTCTCCACTTACCCAGAATTTTGTCTGCCAGCTCAATGATTCTGTCTGAATCTGCTGCTTTTAAACGGATTACGGACATAGGCCATTTTACAATTCCGGCTTCCACATCCTCAAATCCCGTCACTTTAAACGTTCTTTCTACAGGCGCTTTAGCCATTGCAAACTCATAGTGGCCGCCCTGGAAATGATCGTGGCTTAAAATAGAACCGCCTACAATAGGCAGATCCGCATTGGAACCTACAAAATAATGAGGGAAAAGCTTTACAAAATCAAATAACTTGCAAAAAGCGCCTCTGTCAATCTTCATGGGTATATGCTGCCCATTAAACACAATACAGTGCTCATTATAATATACATAAGGAGAATACTGGAATCCCCATGTATCATTTTGAATCGTCACCGGAATGATTCTGTGATTTTGCCTTGCAGGATGATTAACTCTCCCTGCATAGCCTTCATTTTCCCGGCACAACAGACATTTGGGATATCCTGCCTGCTTTGCATTTCTGGCGGCTGCAATTGCCTTGGGATCTTTTTCAGGCTTGGAAAGATTAATGGTAATATCCAAATCGCCATATTCTGTGGGGGTTACCCATTTCATATCCTTTTTGATTCTGTAGCGTCTGATATAATCAGAATCACAGGAAAGTTTATAATAGTAATCCGTTGCTTTCTGTGCATCCTGCCCGTAATATTCCTGGAAGGTTTTTATCACTTCGCTGGGACGGGGCATCAAAATACTCATAATTTTTGTATCAAACAAATCTCTGTAAACTACTCCGTTTTCCTTTAAAATGCCCTTCTCATAAGCATAATACAGCATATCGGAAAGAATGTTCTCCAAATCCTCCACATCTGTTCCTTCAATTTCCTGTTCCTTTTTCTCGTCCACATCCTCAAGTTCATCCAGTTCAAACAGCTCAAGCAGCCTGTTTGTGGTATAAATTTTATCCTGCTCCGGAACAAGTCCTGTTTTTAATCCATATACAATTAACTTTCTGATTGCTTCCTGTATCATCATCTCAATCTCCATTCTGTTCACATTGTTCCCTTATAACGTGCAGGGCCCATCCCCGATTTCAACTACATAAAAGTCTGCTTTATAACCGATCTTTGCAAGATAGGCTTTCCCTACCTGCTCTTTAAAGGTATCAATTGCCTCATCCTTAACCAGGCTCACTGTACAACCTCCAAATCCTGCTCCTGTCATACGGGAACCAATCACGCCTTCTACCTTCCATGCCTCTTCCACCAGTGTATCAAGTTCAATACCTGTCACTTCATAATCATCCCGCAAAGACACATGAGATTCATTCATAAGGCGGCCAAACAATTCGATATCATCAGCCTTCAAAGCATTCACTGCCTTTACGGTACGCTGATTTTCATAAACCGCATGTCTTGCCCTCTTTACTCTGACAGAATCCTTAATGGCATCTTTGTGCTGCTCAAATTCCTCTTCTGTCAAATCGCCAAGTCCCTTAATGTCTACTTCTTTCTGCAGCTCGGCAAGAGCAGTTTCACATTCGCTTCTTCTTTCATTATACTTGGAATCCCCAAGTCCACGTTTTTTATTGCTGCATGCAATCACCAGCTTGGCGCCTTCCAGCTTTATGGGCGCATAAGTATATGACAGATCTGCCGTATCCAGGAAAATGGCATGGTCTTTCTTTCCCATTGCAATTGCAAACTGATCCATAATGCCGCAGTTCACACCATTAAAATTGTTTTCAGCATACTGGCCAATAAGCGCCAGATCCTGATTACTTACCTCAAATCCAAAGAAATCTTTTAAAATATATCCGGTAAGCACTTCCACCGACGCGGAGGACGACAAGCCTGATCCGTTGGGAATATTTCCATTTAAAAGAAGATCTATTCCGAAAGGAATCTGAAAGCCTTTTTTTTCAAAAGCCCACATAACTCCCTTGGGATAGTTGGTCCATCCTGCTTCCTTTTCCGCCTTTAATTCATCCAGGGAAGATTCAATCACTCCCAGGTGGGCAAAATTCATGGAAAAGAAGCGTATTTTACGATCCTTTCTTACTCTTGCCACACCGTAAGTGCCAATAGTAAGGGCACAGGGAAATACATGACCGCCATTATAATCCGTATGTTCCCCAATTAAATTTACGCGTCCTGGTGCAAAAAATGCTTTCGCTCCTTTAGTGTCCCCAAATACTTCTCCAAATTTTTTTAATATCGTGTCCTTCATCTGCTACCTCCAATTCTGCTGCCAGAGCAGCAAATCCGTTCCTTCCTTTATCTGTCCACATTATAAAATAAAGCTACATGGAAAAACCAGATTTCTATGTTTAGAAAACCTGTCAAAATGTTAACTGTTAAGTCTGTTGACCTGATTGATAAAATCTTCAATCTGCTTTAAATATTCCTTATTTTTTCGAGTTTCTCCTTTTTGCATCTCCTTGCGGTAAGAAGAAGGCGACATCTTTTTCATCTGCTTAAATGATTTAGTAAATACAAGGGGATCTGAATAACCGCAGGAAAGTGCAATGCTTTCCACCGGAAGATCCGTTGTCTGCAAAAGCTCTGCGGCTTTGGTAATGCGGAAGGTAGTAAGAAACTGCTGGGGAGACATGCCCATTGCATTTTTAAACAGCGTATATAAATAGCTTCTGTTAATACATACATAATCCGCCACGTCTGTAATCCTGATAGAATTACAATAGTTGCTTACAATAAAATCCACTGCCCTTCTCACATAATAATCAGCCTTATCTATTTCTCCCTTTTCCTCAACATGGGCGCTTTCCGCAATCAGAGACAGGAAAAGATAAAGCTGTCCGTTTCTTCTTAAATCATTGGCTGCTCCAAAGGTATTATGTTCCATCATGTCCATAACCGCTTTGGTGAACTCTTTGTCCTTATCAGATTTAAATATAGGCGTCGCCGCTGAAAAACCCATATCTTTCATCAGCTCTTCCGCCATATTTCCATGAAATCCCACCCATACATAAGTCCAGGGATCCTTCTCATCCGCCTGATAAAAAGTAAGCTCATCCGGCGGAATTGCAAATCCGTATCCGGCCTCTAAAAAATAATCCTTATTCCCAATGGAAAACTTGCCTTTGCCGCTTAATACAAAATGCACGACAAAGTGCGGCTTAATCGCCGGTCCAAAGCTGTGAAAAGGCTCTGTTCTTGATATTCCGCAGCAATTTACAAACAAACTTCCCTTTTTCTCACCGGAAAATTCCAATTCATACGCTTTCTCCACAAAGAAACCTCCTAAACAGCCAGGCTGATTATTTTCTGTTCCGCATCATAAATAAGATTCAGCTTTACTCCCTCTTCCGTATATTCTCCTGACAAAAGCTCCAGCTGATAAGTCATCCCTTCTGTGTCAGTAAGCTCTAAAATCCAGGGAGTATTGTCAATATCTCTCTGCAAACAAAGTCCGGTAAGAGTTTCGCCCTGAGTAAATTCGCCAATACCCAAAAGCAGATTTTCATGTATTCCCACATCTCCCCTTTCATACAGCTTAATTTCCGTAAAAGAAATTTCCGTCTGATTCACAAGAGTAACAGGAATCGGAACAAGAACAGCAGCTTCTTCCTCCCCCTTTATGTTGGTAAGCGTATCCAAATGGCGTTCATAAGAGGAAATTAAAGCATCCATAATCTGAATTAAAATATCAATCTCCTCATCATCCATTTCCGCCAGATTGTAGCCTTCCACCTCTGTTATCTTTTCCCTGAGTTCTGTTAATGCTTCATCCAGGGAGTTATTATCAACATTGTTATGCGCCTCCACCACCTGATTATGTATTTCAGCCAACTGTGCATACTTTTGCTGTGCCTGGGCTACCTTTTCCTCAGAAGGCCCGCAGGCAGTAACAAAAACGCACAAACAGCATATTATAAATAGGGAAGTAATCTTTTTATACATAATAATTCTATATCCTGTTCTTTCAATAAATGTATTCTCTGTTATTCAGTATAAAAAAACAGAAAGAAAAAAGCAAGCTTGACAAAGACTCTTCCTTATTTTATAATAACTCTTGTGCGTTAGGCACCAATCAATAAATATTCTATTTATCATGCGGGTGTAGTTCAATGGTAGAACACCAGCCTTCCAAGCTGGATACGTGGGTTCGATTCCCATCACCCGCTTTTGTATGTGAAACATACAAATTTGCGTAGCAAATGAGCGAAGCTCAAAGCGGGGGATTTTCCCTTGCTTTTTTGTTTTTGTCGGGAAGCCGCTAAATATGCGGCTTCCCACTTTTTTTCTC
Source organism: Lachnospiraceae bacterium (assembly GCA_009774465.1). GTDB lineage: Bacteria > Bacillota > Clostridia > Lachnospirales > Lachnospiraceae > Suilimivivens. The sequence goes on from VSNT01000073.1 coordinate 16,943, forward strand.
ATCGAATCCAATAGTACGGTTTACAACGAAAGTGCCGCGTCAATCGCCAGTGCCTGTTCTTCCTTTGATTTCCTCTCGAAATTGTAAAAGCGGTAGGTGGTGCTGATATCGCTATGCCCGGCGAACTGCTGGACGAGGCGAATAGTGGAAGCAGGCAGGTATGATACGCCCCACTTTTTCCACTTGTCATGATTATGTGGGTATGCTAAAATGTGAGTTGAGAAATCAAAGAACGGAAACGGTGTACCACCCCGGAGAGCTGCAACTCTCCGGGGCAAGGGATGGTAATTCGACTACCACACAATACAGACCAGGTCTGCGATACACGCAAGAATTATTATAAGATAATCGGGCATAAAAAACAATGCCTTTTGCGTGTTGTCAGGCTCTGTCTGTGCCTCATGATATAGAAACGGGGTGTAGAGTGTGGACGCATACTTACACCCCGTTCTTGATTTCTCACTGGAGTGCGTTGGCGGCGGGCAGTTTACCGCCGGGGTACTCCCCAGTGAGGAATCGGAGTTTGAAAGAACTGCGATTTGTTGTCGTGCATCGCGGTTCTTTTTTTATTCTTCGATAAAATACGAAAGGGAAGGAGAAAAGCATGAACAGCAATGATATTTTTGAACTTCTGGTATGCGTTGGCAAGGCTACCGCAAGAAAACTGCCGGAGATCATTGAGCCACTGCCAGTATACGGAAAAACGCTGGGCAGTGCTCTGGCCGCAGTAAGACAGGGAATTGATGATTACCGCAGCCAGAGGATATCATCAGAGGAGTATGGCAGGATTCAGACAGCATTCCATGATACCGTCCAAAGAGAAGCGGCACAGGCCAAGACTCCGTCCTTTATGGACTGTGTCATATTCCAATGCAAGCCGGGGTACACCCTGACAGATGCCCAAAAAAGTATGCTGGCAGATATCTTTGAAGGCGAAGAAGAAAATGATGTCATCAGCAGCTTTATTTCGGCCTATATGGGCGGCACTGCCTGTGAAGGCGATGACTATTCCATAGGCAGCGACTATGTCAGCTTTAATTTTTTTGAGCACGAGGAATATCCCTATGACAAAGAAGCGTTAAGCCAGCTCCAGAAAGCCCTTAATGAGATTGCAGGATGTGAAGCATTCCAGTATTTTGCCGCATGGGGGCATGAAGAAAGTCACGATATATGGTGAACGTGAAAGGAGATTATTTGATGAAAAAAAAGATTTTAACATGGATACTTACATCAACAGTATTGGTATCCGTACTTGCAGGGTGCGGTGCTAAAACAGAGCCTGTAACGAGCGAAAGTGTGGAGGGAACTGTCGAAGAAACGACAGAGGAGCCAGAGGAAGAACCCGAATACGAGCCGGAGGAAGAACCTGAATGTACCCATGAATGGGCGGATGCGACTTTTACTGCTCCGAAGACCTGTGTCCTGTGCGGGGAGACCGAGGGAGAACGGCGGCAGTCTTATTTTGAAGAGCATGGGATTGAGGTTCCCGATGCGCCCGTGGCATGTACGGTAGATGTGCTGAATTGCGTCGAGGATAATGAAAAAGAATACCAGATGACTACAGATGCGGTGTGGGAGCAGGTTGACTGCTACAGTGAGCCGGCGGATGAGGATGGATACCAGTTTATTTACCTGAAAGTGAACGCAATATCCCAAAACCATTATTATGCTGAGCAGGATATATACTATAATAACACCAATAATATGTTGCTTATTTATGATTGGTATACGGGAAGTCGTATACTTGGCTCAGAGGACGATACATTTAGGAATTTCACAACACTGGATTTAGGTGAAATTAGTTATGATGTTTTCTTTACAAAAGAAACACAATGGAAGTATGGTGATTTCACTTATGCTGATAACGGTGATGCGACCAAGCCTGTTAAATTCTATGCGAATTTTATTTTCAAAGTGCCGGAGAGTTATGACGGACTTGTGTTTACGGTTGTTCCAGTAAGAGAATATGAGTGGTTTCTGGAAGGAACAGATCATTGGAAGTATGCCCCCTTGGATGAAGCTGATGAGAATTATGTGGAAGGTATAAGATATTTCCGTATCAACCGAAATGAGGACTCCCCCATATAAACAGCCAAGAAAGACCTGCCCTGGAGACAGGTCTTTCTATTTGTTATAGATATGAAAGATCATTTTCATATGAATCTTTCAGACTTTTTGATTTATTCGCAGGAACAATGGAAATTACCTGCCTTTTGGGAAATCAAATGATGATTAAAAATTCTGATGGTTGGGGATTTCCCCTTGCTCTTTTCTTTTTGTTTCATTTCTTTTTATATACTTTTGTAAATAAAAATGGCATAAACACAATTCCATTAAGAATCAACAGCATCCAAACATCCTGCCAGCTATACACCTGATTTCCTATATCTGCACTCTGAATCAGCGCTACTCCCATATTATTATTTATATAATGAATCACAATAGGAACCCATAAATTACCTGTTTTACAATAAGCATAACCAAAGAAAACCGAAAATGTAATACAGGTGATCTGATGCAGCAAAATACTGTAAACCCATGTATCCGGGCTATATAAAAACACATTAAGCGGCAAGTGCCACAGTCCCCAGATTACACCCAGTAATATCACACCGCTCTTTAGCCCAAAACGCCTTTGGAGCATGGGCTGCAGGAAAAATCTCCATCCATACTCTTCCCCGAAAAATGCAATAAATGCCAAATAAAAATTAATTACCAGAACTGCCATCGTAATCCATGTCTCAGGGGCAATTAATATTGCCCCCAGCTCACCAAGTCCATCCGGAATGCTTGCTAAAACCAGTCGCAGTATATATAATGCAAGAAACAAAAGCATCATCAAAAAAGATTGCTTTACCTTATGTCTCCCAAACCGAAGCCCATAATCATCTCTTACTTCCTTCTTTTCCCAAAGCAACATGATCCATGATAAAATACTTCCCAATATAAGTGCATAGTTTTCAGCCAGGAACCACATATCCGAAGGGAAAAACACACTTCCTATTGTAAGTAATATAGAAATTCCTGCTGTCACTAAATAGGTAATAAAAAATTTTCCAGGTTTCTTTTTTTCCTTTCCAGTCGTCAGCAATAGTGCAAGTATAACTGCTGCTGCTGGATACATCATCTGTGCTGATGCAAATATACTGACATCATTTCCTTTCCGGCTGCTGATTGCCATCAAAAATCCCATAAGTATCGTTATGCCAAAATTCACCACCACAAAAATCTTTAACTGCTTCCTTTCAACGTCTGTCCACTGCTTCATTTTACTTATCCTCCTCATCTTCCATATCTTCTGCCGCTTCTGTCTCTAACTTCTTTTCTCTCATTTTAGCAAACCCTCCTACTATTAGTATTGTCATAGCCATTCTTTACCTTTTCTATAGGTTCGGCTATGCTATTTTAAGATACTGTGG
>VSNT01000074.1 GCA_009774465.1 Lachnospiraceae bacterium
ACTTTCTCTCTTATATTTTATTCTGTTTGTATCTGTCTTTCCCTCTTGGACGGGAATCTCGTTTTGCAATTCAGGTGAGAAAGTGAGTTGTAAAATGAAAGGTCTTTCACAAAACAAATGGGTAAGAGCTGCAATACCCGCATTACTACTTCACTGCAGCATAGGAACTGTTTACTGCTGGTCCATTTTCAGTCAGGAAATCGCTGATTATATCGGCTTTACAAAAGGGGCAACCGAATGGGCTTTCAGCTTTGCCATTTTCTTCCTTGGCATGTCGGCCGCTTTTCTCGGCAATATCGTTGAAAAGGATATTCATAAATCCTCTCTGATTGCTGCAATCTGTTTCGCTGCCGGTATGGCAGGCACCGGATTCTTTATCTGGTATGGCGGCGCACATAAGGGAAGCATTCTGGCACTGCTTGGCATTTATGTATGCTATGGTTTTATCATGGGTATCGGCCTTGGAACCGGTTATCTTTCTCCTGTTAAAACTTTAATGCTCTGGTTTGAGGATCGGAAAGGCCTGGCTACAGGACTTGCTGTTGCCGGCTTCGGCGCTGCCAAGGCAATTGCCAGCCCGATCATGCAGGCACTGCTTACCTCCCTGGGAGATGGCGGTATTTATAAAATGTTTTTGATTCTTGCAGTGGTTTATTTTGTTATGATGTTTGCAGGACATCTTCTTCTTGCAAAACCTGCCGGATGGCATGAACCTGCATCTACCGAAAAAGGTGCACGTGCAATTGACGTGATTAAGGAAAAACCTGTGACCTTTATTGGAATCTGGCTGATGTTCTACCTGAACATTACCTGCGGACTTGCCTTAATCTCTCAGGAAAAAATGATCATTAAATGTATCGGATTAGTGGGAATGGTTGGCGTTCTTTCTTCTGTAACCGCTGTTTTCAACGCAGGCGGACGTCTTGGATTTTCCGCATGGGCTGATACTTTTAAAGACAGAAATACCATTTATAAGATTATTTTCATCCTCTCTATTGCTGCAACAGGGCTTGTAATCGTGACACAGGGTATTACCAATATGGGACAAAATACCTTCTTTATGGTACTGGTACTTATCCTACTCTTTGTAGTAAATGCCGGATATGGCGGCGGCTTCAGTAATGTGCCCACCCTTTTATCCGACCATTATGGAATGAAAAACATCAGCGCTATCCACGGTATTACACTTTCCGCATGGGCCTTCGCAGGTCTTACTGGAAACCAGATGGCTTCCTTTATTGTAAAGCATTTTGGAAAGGAAATTCCTCTGGACGGACATGCTGATACTATGGTAAATCCTACCGGTTATCAGATGGTGCTTTATGTGACTTTAGTCCTTTATATCATAGCTGCTGTGATCTGCTTCACAATGGTTGGAAGAAAGAAAAAAGAAAAGTAAAAGGATACGTTTTATATATGCGCCGCAAGGCGCACAACTGCAAAAACCGCTGCACCCGGATTTTCGTGCAGCGGTTTTTACATAAGGATGTTTCTGTTATTTATTCTATCGACTTAAGGGACTCCGCCATGTTGATCTTTTCCAGCTTAAAGAACATCAATCCATTTACCAAAAGGGCAAATCCAAAGGTAAACAAAAGACTCCACAAATAGCTGACCGGCATAATAACCGTCTTAAATGAAATCATGTCAATGTTAATGTTATACATTACAAACCAGTGCAGCCATTTTCCAAGTCCCAGCCCCACCAATGCACCAATGCCTGTTAAAACCAGGTTTTCCCGGAACACATAATCTGCTGTTTCCCTGGCATAAAATCCAAGCACCTTTATGGTGGCAATTTCCCTGATTCGTTCGGTAATATTAATATTGGTCAGATTATAAAGCACAATAAATGCAAGGCTTCCTGCACAGGCTATAATCAATATTACAATATAATTCATGCTTTCCATCATTGTACCGATTCGGTCTCTCATATCCTGAACAACCGAAACTGCAAGCACACTTTCATTTTCGGAAACCACTGCCGCCGCTTCATGAATATTGACATCTTCTTTTACAATTGCATACGCACTTTTATATTCCGGTGCTGTGCCAAGCTGTTCTTCATAGGTTTCTTTGTTCAGATAAATATAATTGTAAACAAAATTTTCACACAAAGCAGTTACCGTAACTGTCAGACTGTTCATTTCATTGTCTCGAAGAACCACCTGATCTCCCACTTTGATTCCCATATTTTCTGCTATTTTAGCGGTAAGAACTGCTTCTCCTTTCTCCGGATAGGAAATCGGCTCTCCATCCTTTGTATGCAGATTTATAAAGGCACTGGTCCCCTCCACATTTTCCGGAATCTCCAGATAAATCGACTTTGTCTTTCCTGCAAAATCCAAATCCACACTTTCCTCATACCGATAGGCAGTCTGTGCCAGTATACCCTTTGTCTGCTCAGCCAATCTGTCTTTCCTACTCTGTTCAACTCCATCTTTAAAAGTAATACTCATGTCATAAATGTGAACCTGATCATATTGCATATCCGCAACATTTGTAACAGAATCCCTGATGCCAAACCCTGTAACCAAAAGTGCTGTGCAGCCGCTGATTCCAAGTATCATCATAAAAAATCTTTTCTTGTATCTGATAATATTTCTCACAGAAACTTTATGAAGAAACTTCATCCTGCTCCAGATAAAAGTAATCTTTTCCAGAAAGATCCTCTTTCCATTTTTAGGCGCTTTGGGACGAATCAAATTTGCAGGTACACTATATAACTCGTACCGGCAGGATAAATACGCTGCTCCCATAGAGCATAAAAGCGCTGCCGCAACAGAAGCGACTGCCATCCGTAAATCAAAGTAATACTCAATTTCTCCCATGCTGTACATAATACTGTAACCGGTCCATATTACCCTGGGAAAGAGCCATGTGCCTCCCGCACAGCCAGCCACGGCGCCTGATAGTGCCGCTGATCCTGCATAAAACAGGAATTTTCCCATAATAGCCCCATTTCCATACCCCAATGCCTTTAAAACACCGATCTGGGTTCTCTGTTCTTCCACCATCCGGTTCATAGTAGTCATACAGATTAAAGCTGCCACGAGGAAAAAGAAAAGTGGAAATACATTGGCAATGGCCGCCACAATATTGGAATCACTTTCATAACAGGCATAGCCAATATTGGTATTTCTGGTAAGTACATAATCATCCGGTTCCTCGATTTCAGCAAGTTCCTTTCTTGCATCATCAATTTTCAGCTGGGCATCTGCGACCTCTTCTTCAAACTCTGTTCTTGCATCTGCATAAGTTACCTTTGCACCTGCCAGCTCTGCCTTTCCTTCCTCTAAATCTATTCTTCCCTCTGCAAGCTCTTCCTGGGCGTCTGCCAGGTCTATTTTTGCCTGAGCCAGTTCTGACCTTCCATTTTCAAGCTCTGTCCTTCCTTCCTCCAAATCTGCCTTCGCCTGGGCCAGCTTCACTTTTCCATCTTCCAGCTCTGCTCTGGCATTTGTAACCTGTTCTTTGGCCTGGGCCAATTCTATCTCCGCCTCCAGAAGTACCTGTTCATTGTAAGCAAGCTTATTTTTCCCTTCACGAATCTGCTCCTTGCCTGACTGAATTTCCGACTTTGCTGCCTGAATCTGGCTTAATCCTGCCTGAATCTGTACAATGCCGCTTTGAACCTGTCCAAGACCATCCTTAAGGGCCTGAAATTGTCCGCGGTACATTTGAATTTCACCCAGTCCGGCCAGAATCGCATTCTTTGCATCCGTATACTCAGTTTCCGTCATACTTACACTGCCGCCATTATAAGCCTGCTCCAACTGGTCCAACTGCTCATTTAGCCGGATTTCCTCACTTTGCCACATGCCTTCCATACCGGCCATTGCTTCCACCTGGCTGCCAAGCTCTGTTTCCTTCCCCAGCAGTTCCTGCTCCTGCTTAATTAATTCCTCTTCCTGACTGAGCAGCTTCTCCTCCTGTTCAAGCAGCTTTGCCTCCTTTTCCTGCAGCTCCTTTTTAGCCGCTTCCAGCTCATCCTTAGAGCCGGCAAGCTTTAATTCACTGTCAAAAATTTCCCACTCGTGGAAGCGTACCTCTTCCTCTGCATCTGCAAGCTCCTGCTCCTTTTCCCTGATTTCCTGTTCTCCATCTGTCAGTTCCTGCTCCCCGTCTATCAGTTCCTGTTCATGATCGGCAATTTCCTTTTTCCCGTCTGCAACCTTCTTTTCCCCGTCTATAATCTCCTGCTCCCCATCTGCAAGCTCCTGCTCCCCATCCTGAATTTCCTGCCAGGCATCATCCAGCTCTTTTTCCGCCTCAGCTTCCTTTTCATCCAGTTCTTTTTGCGCGTCGTCTATCTTCTCCTGGGCTTCTGCAACCAGCTCATTGTACCTGTCAAGTACAAGCGCGCCCGTTTTTTCCTCCATTTCATCAGTCAGTACATCTATGTAATCCTCATATTCGTCTGTGTAAACATCATATTTCTCCTTTGCAGCCACATAAATTTCTGTCAGATAATCACAGTCAAAGGCTTCCACAGGTACATAAACAAAAGCAGATACCTTCCCATCTCCTATAGAGGCGGTTCCACGTTCAAAATTAATGTAATAAGGGGATCTGGCAACGCCAACCACCGTAAAGGTACGAGTTCCGAACATGTTAAGCGTATCTTCCAGATTGTTGTCCGTCACTGTAATTTGCGTGCCGATTGCCTCTTCCCCAAATGATGCATCATCCAGCACACATTCCCCGGTTTCTTCCGGCATTCTTCCTGCAGTTATAACAATCTGGTTAATCCGCTCCGGCAGCGTATGAAATTTATAAACGGATTCATTTCCTTCTCCCAAAGCACAAATTGCATCTACACTGATTGCCCCTTCCACATCAGCAATTTCTGAAAGACTTGTCAGCTCCCTGACATCATCTTCTGTAAATCCAATTGTTGACAAAAGACGAAAATCAAAAAAGTTCTGCTGTGCCAGATAGGTATTTTCTGTCTCAATCATTGCCGGTGTGGTTGCCTTAAGTCCTGAAAACAATCCCACTCCCAGCATTACAATTGCAAAAATTGCCATATACCGTCCAAAGCTTCCCTTGATTTCCCTGATCGTTGTCTTGATCATCCCACTGCTCATAAATCTGACTCCTGTAAAAATCGACGTTCGGCAGCAGCGCTTTATGAATCTCGCCGCATCTGGCGTCAACTTTCTATTTTTAAAGAGGCATTTTACCACTCAATCTCTTCTACCGGTACAATGTTTTCATTCATTTCCATTTTCCGCACCGTTCCGCTCTTCACAGTAATGATTCTGTCCGCCATAGCAGTAAGCGCCTGATTATGGGTAATCACCACCACTGTCATTCCTTCCTTTCGACAGGTGTCCTGCAAAAGCTTTAAAACCGCTTTTCCCGTATTATAGTCCAAAGCTCCTGTAGGCTCATCACACAGCAGAAGCTTTGGATTTTTTGCAAGCGCCCTGGCAATCGCCACCCTCTGCTGCTCCCCGCCGGATAACTGAGCCGGAAAATTTCCTGCCCTGTCCTTCAATCCCACCATCTCAAGAACAGACATTGCATCAAGAGGTTCCTTGCAGATCTGCGCTGCCAGCTCCACATTTTCAAGGGCTGTCAGATTCTGCACCAGATTGTAAAACTGAAAAACAAAGCCAATGTCATAGCGGCGGTAGGTGGTCAGCTTCTTCTTGTTATAAGCCGAAATTTCTTCCCCATCCAATAAAACCTGACCGCTTGACAGCCCGTCCATTCCCCCTAAAATATTTAAAATAGTAGTCTTTCCTGCACCGGAAGCACCCACTATGACACAGAATTCCCCCTTTTCAATTACAAAATTTACTCCCTTAAGGGCCTCTATATCCACTTCTCCCATATGATAGGTTTTTCCCACATTTTTGAATTCTACAAATGATCCCATTTCTCCTCCAGATTGAATCAGCCTGCTTTTCTTCGTTCTGTAAAAAATATATAACATAGTATAACACAGAATATACGGGAATTGTGAGTTAATGTATATACCCACCCACCCATTTAAATATTAAGATTCCTGTACTGTCGCGGCGTGCAGTTATAAAAGCGCTTAAAGGTTTTAGCAAAATTGCTCGGACTGTCAAAGCCGCATGACGTTGCAATTTCTGAAATACTGTCCGCCGGACTTTTAAGCAGCATTGCTCCCCCCTGCATAACCCGGTATTTCAGCAGATACTGGATTGGGGAAAGCTGGATTGTTTTTTGAAAACAGCGCAGACATTCCCTTTCACTAATGTCAGCTATACCCGCAATTTCCGACAGTGATATATCATCCGCAAAATTTTTGTGAATATATGCAAGCATTTTTCTGATACGAAGATTGTCCTGGTTTAGCGGAATGTCCCGGGAATCCACCTGTGGAATAAATTCCCCATATAAGAAAAGACAAATACGGGATAACTTTTCCCGCACAATAAACTCATACCCGTAACAATCCTCCGCCAAAGCTTCAAAGGCGCAGTTAAACCAATGCGTCACATTTTCATTGTTACCCGCCTTTATAAAATAATGGGAAAAGTTATTGCAGGTTAATAAAGGCTGCATATATTTTTTTGCAAATACAAACTCCTCATTTCCTGTAATAAGCGCCGGACTGAAAACAAGGGAGCGCAGCTCACACTCTACGACAGCCGCGCCATAATGGAGCACATTTGAATTGATAACCACACAGTCCCCTTTTTCCAGCAGAAAAGATTGGGACGGTATTTTTATTTCCATTTTTCCATTCACGATATGCACAATTTCAATTTCATCATGCCAGTGCCACGGGATAACGTCCTCCGGCCTTTCCTTGTGGCAGGAAGAATACCCGGCACATGGGAATTCAAGGCTTCCGTGGGGTTGGAGCTCTTTTGATTCTTTATTTAAGTTTAATCCACATTCCTGTAATGCCATACTTCCCCTTCCCTGCTATCTGGCGGTTTTTTTATATTATATGTCTGAAAATGTATTGTTTCAAGCATCATTTGACGGTATTCTTTTGATAAAGAAAACTTTAGGAGGACGATAAGATGTTTCATCTATTGTTAATTATTATTTACCTTGCTTTTATCAGTCTGGGGCTTCCTGATTCTCTGTTAGGCTCAGCATGGCCGTCAATGTATCAGGAGTTTTCCGTGCCCGTTTCCTACGCAGGCGGAATTTCCATGATTATCGCTGTCGGAACGATTATTTCCAGCCTGCAAAGTGACAGGTTGACAAAAAGATTTGGAACAGGGAAAGTTACAGCTGCCAGCGTGTTAATGACTGCCATTGCTTTGTTCGGTTTTTCCATCAGTCATTCTTACGTTGCTTTATGCCTGTGGGCTGTTCCTTATGGGCTTGGAGCCGGAAGTGTGGACGCTTCTTTAAACAACTATGTTGCACTTCACTATGCAAGCAGACATATGAGCTGGCTTCACTGTATGTGGGGTGTTGGGGCTTCACTTGGGCCTTACATTATGGGGTATGCACTCTCCGGAGGACAGAGTTGGAATATGGGTTACCGTTATATCGCCATTCTTCAAATTGCATTGACCGCTATCCTTATTTTCAGTCTGCCTTTATGGAAAAAGAACGTCACAGATCATACAGGCCAGGCAACTGGTGAAACGAAAACCGAGCCTCTTTCTTTACGCCAGATTATTAACATTCCGGGTGCAAAAGAAATTATGATTACATTTTTCTGTTATTGCGCCCTGGAGCAAACTGCCGGCTTATGGGCAAGCAGCTATCTTGTACTGCGCCGGGGATTATCGGCAGAAACTGCCGCCGGATTTGCAAGCCTGTTTTTTATCGGGATTACAGCCGGCAGAGCTCTCAGTGGATTTTTAACGATAAAGTTGAATGATACACAGCTGATACGTCTTGGGCAGGGATTTATATTGTTTGGGATTTTACTTTTGTTTTTACCATTTGGTAACGCTGGTTCCTTGTCAGGGTTGATTTTGGTTGGATTAGGCTGCGCTCCGATCTATCCTTCCATCATACACTCTACGCCGGAACATTTTGGTGCAGATAAATCACAGGCTATGATAGGCGTGCAAATGGCATCCGCCTACGTGGGAATCTGCATTATGCCGCCGATTTTCGGGTTTATTGCAAACCATATCAGCGTTTCTCTGTTTCCTGTTTATTTACTGGCAATACTGGCTCTTATGGCTGTTATGCATGAAAAAATGCTGCCAAAAGTATCTGACACCATCTAAATTAGTAAGGCAATACCCACAAAAAAGAACCTCCGCTGAAACACTCGTACTTCAAAGTACTCGTTCCAGCGAAGGTCCTTTTACACACTCATATATTAATTATTTACATTGCCTCATGGAATGTTCTGGAAATAACATCTGCCTGCTGTTCCGGTGTAAGCTTGATAAAATTAACTGCATAACCGGATACGCGGATTGTTAGCTGAGGATAATTCTCCGGATGCTTCTGAGCATCTAACAACATATCTCTGTTTAAAACATTAACATTTAAATGATGGCCGCCTTTTCCTGCATATCCATCTAAAAGGTTTACCAGGTTATCTACCTGTGCTGTGTTTACGTTTGCCATAATAATCGCTCCTCTCTCTTTTCTTTCCTGCCATTTTTGTTTTTCTTTATAAAAAGTGGTTATTTGTTTACTGTGACTACATCATAATGTTTTTATACAAAAAAATCCGTAACTATGGTTACGGATTATAAAAATTTTTATAAATTAAATAAGCAAAAATTCCAATGCCTCCCTGTCGCAGACCTCAATCGTTTTTCTCTCTACCCGAATCAGACCATCCTTCTGCATTCTCATAAGTTCTCTGGACAAAGAAGGTCTGGCCACTCCCAGGAAATCGGCCAGCTGTTCTCTGTTCATTTTAAGCACCACATTCCCCGCCTCATCCATAGAATCAATCAGCCAGATGGCAATTCTCTCACGCAGAGAGGATGTGCTGACAATATGAAGCTTTCTGGTAATCTTAAAGTTATCCTCTGAAAGGATTTCCAGCATGTTCTGGGTTAACTGTTTATGATGGTCACAGGCATTGGAGCAAAAATGGTAAAAAAAGTCCCAGGGCATTTCCAGCACAGTCACATCCGTCACTGCCACTGCATCATACCAGTACCTTTTTCTGTCGCCAAAAAGGAAAATTTCCCCAAACACGTTCCCAGCTTCCACCAGATAAAGCACATCGCGTTTTCCGGACGTAAAGTCCTTACAGATCTGTATCTGTCCTTCCAGAAGAAGGAACAGTTTGGAAGGAACCTCTTCCTGTTCAAAAACATAGGTTCCGGCAGGATATTTTTTCGTCACTGCCTTAGAGCATTTTAAGATGCGCTCTAATTCTGCTTTTGTAATCGTCTGAAATAATTTTGACTGTTCAAGCTGTTTCATTTTTTCCTCCATTCCGGAGCTGTTTTTGCGAAAGCCGCAAGCCAACCGGCCAAAAATGCTTTTCTTTCAGCCTTCCACTCAAACTCCATGCATGAAAACAGATTTATCTTCCTCCATGCGCTGTTCAAATTCCAAATAGAAATCGTCCCCATAAGGTTTTATGTAAAATTGCTGTAATAAATGCATATTTATATTTTTCATCACAGCGTCACTTTCTGTTTCTTTTACGACTTTCTGCATATCCTTTAGAAAATAATGCCACTGTCTTACATAGTTTTCATATCTGGGAAGTTCCGGTATCCCCAGCCATTTCTTCAACTTAACTTTAGTCTTATTGGGGTAAGGACATTCATGAACCTGTAAAAAATAACGAAAGTTTCCATCTTCGTAAATTCTTCCTAAAGGAAACATCCGGCAAAAGCCAGGGCGGAAGGAATGAATACTGCATCTTCCCTCTCTGTTTAAAAATGCGCACCTGTCTTTCTCTCCTCCATCCCCGCTGCTGTTGCTGTTAATGATACTGCTTCCGGCAGCCTCGTCCTGCATTTTTATATTAGGCTGAATAATACCGTCTACTACGTTCAGCTCTATTTTTCCCTGCATCAGCTCCTCAAAAGTAACACCAAGTCCCTTTTCCAGGCTGAAAATGTCATAGGGATCTAAAATAATGGAGTTTCCCATTCCCCGACAGCATAAAGAGCAGCCTGCACAGTCATTGCAGCCTGCCTTTACCATATCATTTGCCGAATAGAGCTTTCCATCGGATATCTGTTTTAAATCAATTTCCCGTTCCATAGGTATACTATACCATAGAGAACCTTTCTTTTCTATACCTGTTCCTGCAGAAACTTTAAAAAAGCATCCACACCTCCTCCTATCTGCTTTACGCCTTCCGGACGTTCTCCCTGCATCTGTGATACGTCGAAAAAATCTCCTCCGGCTGTTTTTAAAGTGCGCATAAAACTGTCGCTTCCAAAAATTCCTTTTTCAATCCCCACATACTCATCTCCCCAAAAAGAACAGTCTTCCGCCCGGATTCCATCTTTTTCATGCAGCAGGTCAAATATATCATCCACATTATTGCTCTTACTGGAAATTCCCACTTCCAGATACTTTGCGTCACAGGTTGCCTCCACAGAAGTATCATAACATTTCCCTGTTTCTTTTGACAGACTGATTAATGTCTCCAGTCCTCCCTGTACTCCATGCTCTTTTAAACATTGCCGCAGTCCCTCAAGCTCGTCCGACTGCATAAACAGATTATCCCCTCTCTGGTTAGCCACCATAAGATCGATTTTGCAATAATTTGGTCTGCTGAAAACAATATCCGTGTCATAGTCATATTTATTTTTTAATTCCATATGAATATCAAAACAGATTTTATGTATTTTATTAAGCTCCGCCTTATCAGGAATCCTGTGGGAAAATACCACAGGTTTTCCATCTGTAAAGGAATAATTATAAGCCCCTCTCCCAAGCCCCAAATAAAGGTGATTGAGCTGCTCTTTTGTAAAATAGGATTCAATGACTCCTCCGGCAATATTTTCATAAGTGGTTCCACTTATAACTGCCAGCTTTACGCCCTTTGTAAGAAGCGGCCTCATAGCCTGTACTGCCTTCTCCACCGGCGCTTTTCTGCTCATGACTGCTGTCCCGTCCCAGTCAAAAAAAATTGCTTTATATTTCTTTCTCATAACGCTCCCCTTTTTTCCTTAAATTTATCTGCTCTCCCTCAATATATAAGGTAACCGGAACTTCGTTCATTAGCTGATATTCCGCCTTGAATGCATCTGTGCGCACCCGAATCAGGCTGCCCTGATAGTGAATGGAAAAACTGTAGCTTTTCCACTTTTCGGGTATGGATGGTTTAAATGCAAGACTTCCTGCATTGGTTCTTAATCCGGCAAATCCAAACACAATTCCCTGCCAGGTTCCTGCCATATTGGCGGCGTGAATACCTGCGTAAAAATTGTTGTGGTAGTCATCAAGATCCATTCTGGCAGACTGCTGAAAATAATCATATGCTTCTTTTTCATATCCAATCTGAGAGGCCAGTATCCCAAAAATGCAGGTAGATAAAGAAGAATGGTGGAGCGTCACCCGCTGATAAAAATCATAATTTCGTTTCAGTTCTTCCTGGGTAAAGTAATTGCTGTATAGCAGCATTCCCAATATGGCGTCTGCCTGCTTCGACATCTGCTGCCGGAAAATAAATAAAGGATGGAAATTTTCATAAAGCAAATGCCGCTTTTCTGCCGGAATTTTAGACTCATCCCACTTTTTCCTCATTAAAAATCCATCATCAAGGGGATAAATTTTCCTTTCCTCATCATAGGGAAAATACATATTGTCAATAATCTTCTGCCAATGGGCAGTCTCATCTTCTGTCACATGCAGTCGTGCAATCAGGTTATCATAAGCCGGACGGTCTTTTTCTTTCATCTGCTCCAACGCCCAGACTGCGCTTTTTAAATTTTCCCTTGCTATCAGATTGGTATAAAAATTATTATCTACAATTGCGTTATACTCATCCGGCCCTGTAACCGCGCAGATACAATATTTTCCGCCTCTGCACTCCGCAAAATCTCCTACATCCGCATAAACCCTTGCCGTTTCAATGAATACCTCTGCTCCTTTTTCCACCAGATATGCAAAATCATCATTCACATCTATGTACAGCCTGAATGCATAGGCAATATCGCCGTTGATATGGTACTGCGCAGTCCCCAGCGGGAAATAGGTGGATGCCTCATTTCCGTTAATAGTTCTCCAGGGATACAGCGCCCCTTTTTCATGTCCAAGCACTCTGGCCCGTTCTCTGGCTTCATTTAAGGTATTATATCTGTAATCCAGAAGGGCCTTTGCACGCTCTTTATCCGTATAAATAAATACCGGCAGCACATACATTTCCGTATCCCAGAAATAGTGGCCTTCATAGCCTTCACCGGAAAGTCCCTTGGCCCCCATTCCTGTCCTTCCATCTCTGGCTGCCGCCTGCATAATATGAAAAAGATTAAACCGTATTCCCTGCTGCAGACTGTCGTCCCCCTCAATTTGAATATCCGCATTTTCCCAGAAGTTTTTCATATATTCCGCCTGATTTTCTTTTAGTTTCTTAACTCCCTGCCTTTCTGCCCGGGCCAAAGTTTCTTTCAGAAATCCTTTCATTTCATCCCGGGGCATATCAAGGCTGGAAGTATAGGCAAGATATTTATTCAGTTCTATGCAGCCGTTTTCCTCCCCCGCAAACACCATGTCTATTTCCGCCGCAGCTTTCGCTTTATCTGCTTTTACCAACACCTCTTTTATTTTCCCGCACTTCACCTCATGCCTGCCCATACAGGCCATGCCTAGCCTGCTGTTTTGGGTGGTTCCTTCATAGTAAAAATCCACAGTTTCCTTATCTGCTGTCAGTTCATCACAGCATAAGTGAGGGCCAAAAGGGCCATAGTCAACCAGCGGATTAGTGGTTCGGGTATGATTTTCAACATTACCTTCCAGAAAAGATTTGACGGTAATTTCACCTGAAAAATTAAGCGGCGTGATCAAAAGCTTCATCAGCATTAAATTTTTACACGTCATAGAGCAAAACCGTTCTGTGTAAAATTTTACTTTCTTTCCCTTTGGAGATTTCCATACCACCTCCCTGCACACATATCCTTCCTTCATATGCAGTGTCCTGTGATAGTCAATAATTTCTCCCTGAAACAAATCCAGCTTTTCTTCTCCCAAAAAAACATGTGTTGTTTTCATATTGGGCAGATTAAGTAAAGACTGACTGGTAAGAGGAAAACCATAATTCCATTCCCCATATCTGATCTGTTCACTTTCATAAAATCCATTAATGAAATTTCCCTCAAGCCCTTCCTCTTCCGTAAACAAATAGCCTTCCTCAAAGGTTCCCCGGCTTCCTAAATATCCGTTTGAAAGAGCAAAAGTCGTTTCATTCCTGTAGTTGGTTTCTTTTTTAAATTCCCGTTCTGTTATTGTCCAGGGCTCCACCGGATAAATTGCCTGCTTCAACTCCATTCCATATCCACCTTTCTATATTCTCCAGAACACCTCGTCCGCTTTTATAAATGCATACAGAAATTCCACCGCATCCTCTTTTAATGCATGTTTATGCTCCAAAAGCGCTCTGGCCTTATGATTTTGATTTAAGTCCTCCCGGCGCATACTTTCCGGCACCGGAAAGCTGATACGGTCTTTCCATTTTAAGGTTCCCTCATCAAACCCCGGCGGGCAGGAAAAGGGAAGAATCTGACTGCTTCTTTTGGGCCACACCAGATCCCCCGCTTTAGAATGTGCCACGCCGCTGTACAAAACAGGAGCATATCCATTTTCACGTTCTTCTTTTAATATTTCTCTTACAAAAAGAAACAGACCGCTGTGATCTCCATGCATATCTTCTTCCGAAGTTGTAAAAATGGTATCCGGCTTCTTAAGCAGCAGAATCTGCCTTAAATCTTCTTTAAAATTTTTTCTTGTATAGCTTCCTGCCTTGCCGTAAAATTCCCTGTGAAAATCTTTTTTTTCTTCCCACCCATAGGTTTCATCAGAGCACCGCCCCGAATGGACTTTTTCTTCTTCCTTTTCAAAATAAAGCCCGTCAAGAAAGCTGTCTCCCTTTGCCATTCCGGTATCCGCATATCCCATGAAAATAACATTTTCAGATTTAAGGCCAAGCACCTTAAGCCCCGCGATGGTTTCCGGAAGCCGCACAGCTCCTGTTATCTTATCTGTTCCTTCATAATCTCCGTTGGTTGCCATGACCACGGTAACTCTTTTTTCATTTTTTACAGCCTCTTCAATAATGCCCCCTGCCATCAGGATTTCGTCATCCTCATGGGGCACAATTATCATAATATTCTCCATAAACTCACCCCTTTACCGCACCTGCAGCCACACCGGAAATAATATATTTCTGCATGAAAATATAAAAGATCATTAAAGGTGCAACCCCAAGCATCATCATGGGAAACAGCCCCGTCCAGTCAGTGGAAAACTGTCCGATATTTCTGGATACCTCCTGAAGAATCACATCATTTTCCCTGCTTTGAATAAATAACAATGGCGTCATAAACTCGTTCCATACATTTAAAGTGACAAGAATTACCACAGTAGCAATTACAGGCTTTAAAAGCGGCAGTATAATTACAAAAAATTTTCGAAGGACAGAACATCCGTCAATCTCCGCCGCCTCTTCCAGCTCCCTTGGAACGGAAGACTCTATAAATTCTTTAAATAAAAAAGTTCCCTGGGGCACATTGATGGCCACATCCACTAAAATCACCGACCATATTGTGTTCATCAGTCCGATATTTTTAACAATCTTAAAAAGACTTACAATATTCATCTGAAAGGGAACCATAAGACCTGCTAAAAACAAAAGGAAAAAACGATTCCCCCATTTTGTCTTTGTTCTTGCCAGTGCATAACCGGCTAAAGAAGTTACCAGCACAATAATCAAAACCGCCAGAACCGTAATTTTTACCGTATTAAACAAAGACCGGGGATATTCCATTTTTGCAAAGGCCTCTATGTAATTTTGAATTACCCATACCCCGGGAAGTGCAAGGGGAGCTTCGGTTGCTTCCTTTGGGGTTTTAAAAGTAGTTACGATTAAATAATAAACAGGAATAAACCAGACTACTGCTACAATACCGATTATTATTTCCGTAGTAAGAAGTCTTCTGCTTTCTTTTTTGCCTACTCCCCTGATTTTTTTCTTATTCATGATATCGCCTCACTCCATTTTGCCATTATTTTATTGGTAAACCCGCTTATAATCATAACAATCACAAAGAAACACACGCCAAAGGCTGAGCCCACTGCGTAAAATCCATCTGAAATCCCTTTTTTCATCATTACCGTCATGACAGTTTCCGTTGCATTGCCCGGCCCGCCTGACGTCATGGAATAAATTGCATCAAAAGCCTTCATTCCTCCAATCAGCCCCGTAACTACAATAATTTTTACCGAAGGACACATTAAAGGCAGTGTAATGCGGAAAAACTGCTGCCTGCCATCCGCCCCGTCAATGGACGCCGCTTCATACAATTCACTGGAAATCCCCTGTAAATTTGCAAGGAAAATTACCATTGCCCATCCTGTCCACTGCCAGATTTGGGTAAGAATTACAGAGTAAAGCGCCCTGTCCGCAGTAAAGAAGTTGAATGTGGCAAATCCCAGCTTATGAAGAAAATTATTAATCAGTCCATAATCGGAAGAGGACATGATGAAATTCCATAAATACCCAATAATCAAAGAACTGAATACTGCCGGAAAGAAGAAAACAGCCCGAAGCAGATTCCTGGTTTTTAATTTTTTATTTAATAAAGCGGCCAGCGGCAGTCCTAAAATCACCTGAAATCCTGTAAGCATTACTGCATAAATCAATGAATTTTTAATTGCTGTCTTCATTAACGGATTTTTTAAGACAGTCAAATAATTCTTAAACCCCACAAAATCCAGATTGGTGACCTTGATGTCTGAGTAGTCCGTAAAGCTGTAAATAAATGTATAAAGAAAGGGCAGGATACTAAAGGTTAAGTAAATAATAAGTGCAGGCAGAATAAAGACTGCAAAATAACCTCCAAGCGTCCCGCACTGTCTTCTTTTTTTTATTTTATTTTTCATTTCCTTCCTCCAAAAAAGCATAAAATGAGCCATTACAAAATATTGTGGTTCACATTATTCTGCAATGGCTCCAGGCGCTTCTATTTCCGCGAGCAACGAGCCAAAGTCATGCTTGCATGACCTTGGCGACTGCCGCGAGGGTGAAATACTCCGCAGCTTGCTGCAGGGTATTTCACTTTGCCAACAGCTCACTTACTGCAGTATCAACATTCTGCAGCGTGGTGTTAAGATCACTGATTCCTAACAGGTAATTCTGCATTTCCGTACCATAATTTTCATGAGCCCCTGCTGCTGTTCCCCATTCATTCCAGGGACAATAAACATTTCCTGCTGCCAGTGCTTCTGACACACCTGTATATGCCTCCGGCAGTTCAAAGGAAACTCCGCTTAAGAAAGATGAGCCGCCCTGATTATTTTCCCAGAAAGCTTTCTGCCCTTCATAGGTTGAGATAGCTGTCAATACTTCCATTGCCGCTTCTTTATTGGCAGAATTTTCATTTACTGCAAAACCGCATCCCGGTCCGCCAATCAGCCAGCCTTCGCTTTCCTGTGTTCCATAAAATGGCATCATATCAAGGGCAAGGTCAGGGTTTTTAGCCATAATTGCATCATAGTCCCAGGGACCGGAGCAGAACATTGCAGCATTTCCGGTAGCAAACTGCTCTAATGCCTGATCATGGTCAATTCCTATCATATCTGTTGTATAGATTCCCTCTGTAATCATTTCAGACCATTTTTCAAGATATACATTCCAGGTCCCCGCCATAGCAGCTTCCCCGTTTCTGTAATCCTCTCCAAAGCTTTTTCCTTCCTCTGTTGATAAGTACTCTGCGGTCACAAAGGCCATAGAATTTTTCAGCATTGGCTCCCATGATTTAAGGCCTGCTGCCAAAGGTGTAATCCCCAATTCCTGAAATTGCTTGCAGACAGCAATATATTCGTCAAAGGTTTTGGGAAGAGCAATATTGTTTTCTTCAAAAATTGCCTTATTGTAGTAAATGCCCTCAAACCAGCTGATTCCCGGAAGTGCGTATACATTGCCTTCATAGGTAAACAGGCTTGTCCCTGCTGCTGAATAATCCGCTGCCAGATCATTTACCTGTGCCAAATATCCAAGTCTGGCATGTTTTAACACTCCTCCGGCAGATTCACAGATAATATCCGGGCCTTCACCAGCCACCAGCTGCGTGTCAATGATGGTATCATAATTTGAATTTTCAATAAACTGATACTCTATCTCTACATTTGGAACCGCCTGTGCCAGAAAATCCAGTAATGCCTGAACAGTATCTTCACTATTCCAATAGGACATGCGCAGTCTTATCTTTTCACCGGAAGCTTCGCCTTCCTGCAAACTCTCTTCCAGTGTGCCGCTTTCCTCTGCCGCACTGTCATCTGCTGCCACAGCTGCATCTGCAGGTGTCCCTGCGTCCTTTCCGCATCCACTTAAAAGGCCGACTGCCAAACAGGTGGAAAGAAGTACGCTTAATAACTTTTTCTTCATAAGATATGTCCTCCTTAAATTTGATAGATTAATCATACCCTGTTTTTCATTTGTAAAAAATGAAACATTTTCTGGATAGTTTTAACTTTTTCGTGTTTTTGATTCATTTATCTCGTCATAAATTTTTATGGTAAAACAGGTATATTTCTGATCGGTGACACTTGCAGATATGCCGCAGTTTTCATCATAATAAAGTCTGATTCTTTCTATAATATTGTGTATTCCGTAGCCCGTTTCCTGCCTTTTCAGTAATTTTTCAATTTCTTCCGTTTGAATCAGCGCTCCGTTGTTATAAATGTGAAACAGTAAAAAATGCTCCTTATGAACAAACTCTATAATAATTTTGCCTTTCTTTCCTTCTTCGATATAATCAATTCCATGCTTGACCGCATTTTCCACTACAGGCTGAAGAAGAAAATTAGGCATATTACATTCAAATCCGGAAGAGTCCAAAAAATATTCGACTTCAAATCCCTCATCATGCATTCTTTTTTGTATTTCCACATAAGCGCGCACATTTTCCAGTTCGCTTTCCACTGTTGTAATCTGCTGTCCGTTATTTAAGGAAGTTCTGTAAAACTTCGCCACAAGTCCGGCAATCTCACTGATTTCATCATCTCCCTTTTTAATTGCTTTCCACTTAATGGAAGAAAGGCAGTTATAAAGAAAATGCGGATTAATCTGTGCCTGGAGCGCAATCAGTTCCGATCTCTTTTTCTCCAGTTCAATCTTATATACCTGATTAATCATGTTATTTAAATCAACTGTCATTTTTCCGATGCTGTTTGTCACAATTCCAATTTCATCCGTATCATTCGTAAAAACAGGGGTATCCAGATTTCCCGCTGCAATCTCCTCCGCCTGATCTTTTAACTTAAGGATTCGCCGGCTGATTGCCCTGGAAAGGATACTCACTACGAAAATAATCAATACACTGCACAATGCCACCATAAGCAAAGTAGAAAATATAATAGAATAAGTGCCCTCCAATATCATATTTTTATCAATAAAATAAAACACATCCCAGTCTACATAGTCAATTCTGGAGCACATTAAAATATAATTTCCCTGTTCCTGATCTTCATACTTCCCACTGGCAATTGCACTAATAACTCTTTCCTGCAGCTTTTCATCCGGCAGCTCCTTGGAATATACAATCTGCCCGGAAGAATCTTTTACAAGAATTCCGTTGTCCAGATAATTCATGGTATCAAAAGGCTCTAATAAGTGATTTAAATAAAATTCTGTTCTTAATATTCCAATCATATGCTCAGATCTTGCTACGTCCAAAATGGTTCTTGTGGCAAACAGCTTTTCATTTTCAACTGTCCACTGGGTATTAAAGTTTTCCTGATGCTCCAAATACCACTTCTCATTTTCGTATGGTTCGGAAGCCTTAAGTAAAGATCCAATATCATCTTTTACATATGGCGTCACGATATTGATTTTCTTGATATTATCATCACTGGTAATAAAATACCAAAGCACAGGTTCCACCGTCTTATTTAGAACCTGCGCAATTGCACTGTTATCAAATGCATAATCCTCCAGCGTATTTCTGAATTCAAGATTATAGGCAAGGTACTTTGTAAAATCATTTTCCCTCTCAAACTTGGAATTCATCTCTGAAACAATACGCTCCAAGTTATTGTGCATGGTTTCTTTGGTCTGCCGAAGCAGGTTATTATTTGCAATTGTAAAAGAATAACATCCCAGGATTATAATAGGAATCAAAACTAGAATCATGTAGCTTATAATCAACTTTTTTCGGATGGATGCTTTTGTAACAAACCAACTCCAGATTTTCCTCATCTTATTGCTCCCTGTACTGTTTTGGTGTAATGCCATAATAATTTTTAAACAGCTTATTAAAATAGGACTGATTTTGATACCCGCACATCTTGCAGATATCTACGATTTTCTTATTGCTTTTCTCCAAAAGTTCCTTTGCTTTCTGCATCCTTAAGTCTGTCAGATACTTAATCAGATTGTTTCCTGTTTCTTTCTTAAAAATAAAGCTGACATATGCGGGCGTTAAGCTGACCTTTTCCGCAATCTCCTCCAGTCCGCAGTCATTCATATATTCATTTTGAATAATTCTTTTTATCTCTGACACCGACTGGCTTACGTCCGGCAAATCATCACTGTTTTTTTCCAGCATCTCATCTAAAATTTTTTCAATCACCTCTCCCATGCTTTTTAAATCGCTGCTCTGCATAATGTCGTTTGCGCTCTGATAGATGATCCTTTCATTGTAAGTACCGCAGGACTGAAAAATGGCTTTTACAATATCCAGCATAAGATATTTCACATAAAAAGCACTGGAAGCCTTCTCTGCTTCAAGCCGCTTTAAATATACCATCAACTGTTCTTTTACTGCCGCCATATTTTTATCCGCAAGACTTCTCATAACGCTTTCCTTAATCTGAAGCTGTTCCTCCACAGAACCAACATCCTTAAAATTTGTTTTGGAAATATAAATAACCCCTGAAAAATAACTGAACGTATTTTTAATTGCCTCCTCCAGCTCCTTAAGCTTATCCCTGAAATGCTTTAATCCATAAAATTTGGTTCCTACTATAATTGAAAACATTTCAGAACTGTTTTCTGTCAGCCGCAGATAGATATTTCGTATGGCTCTCTCTGTTTTCTCATTATTAATGCTGATATTACTGTAAATTAATATATAGGACAAATTAGGATGCAAATTGATTGTTTCATAACTTTGTCCCAGATTCTGGTTTAAAAAACCCTAAAATTCTTAATCGTTTTTT
>VSNT01000075.1 GCA_009774465.1 Lachnospiraceae bacterium
GTTATTGTCCTGTATCTGATCGGAATTATTATGAAAAAGCAGACAGGATTTACTGTGTGTCCGGATATATTACACAGGGGCTGAAAAAGATATTTCCTTCCTGTAAGGATAAAATAGAAGTTTTTTATAATTTTACAGATGAAGCATGGATAAAGGAAAAAGCCGGGCAGGAAAAAGCTGTAGAGATGGAGCCGGAGGAAGAAGCAGGGGAGGATACAGATACGCTTAAGCTTTTGACTGCCGCAAGACTTGAACCTGTGAAAGCAATTGATGTGGCAATACGAGCTACGTCTTTGATGAAGAAAAAGGGGATGAAAGTCAAATGGTATGTGCTGGGAGATGGTTCCCAACGCAGGCGCCTGAAAAAGGAAATTAAGATGCAGGATGTCTGCGACTGTTTTTTTCTGCTGGGACAGAGAGAAAATCCTTATCCTTATATGGCAGCCTGTGACATTTACGTGCAGGAAACCCGATTTGAGGGATTTTGCACTGCAATTACGGAAGCAGTGGTGCTTGGGAAAAAGGTGGTGGCTTCTGACTGCGCGGGAAACAGGGAGCAGCTTTCCTTTTATGGAACCGGTGTGCTCACACGTCTGACGCCGGAGGCAATTGCAGAGGGGATAGAAAAGGCATGGAAAGAGGAGATGCCTGGGGCAGACATTACCAGCAGACAGGCGCAGGAACTTTTAAGGCTTAAAGGGGAGATAAGCTAAGATGAAAAAGAGGATTTTACTTTTTTTATGTTTGATTTTGGTATGCTGGCTGAAAAGCGGCAGTCAGGCAGCGGCGCAGGAAACAGGAGCGGAAGTAAATTCGGATGAGGAACCAAAGCCGGTGACGGTGGAGGTTCATTATATGCGTTATGATGAGGATTATGATGGGTGGAATCTTTGGCTCTGGGCGGATGAAAATGAAGGACAGGGCTACTTTTTTAAACCGGATCAAAATGGCGTAGTAACGGAAATTGTTTTGGAGCAGGTGGATATTAATACACAAATAGGCATTCTGGTCCGCAGAGGCGACTGGGAGGAAAAGGATGTTGAAACCGACCGGTTTCTTGATGTAAGTCAGATCAAAGATGGCAGGCTTGTCATCTGGCTCCGGCAGGGAGAAGAAGCAGTCTACTATGGAGAAGAACAGGGACCTGCGCAGATTCTGGATGCCAGTCTGGAATCAGAAACGGAGGTTACTTTTCGGGTATTCGGGCAGTTGGACGAGACGTTTCAGGTAGTGGACAGGGAAGGAAAAGAATATGGCTGGAAAATTCGTGAAATGGCAAGGAATGGGAATCTGGCTGAAGGAAAGCTGATTTTGAAGGAAAAGGTACCTTTTCCCGATGCCCTGTATTTTATGGTGGGAGAAAGCCGGAAATGTATTCGTTTTGGCGGAATTTATGACACGGAAATGTTTATGGAGAATTTTATCTATGAAGGGAACGACCTGGGCGCAGCCTGCAGCGGGACGGAGAGCAGGTTTTGTATCTGGTCGCCTGTGGCGGATCAGGTAACCCTTCTTTTATATGAGGAGGGAAATGGCGGGGAGCCTGTAAAATCCGCTCCCCTTTCAAAGGGAGAAAAGGGCGTCTGGCGGCTTACCTTAGAGGGAGATTACAGAAATTTGTACTACACCTATCTGGTTCATGTGCAGGAGGAAGAGTGGGAGGTAGTTGATCCCTATGCCAAAAGCTGCGGCGTCAATGGACAAAGAGGGATGCTTCTGTCTGATGAGGAAGGAATGCCGGAAGGCTTTGAAGCAGATACTTTTCTTAAGGATGTAAAAAGAGAAGATGTGATTTTATATGAGATGAGTGTCAGAGATTATACTTCAAATGAAGCGTCGGGTGTGACAAACAGAGGAAAATTCCTGGGGCTGACCGAGGAAGGGACCACAAATCCCAAAGGAGACAGCACAGGACTTTCTTATCTGGCGGAGCTTGGAATCACTCATGTGCATCTTCTTCCCATACAGGATTTTGGTGATGTGGACGAAGAAAATCCCTGGGAGCAGTATAATTGGGGCTATATGCCTGTAAGTTATTTTATTCCGGAAGGCTCCTATTCCACAGATCCTTATCATGGGGAAGTACGCGTCAGGGAATGCCGGCAAATGATTCAAAGCCTCCATGAGCAGAAAATAGGAGTGATTATGGACGTGGTATATAATCATACCTGGCAGGGGGCTGATTCTAATTTAAATCATATTGTACCGGGGTATTATCATCGTATTGGGACAGATGGAAGCTATTCCAACGGTTCCGCCTGCGGCAATGAGATTGCCTCAGAGAGGGCGATGGTGAGAAAATATCTGATTGATTCCGTAACCTGGTGGATGGAAGCCTATCATGTGGACGGGTTCCGGTTTGACCTGATGGGGCTTATCGATCTGGAAACCATGCAGGCAATTGAAAAAAGGGTATATGAAATAAATCCCAATGCTGTTTTGTACGGAGAAGGCTGGGATGCCGGGGAAACGATTTACGAAGGGGAAAGAACAGAGTCGCAAAATGCCTGCCTTACACCCCAAATTGGAACCTTTAACAATGTGTTCAGAAGAGCAGTGCAGAAATATATCTGCGGTATGGTTGAGGAGGAAGAAGTAGTCCTTGGAATGAAGTTTGGATTTGCAGGAGCGGGAGATAATCCCAATACCCTGAAACGGATGGGAAAATGGACGGAAAATCCGCTGCAGTGTATTAATTATGCTTCCTGCCATGATGGTTATACGATGTGGGATTTGATTACTTTAAACTGTCCTGATGAGGATGAGGAAATGTTAAGGCGCAGAGACCGCTTTGGCGCCGCCTGTGTGCTTCTTTGTCAGGGAACGCCTTTTTTCCAGAGTGGGGAGGAATTTTTGCGTACCAAGACTGCGGAAAATGATCCTGACAGAAAATACAGCAATTCCTATAATCAGGGGGACTATGTAAATAATATATCATGGGAAAACCGTACCGAAAATGTGGATGTACTGGAATATTACAAAGGACTTATCCTTTTCAGGAAAGCTCATAGAGGTCTTCGTTATGTTACACAGACAGAATTAAATGATAATCTGATTTTTATTGATGATCTGCCGGAAAATGTGACCGGATATTATGCAAGAGAGCCGGTAAATTTTTTTGTGGACAATCAGATTTGCATTTTGTTAAATCCCACTCTGGAGACAGTGGAATACACGCCTGTTTCCGGCACATGGAGAATTTATGTAAATGCCGGCAAAGCCGGAATAGAGTGCATGGAGGAAATTGAAGCCGGAAAAGCGCTGTATGTGGAAGGGGCATCAGCTCTTGGAGCGGTGAGGACAGTAGTGCGCATAGACAGGATTGTGCTTGTTATTTTCCTGATTCTGCTGATAACGGGCATCTGCCTGATTTACAAAAAGAGCAGGGAAAGGAAAAAGGAGAAGAAAGGTTCGACTAGATGAAAATTGTAGTAACATTAAATGAAACATATATTTATCCTCTTAAGGTAATGCTTTACAGTCTCTTTTCCACCCAGGAAGAGCCGGTGACGGTGATATTACTACATTCGGATATCAGAAAAGAGCAGGTAAGGGAATTAAAAGCCTTTTGTGAATTTTATGGGGAAAAGTTTTCGGAAGTGCGGATAGAGGGCGGTTTATTTGAAGAGGCGCCTGTGGTCAGATATTTTTCAAAAGAAATGTATTACCGCCTGCTCTGTCCCTGGCTTCTGCCGGAGGAAGACAGGGTATTATATTTGGATCCGGACATGATTGTAAATGCTTCCCTCAGCAGCTTATATCATATGGATTTGGAAGGCGCGGCACTGGCAGCAGGACGGGACCGGCCTATAGGCATGGACCATGAAAAAAGGCTTTGCCTGAAAAAAGGCACAATTTATGTAAATTCCGGTATGCTCCTTATGGATTTGGAAAAAATGAGAGAGCATGGCAAAGAAGAGATATTTGAGCTGATCAAAGAGCGGAGAAATGAGCTTTTGTTTCCGGATCAGGATGTGATTAATCTTTTCTGGAAGGACAATATTAAGATGGTGGAGGATGCCTATAACTTTAATTCCAATATTTTATATTTCAAAGAATATCTGTGCACGCCCTTCCCCAAAAATATGAAAAAATATGCCTGTATCATTCATTATATGGGAAAAGATAAGCCCTGGAACAGAGGATATATGAGGGGAATGTATCCTTATTGGGCAAGGGCGGAGTGGAAAGTTAATCCGTCAAAAAGACTGCTGATTGCAGGAAGACTTCTTTTAGAGCCCTGCCGCTTTGTGTATGGCCTGTATATGTTCTGGAAAAATCACAACTGGAAGAAGTAAAAGTGGTACTATTTTTTGGTTGTAGAGAGAACCTTCTTGTGCTATAATGAAACGATTTGGAAAAAATACATAAGAAAGGGAGCAGGGACTACATGAAAGCATTTTTAATTCTGGAAGATGGCACCGTATTTACCGGGGCGCATATCGGGGCCAATAAAGAAATTATCAGTGAAATTGTATTTAATACTTCCATGAGCGGCTATCTGGAGGTACTTACCGATCCGTCCTATGCAGGACAGGCAGTATGTATGACGTATCCGCTTATTGGCAACTATGGCATATGCAGGTTGGATGCGGAATCGAAGCGGGCATGGCCGGACGGATTTATCGTAAGAGAGCTTTCCCGCACAGCCAGCAATTTCCGAAAAGATATCACAATTCAGACATTTCTCAAAGAGCAGGGGATTCCTGGCATTGCAGGAATTGACACCCGCGCACTGACGAAAATTCTTCGTGAAAAAGGTACCATGAATGGTATGATCACTACAAATGAAAAATTTGATCTTAATGAAATCCTTCCTGAATTAAAAAAATATACCACTGGAAATGTGGTGGAAAAAGCAACCTGTTCTTCCAAATATGAAATAAAGGGCGGATCTGGAAAAAAGGTTGCGCTGCTTGACCTTGGTGCTAAAAACAATATTGCATTGTCCTTAGTGCGGCGGGGATGCGACGTGACAGTATATCCTGCGTTTACCAAAGCGGAGGAGATAATTGCTGATGGGCCCGACGGAATTATGTTAAGCAATGGCCCCGGCGATCCCAAAGAATGCGTCAGCATTATTGAGGAAATTAAGAAGCTGTATGACACGGATATTCCCATTTTTGCCATCTGCTTAGGGCACCAGCTTATGGCGCTGGCAACCGGTGCGGATACTTACAAAATGAAGTACGGACACCGGGGAGGCAATCATCCGGTGAAGGATCTTGAAACCGGAAGGGTTTATATTTCTTCCCAGAATCATGGCTATGTGGTGGATATGGACAAGCTGGATCCGAAGATTGCAGTTCCGGCATTTATTAATGTAAATGACGGTACTAACGAGGGACTTTCCTATACCGGGAAAAATATATTTACGGTACAGTATCATCCGGAGGCATGTCCCGGCCCCCAGGATTCCGGTTATTTGTTTGACAGATTTATCAGGATGATGGAGGTGAGGAAAAATGCCTAGGAATCCAAATGTAAAAAGAGTCATGGTGATTGGTTCCGGTCCTATCGTAATTGGACAGGCAGCGGAATTTGACTATGCAGGGACACAGGCATGCCGCTCTTTAAAGGAAGAGGGCGTGGAGGTAATTTTAGTAAATTCCAATCCTGCCACCATTATGACAGATAAAAATATTGCGGATAAAGTATATATTGAGCCTTTAACAGCAAAGGTTTTAGAGCAGATCATTGAAAAGGAAAAGCCTGACAGCATTCTGCCTACCCTGGGCGGACAGGCAGGCTTAAACCTTGGCATGGAGCTTGAGGAATCCGGTTTCCTGGCTTCTCATCATGTAACTCTTTTGGGAACCACTGCAGCTACTATTAAAAAGGCGGAGGACAGGCAGGAATTTAAAGATACTATGGAAAAAATCGGAGAGCCATGCGCTGCTTCCACAGTGGTGGAAACGGTAAAGGATGGGGTGGCGTTTACCAATACCATAGGTTATCCAGTGGTGCTTCGCCCTGCATATACCTTAGGAGGCTCCGGCGGCGGAATTGCCCACAATCAGGAAGAGCTTGAAAGTATTCTGGAAAACGGTCTTAGACTTTCCAGAGTGGGGCAGGTTTTGGTGGAACGCTGCATTGCAGGCTGGAAGGAAATTGAGTACGAAGTAATGCGGGACAGTGCAGGCAACTGCATCACCGTTTGTAATATGGAAAATATTGATCCGGTGGGTGTGCATACCGGGGATAGCATTGTGGTTGCTCCTTCCCAGACGCTTGGAGACAAAGAATATCAGATGTTAAGATCAGCAGCTCTTAATATTATCAATGAGCTGCAAATCACCGGCGGATGTAATGTGCAGTTTGCTCTTAATCCTGCCAGCTTTGAATACTGTGTAATTGAGGTGAATCCCAGAGTAAGCAGATCTTCCGCACTGGCAAGTAAGGCTACCGGCTACCCAATTGCAAAGGTGGCGGCAAAGATTGCGCTGGGCTATACCCTGGATGAAATTAAAAACGCCATTACAGGCAAGACCTATGCCAGCTTTGAGCCCACTCTGGATTACTGTGTTGTGAAGCTCCCAAGGCTTCCCTTCGATAAGTTTATTACTGCCAAAAGAACCCTTACCACCCAGATGAAGGCCACCGGAGAGGTGATGAGCATCTGCGATAACTTTGAGGGCGCCCTGATGAAGGCTATCCGGTCTTTGGAGCAGCATGTGGACTGCCTGCTTGGTTATGATTTTTCTGAACTTTCCGCAGAGGAGTTAATGGAAAGACTAAAGGTGGTGGATGATCAGCGTATTTATGTGATTGCGGAAGCGATACGTAAGGGGATTGATTACGATTCCATACATGAAATCACCAGGATTGATCACTGGTTTATTGATAAAATTGCCATTTTGGTGGAGATGGAACAGGCCCTTAAAAAAGGCCCCCTTACCATACCCCTTTTAAAGGAAGCAAAACGGATTGCATTTCCGGATAATGTGATAAGCAGGCTGACCGGTATCCCGGAAGAAGAAGTTAAAAAGCTGCGCTATGAGAACGGAATTGTAGCCGCTTACAAGATGGTGGATACCTGTGCCGCAGAGTTTGAGGCCAGCACGCCTTATTATTATTCCGTATATGGCAGCGAAAACGAAGCGGTGGAAACCAATCCCCCCAAAAAGGTGCTGGTACTTGGCTCCGGCCCTATCAGAATCGGGCAGGGAATTGAATTTGATTACTGTTCTGTCCATGCTACATGGGCTTTTTCAAAAGCGGGCTATGAAACCATTATTATCAACAATAATCCGGAAACGGTAAGCACGGACTTTGACATTGCAGATAAATTGTATTTTGAGCCGCTGACTTCGGAGGATGTGGAAAGTATTGTAAATCTGGAAAAGCCGGACGGAGCTGTGGTGCAGTTTGGAGGGCAGACAGCCATTAAGCTGACGGAAAGCCTGATGAAGATGGGTGTGCCAATCCTTGGTACAAAGGCGGAGGATGTGGATGCGGCGGAAGACCGTGAGCTGTTTGATAAAATACTGGAAGAAACCCAAATCCCAAGGGCCGCAGGAGGCACTGTTTATACTGCAAATGAGGCTAAGGAGGTGGCAAACCGTTTAGGATACCCGGTTCTGGTCCGGCCTTCTTATGTGCTTGGCGGACAGGGAATGCAGATAGCTATTTCGGATGAAGAAATAGAAGAATTCATGAATATTATCAACCGGATTGCCCAGGACCATCCCATCCTTGTGGACAAATATCTGCAGGGAAAAGAAATTGAGGTTGACGCAGTCTGTGACGGCAGCGATATTTTAATACCGGGGATTATGGAGCATATTGAACGAACCGGCGTTCATTCCGGAGACAGCATTTCCGTTTATCCGGCGCCTACCATTTCAGACACGGTAAAGGAAAAAATTACAGAATATACAAAAAGGCTTGCAAGAGCGCTGCATGTCAAGGGACTGATTAATATTCAGTTTATCGCCATTGGCGAAGAGGTATATGTGATAGAGGTAAACCCCCGTTCCTCCCGTACAGTGCCCTATATCAGCAAGGTGACAGGAATTCCCATTGTGGATCTGGCCACGGAAGTAATTATCGGAAAAACCATCAAAGAGCTTGGTTATGCGCCGGGACTTGCTCCTGAGGCGGACTATTTTGCCATTAAGATGCCGGTATTTTCCTTTGAAAAAATCAGAGGAGCTGAAATCAGTTTAGGGCCTGAAATGAAGTCTACAGGGGAATGTCTGGGAATTGCAAAGACCTTTAATGAGGCGCTTTACAAGGCATTTCTGGGGGCAGGCGTTGATCTGCCGAAGCATAAACAGATGATTATTACCGTAAAGGATGCGGATAAAGGGGAAGCAGTGGAGATCGGACGCAGATTTGAAAAACTTGGCTATACTATTTATGCCACCAGAAGTACAGCGGCGGCGTTAAATGAAGCAGGCGTCAGGGCGCGTAAAGTCAACAAGATTTCTCAGGAGTCGCCTACCGTTATGGACTTGATTTTAGGGCACAGAATTGATCTGGTTATTGATACTCCCACTCAGGGAAGAGATAAATCAAGAGACGGATTTCTGATCAGAAGGACTGCCATTGAAACCGGTGTTAACTGCATTACCGCAATGGATACGGCAAAAGCGCTGGTAACTAGTCTGGAAAATGCAAATGACCAGTTTACCCTGATTGATGTGGCACAGATCAATAACCCTCGTGGCACAGGAAAGGATAGAAAGAATGAGTGATTATATTTTAAGCTGCTGTTCCACAGCAGATTTAACCCAGGAGCATT
This sequence comes from Lachnospiraceae bacterium, assembly GCA_009774465.1. GTDB lineage: Bacteria > Bacillota > Clostridia > Lachnospirales > Lachnospiraceae > Suilimivivens. Next base: position 8,747 of record VSNT01000075.1, read on the forward strand.
TTGATAAGAGAGAGATTCATTATGTGTGCTTTCATTTTGAGCTGGATGGAAAGGAATATGAGGATAATCTTGGAAAATCCATTGCGTTTCCCGATTTTTATGAGGCAATGGCAAATGGTGCCGAGACCAGGACTTCACAGATTAATGGGGAAGAGTTTGTAGCGTATTTTACTCCCTTTTTGGAAGAAGGAAAGGATATTCTCCATGTAACGTTATCTTCGGGAATCTCCGGAGTGATTAATTCGGCCAATATTGCAAAAGCAGAATTGGAGGAGAAGTATCCTGACAGAAAGATTTATATTGTGGATTCTCTTGGTGCATCCTCGGGCTATGGTCTCTTAATGGATAAGCTGGCGGATTTAAGGGATGAAGGAATCGGTATAGAGGAAGCATATAAATGGGCGCAGGAGAATAAATTAAAGCTGCATCACTGGTTTTTTTCCACGGACTTAAGCTTTTATGTAAAAGGCGGGCGTATTTCAAAAACTGCCGGATTTGTTGGCTCAGTCCTGGAGCTGTGTCCGCTTCTTAATATGGATAATCTGGGAAGGCTGATACCAAGGTTTAAAATCAGAACAAAGAAGAAAGTGATACAGGCAATTGTAAATAAAATGGAAGAGTATGCGCAGGATGGCCTGGACTATTCAGGCAAATGCTTTATCAGTCATTCCCATTGCTATGAGGATGCAAAAGCAGTAGCAGATCTGGTGGAAGCACGTTTTCCAAAGTTAAATGGCAGGGTGGAAATCTACTATGTGGGAACCACCATCGGAAGTCATACCGGCCCGGGAACAGTGGCACTGTTCTTTTGGGGAAATGAGAGAACAGAATAAGCAGATTTTATGTACAAATTGTACAAAAGAAAGCGACGAAAATTTGCGAAAATGCTGAAAGTGAATAACACCTATTGCATTATTTAGCAGTAGGTGTTACATTATTATTGTAATCGGAAACGTTACCGACAACGATACCGATAACGGTACCGGAAACGTTACTGGAATTGTTATTGATGTTGGATGTTTTCAAACAATCATATTAACCAAAAAAAGGAGAGGAAAGGTATTATGAAAAAGAAAGTAATTAGCGCTTTACTTTGTGCAACAATGGTTTCCAGCATGTTGTTTGGCTGTGGAAGCAAAGAAGCTGAAGCACCTGCTGCAGAAACTAAAAACCAGACAGCTACAGAAGCTGAGACAGAAACTGAAACTCAGACAGAGACAACTGAAACCACAGAAGCCAGCGCAGAAGGTGGTTCTGTATACTATCTTAACTTCAAACCTGAAGTTGATGCACAGTGGCAGGAGATTGCAGCAGCTTATACAGAAGAGACAGGCGTACCTGTAAAGGTTGTTACAGCAGCAAGTGGAACTTATGAAGAAGTACTTAAATCTGAAATTGCAGGTTCTGACGCACCTACATTATTCCAGATTAACGGACCTGTTGGTTACAATTCATGGAAAGATTACTGCATGGATTTATCAAACACAGATCTTTATAACAACTTATCCGACAAGAGCCTGGCTATTACAGCAGACGGGGGGGGTATATGGTATTCCCTACACAGTTGAAGCTTATGGTATTATTTACAATGATGCAATCATGCAGGCATATTTTGCAATGGATGGTGCAGTAGCAAAGAGCGTAGACGAAATCAACAGCTTTGATACATTAAAGGCAGTTGTTGAAGATATGCAGGCTAAGAAAGATGACCTTGGTATTGACGGTGTATTTGCCTCCACTTCTTTACTTCCCGGTGAAGACTGGAGATGGCAGACACATCTTGCAAACATCCCTGTATACTATGAACTTAAGGACAAGGGTGTAAGCGATACTGCTGAACTTGAGTTCACATATGGTGAAAACTTCAAGAACATTTTTGATCTGTATATTAACAACTCCACATGCGCTCCTACTTTATTGGGAAGCAAGTCTGTAACCGATTCTATGGCTGAGTTTGCACTTGGACAGTGTGCAATGGTTCAGAATGGTAACTGGGGATGGGGACAGATCTCAGGTGTTGAAGGAAACGTTGTAGCAGAAGAAAATGTTAAGTTTATGCCTATTTACGTTGGTGCCCCCGGTGAAGCAAACCAGGGATTATGTACAGGTACAGAAAACTTCTGGTGTGTAAACAGCCAGACATCTGAAGCAAATCAGAAAGCTACTCTTGACTTTGTAAACTGGATGATTTCCTCTGATGCAGGTAAGGATTACATGGTTAATGCATTAGGAAATGCAGCTCCTTTCTCAACATTTGGTGATGACGAGAAGCCTCAGGATCCTCTTGCTAAGGAAATGTATGCATACATGGAAGGTGGAAAGACAGCAGTAAGCTGGAACTTCACAATCTTCCCCAGCCAGGATTTCAAGGATGACTTTGGTGCAGCACTGCTTGAGTACTGCAATGGCAATATGACATGGGAAGATGTTGCTGACACTGTAGTTACAAGATGGGCTGAAGAAAAGGCAGCAACAGCACAATAATTTAATTAAATTTTAAAGATTGTTAAAAGAAGGGTGTTCCGATAAATGAATAATTGCTTTTATTGGAGCACCCTTTGTAACTAAAGGATGTCCGGTGAAATCTGGCATTCGTTGCTTTAAGAGGGAGTTGCAGGTATGGAGAAAACATTAAAAAGATATTTTGTTATTTTTACAGTTCCAACTATTATTGCATTTGCGTTTGCATTTATTATCCCCTTTGCACAGGGGCTATACCTCTCATTTTGTAATTTCTCAACAGTAAAAAATGCAAAATGGGTAGGACTTGAAAATTATAAGCTGGCATTTGCGGAGAATCAGGGATTTACCAGTGCCTTGCTTTTTACAGTAGGATTTACGATTATTGCAGTTATTTCCATTAATCTGCTGGCGTTTACGCTGGCTCTGGCCTTAACCAGAAAGATTAAAGGAACCAATATTTTCAGAACAGTATTTTTTATGCCGAACTTAATCGGCGGTATCGTTCTTGGTTATACATGGCAGCAGATGATCAATGCGATTTTGTATCAGTTTGAAACAACTATCGTTTCCAATGCCAAATATGGTTTTTGGGGATTGGTTATCTTAATGAATTGGCAAATGATGGGGTACATGATGATTATTTACATAGCAGGACTTCAGAATGTGCCTACTGAATTAATAGAAGCAGCCAAGATTGACGGGGCTACTTCATGGCAGACACTGATTAAGGTGAAACTTCCAATGGTAATGTCTTCCATTACAATTTGCATGTTCCTTACTCTGTCAAACAGCTTTAAACTGTTCGATCAGAACAAGGCCCTGACAAATGGTGCGCCTATGAATAAAACTCAGATGCTTGCGCTGAATATTTACGATACTTTCTACGGAAAGACAGGATACGAAGGAGTTGGTCAGGCGAAAGCTGTTGTATTCTTTATTATTGTTGCAGCCGTTGCACTCATTCAGCTTACTGCAACCAGAAGTAGGGAGGTGGAGCAATAATGATACAAAATAAGCAGACAAAAACCACGAATGGCATTATTGCCGCAATACTTGTTGTAGTTGCAATTGCTGTATTATATCCGTTGTTTTTCATTTTAAATAACTCCTTTAAGGGAAAATTCTTTATCAGTAAAGATCCTTTTTCCCTGCCTACGTCAGAAACATTTTCAGGCATTACAAACTATGTAAACGGTCTGATTAAGACAGGACTTTTATCCGCAATCGGCTGGTCCTTCTTTATTACGATTTTATCAGTAGTGCTGATTATATTATTTACATCCATGACAGCCTACTATATTACAAGAGTAAAAGGCAAGCTTACTCAAGGGCTTTACTATATGTTTGTTTTTTCCATGATCGTGCCCTTCCAGATGGTAATGTTTACCATGTCCTCCCTGGCTGATACATTCCATCTGAAAAATCCGGTTGGTATGTGTGTGCTTTATCTAGGATTTGGTGCCGGTCAGGCAGTATTCATGTTTGCAGGGTTTATCAAATCGGTGCCTATTGACATTGAAGAGGCGGCCATGATTGATGGCTGCACTCCCCTGCAGAACTACTTTAAAGTAGTGTTTCCCATTCTTAAGCCTACAGCAATTACCGTAGCGATTCTGGAAGCAATGTGGATTTGGAATGACTTCCTGCTTCCTTATCTGGTAATTGGTATCAGCACAAAGTATAAGACAATTCCTGTTGTAGTACAGATGCTGGTTGGCTCAAACGGAAATAAAGATATGGGTGCACTTATGGCAATGCTGGTGCTTTCCATTATACCGATTATTATCTTCTACTTATCCTGCCAGAAATACATCATTGAAGGTGTAGTAGCCGGAGCAGTGAAGGGTTAAGAAAGCATACAGAACCAATTTACTAAGGTTTAATTTGGAGCATTCCAATTAGACAATACCTGTACTCCCGTTGCAGTGGCGGAATTCTTGTTTTGTTCCGCCACATGGCAACCAAAAGGGCAGGGATATAAATATATAATGTATGAAAGAATAGTTTGTTTGGGCGGCTTGTTTAAGCCGCCTTTTGGCGTACGACAGGGGCTGAAGTGTTATTTTATAAACAATAAACAAAAAGAAAGAGGTTTTTATTTGGAAAATAAAATGCTATAATATGGAAAGATATATTTTGATAACGAAAGAATTTTTGGAGGGAGAGAAAATGAGATATAAACGCAGGAGACTGAAGAAATTATTATCAATGATATTAAGCTTGATTCTGGTTGTCGGACTGGCGGGGGGGGTAATGCCAATCAGGGCAATGGCAGAAGAAGAGGTACATACAAATATGGAGGAATTGCAGCCGTCAGAAAATAATGGAATACCGTCAGGCGGCGATGAAATGCTGCCGGATAGCAGTGGTGCACAGGCTGGAACCGGTGGAGTATCGGGTAATGAATTAATTTCAAATGAAGAAAAAGATGATGAAGAAAATGGAGATGAAGAAGGAGAAGAAATAATATCTCAGGATGCTGATGAAGAATATTTCCAGATTAATTTTTACAGTGACGGCATCTTGCAGGAAACCTGTGAAGTAAAAGCAGGAGAAAAATTATTTCAGTTTCCGGAACTTGTAAAAGAAGGATATCGTTTGAACGGATGGGCAGTTGCAGAGGAAAATGGCGAAAAATTTGACATGGATGCGGCAATTACCCAGACAATGGATTTGTATGCAAAATGGGAACCTGCTAATGAAGAAGCAGTGCTGTTTCTGGCTGATGCCGCACCTGTAGCGGCGCAGGAGGCTTCATATAGCACAGATGGTGGAAGTACGTGGAATGAGGGAACCTTTGCAGAAGCGGTGGATGCCTGCCGGAGTGCTGATCAATTCTCTGAAATCAGGCTGCAGCAGGATATTATTCTGACCGGGACTAATTGGGATGGCAATCATTACCTTGCAGGGGATCATGATATTACAGTAGATGGACAGGGACATAGAATTATTCGGGGGGATGCAGATGCAGGCGGCAGTTCGCATGTGATGCTGAAAATTAATGGGCCATGTACGGTTACCCTGAAGAATATAATAATAGATGGAGGAGCTGTCTGGAGCAGCAGCGATCCCACAACACGTACTAATTCGGGAATTAATATTACATATAAAGGTTCATTGGTTTACGTGATTAGTGGTGGAAGGCTGGTTCTGGAAGCAGGTGCAGTTTTGGAGAATAATCATTTGGAGCGTGATGGAGCGGGCGTTAAACTGGATTCCGGAAGCAGTTTCATTATGAAAGATGGCGCTGAAATCCGAAACAATACTGCTTTTGCAAGTGCGGCAGTTGCCCTTGATAATGCCAATTTTCAAATGGAAGGCGGAAGTATACATGGTAATTATGCAGGGAGTTCCTATGCTGTGTATGTAGGAGAAGGAAACTTTATCATGGAAGGCGGAAACATTACTGGGAATGGAACTGCTGGCGGTGCAGCTATACAGATTGGTTCAGGAATGAAAGCAGGTAATGTTCAAATAAAAGGCGGCAGTATTTCAAATAATATAATGACTAATGCAGACGGTCATGGTAACTCTATAATAAATGGGCAGAAGGGCTTTTTACTTATGTTAGGGGGAGAAATTTCAGGAGGTTCTTATGGCGGAGTTTCCATTTCGCCAAATTGTACAATGGAGATGTCGGGAGGCAGTATTGTAAACAATACTGGAGCTGGTATTAATGCCTGGAACGAAGGAGGATTTAAGGTGTCAGGAAATCCTGTTATTACTGGAAATACAGGTAGGAATGGGGTAACGTGTAATGTAGATTTAAGTGACGGAGGGAAAATTATTCTTTCAGGTCCCCTGACACAGGGAGCGTCTATCGGCGTAGTAAAAGGAGCCTTTGATAAGGATGGCATTTTTACATCAGGCTGGCTAGACAAGATGGGCGAGGCGGCGAATCCGGCGGATTATTTCAGCAGCGACACAGGAAAATATATTGTAGTAAAGGATGAGACGACTGGTGAGGCAAAGCTTGTAGACCATGTACATGCTTATGGAACAGACTGGAAGTGGGATGACACAGATCATTGGCATGAATGTGACTGCGGAGCAAAGGCTGATCAGGCAGCCCACACAGAGGATGGGGGAACCATAACAAAACAGCCTACAGAGACGGAAGCAGGAGAAAAAGTTTATAAATGTACTATATGTGGACATGAACGTACAGAGATACTTTCGGCAATCGGAGGTGGCAGTGGGGATGACAAGGACGATAGTGGAGATGATAAAGGCGATAACGGGGATAATCAGGGCAGCAATGAGGGAGGTCCCGGCAACAGTGCAGAAAATCAGGGAAGCAGTGATAGTGCAGCAGGCGGTGGCAGCGCCCAGATGAATGAAAATACACAGGCAGGAGATACAGTAGCAGAAGTAAAAGCTGTAAATGAAAGCGCTACGGCAAGTTTACAGACCAGTGAAGAAAATACAGTTCAGAAAGAGGCAGCAGGCGATGGCACAGAGCCGAAAACCGGGGAGAATATGGCAGTGGAAGTGTATGCGACCGTAGCCATGATTGCAGGGCTGATGTATTTGTTATCCTATTTTGATTCTGAAAAGTGCGGCATGACAGAGGCGGAAAAACGGGAACTGCTTACCAGAATTATCAAGTGGAGCAGAAAAGGAGGATGGTTCCGCATCGGATTGGCACTTGCAGCAATATTCCTGCTTTTGGTATACTATCACAGTATAGGCAAAAAGACAGCAGAGTGGAAAGAGGTTTATGGAGAATAAAAGAAGGAACCGATTGATACGATTGATTCGAATGGTGCTTCTGATAATTATGATAGTATGCCTGATTCAAATTGGTCGGGCATACTATTTGTCATTGCAGCACAGAGCACAGCAAAAAGAACTGGAGGAATTTTCAGAGGCAGCTAAAGAGGCAGAACCGGTACAGACAAGGGAAACAGATCAGCCGCTGAAAGAAGAATTAAGTATGGATGAGACAGAGCAGGAGAAAAAAGAGCCTGCACTGCTGGCACAATATGCTGCATTATATGAAAAGAATAAGGATATGGCAGGGTGGCTTAAGGTAGAAGGAACCCGGATAGATTATCCAGTTGTGCGGAGCATGGATCAGGAATACTATCTGCATCACAATTTTTATGGAGACGAGGATAAATATGGCTGTCTGTTTGTAAAAGATATCGCAGACGTGAATACGCCGGGAACCAATTTCGTTATATATGGTCATAATATGAAAGATGGCGCTATGTTTGGGGAGCTTGACCTTTATCAAAAAGAAGCGTTCTGGAAGGAACATCCGTCTTTTTCTTTTGATACTCTTTATGAAGAGCGCACTTATGAAATTGTAGCAGTGTTTTTTTCACAGATATATGAAAAGGACGAAGAAGTCTTTAAGTATTATGAATTTTATGAAGCGAAGACGCCGGAAGAATTTATGACATTTTATGAAAACATAAAGGAATTATCTTTGTATGACACAAAGGTGGAAGCGTCCTATGGAGATACTTTTGTGACATTATCCACCTGTGCGTATCATGTGGAGGATGGAAGATTTGTTGTGGTAGCTAAGAGGCGGAGCTAGGAAAGATTCGGAAATTATCCTGACAGGGGAAAGGAGCCTGAAAAATGGAGCTTTTGCAGAAGAAAAATCTGGTGAATGCAGTGGAGAGGGTGCTTCACGTAAAGGGAAATTATTCAGGAGGAATCCTTGAAATGACATTGGTGGTCGACTGCGGACTGCCCAGGGAATATGTGCGCGGGATGGCGGCGGATATTGCATCTGTGCTGCGCTCCCACAGTGAGGTGTTCCGAAATGTAAGGCTGAATCTTCTTTATTGGATAAGTGAGGAGAAAATGGAAAACAGGGTGGTGCCTTTTTCTTTTCTGCAGATGAGTAAATGTTTTGAGGACTATGAAGAACAGGAAAAGGAAAAATCTCTGGATATGCTTTCTGCAAAATTAAAGCTTTATCATGCCAGGTCAAAGCTGATTTTGGTGCTCGCCGGAAAGAATCCTGTTATAAATGACGCAGAAGCTTTAAGGAGGAATATGCATCCATTCCTCGGGAAAAAAAGTCTTTTCCTGTTTCAGGGGGATGACCGGCTTAACTGGCAAAGAGGAGAAAAGTTATTAACTTAAGGAGCAGGTTTTACAGGTGATAGAAAGGGCAGGGAATCAGTGTGACGGAAAATCTTGAGTATTATAAAGTGTTTTATTTTGCTGCAAAGTGCGGCAGTCTTACAACTGCTGCCGCAGAGCTTTCCATTTCCCAGCCGGCAGTGAGTCAGGCGCTTAAGCAGCTTGAAAACGGACTTGGTGTAAAGCTGTTCGTAAGGGCGTCAAAAGGAATCAGGTTAACGCCGGAGGGAGAGGTTCTTTATGAGCATATTAAGGCTGGATATGAGCAGATTGAACTGGGTGAGAAAAAACTTTCATCCATGCTGCAGCTTAGCTTTGGGGAACTGAAAATCGGAGCAAGCGACATGACGCTTAAATTTTATCTGCTGCCTCTTTTGGAACAGTTTCACGAAAAATATCCGGGCATAAAGGTGACTGTTACCAACGCGCCTACCCCGGCCACTTTAAATCTTTTGAAAGAGAGGAAAATTGATTTTGGTGTGGTGAGTACGCCCATAGACAAAACGCAGGAATTTGATATAATACCGGTAAGGGAAATTGAAGATGTTTTTGTGGCGGGAAGAAAATTTATTCAGTATAAAAATCACATGCTGGATTTTCAGGAACTGGAAAAGCTTCCAATTATTTCTCTGGAGGGAAATACCAGCACGAAAAGCTATGTAGATGCATTTCTTCGGAAAAGTAACGTGGAGCTTCATCCGGAATTTGAACTTGCCACCAGTGATATGATAGTACAGTTTGCACTGCGCAGCCTGGGGGTGGGATGTGTGGTCAGGGATTTTGCAGCAGAATATCTGGAAAACGGAAAGCTGTTTGAACTGCGGTTTAATAAGATTATTCCCAAAAGGCAGATTTGCGTGGCGGCGGATACAAAAACAGCGTTGTCACGGGCGGCAGAGGAATTTCTGCGTATGATAAAAGGCAGTGAAAGAAAAACTGCCGGAGTGGAACGAACAGTGATAAAGAAAGGAAATCAGGAGATTGAATTATGATAAAAAATATTGTGTTTGACATTGGAAATGTGCTGGCAGGATTTGTGTGGGAGAAGTTTTTTCGCAGTTTTGGCTATTCAGAGGAGATTTTTGAAAAACTGGCGGATGCTACAGTAAGAAGCCCCTTTTGGAATGAAATGGACAGAGGAAAGCTTTCTGATGAGGAGTTGCTTGAGGAGTTTATTAGAAATGATCCTTCCATAGAAAAGGAAATCAGAGAGGTGTTTGAAAATGTGGAAGGAATTATACAGAGATTTGATTATGCAATCCCCTGGATCAGAGAATTGAAAGAGAAGGGGTATCACGTTTATGTAATTTCCAATTTCTCCAGAAAGGCTCATGTGGAGTGTATTAAGGCACTTGACTTTTTGGAGGAAATTGATGGGGGAATTTTATCCTATCAGGAAAAACTGATTAAGCCTGCACCTGAAATTTATCAGCTTTTATGCAGTAAATATGACCTGAAAGCAGAAGAATGTGTCTTTATTGATGATCTTCAAAGGAATGTGGAGGCAGCTCGAAAGGAAGGAATGAAAGGGCTGGTATTTGAATCTTTAGATCAGGCAAAGGTGGAACTTGAAAGAATTTTAACAGACAAAAAATAAGGATGCCGCATGGTGTGAGGCAGCCTTACAGGATAAGCAAAAGCAGGAGAGATTATTCCTCCTGCTTTTCTTTGTCTGAATTTAAGGGTGCCCCGCCGACAGACCTTGCCTGGTCAGGGAAGACTTCTGCGATACTGGAACGCTGTGTCAATCTTCCATAAAGCCAGATATAAATCCAAAGTAAAATGGGAAGTCCCACAGTAGCAATCAGACATGCGGCAAAGAGCCTGTCTGAGCCGGGAAAGTCCAAAAGAGATACAACCAGAGTTGCCACATATAAAAGAACCAGTAATATAATACAGATGATGGCTGCAATTTGTTTTGGTTTGCGTTTCATGAAATTCTCCTTTTCAGGCTAATGGGAATTGTTATAGTTTAATGTGCTTTTTGATAGCTTTAAAGCTTTCTTTACTGATATCATGTTCGATTCTGCAGGCATCCTGAGCTGCAGTTTTTTCATCAACACCAAGGCTTACCAGCCATTTCGTAAGAAATTGATGACGCTCATAGATCATTTCTGCAATTTCTCTGCCGGAAGCAGTAAGGTAAATAAAACCTTCCTTTGTAACGGTAATGTGGTTTTTTTCACGTAAATTTTTCATGGCAACACTGACGCTGGGCTTTTTAAATCCCAACTCTTCCGCAACGTCAACTGAGCGGACGACGGGACGGATTTTACTTAATATCAGTATAGTTTCAAGATAATTTTCGGCTGATTCGTTGGTATGCATGGGACTTCCTTATTTTTCAAAAATTCAGTTACTAAAATATAATATAACACATTTTATCATAAAAATAACAGAAATGAAATATTAAAAAAGTGTAAATAGTTATTGACAACTAACTATAAATAGCATACACTAACTAAGTGGAAAGAAGGTGATGAAATGTCCATGACAATGGCAAAAGAAGGAGAAAATATGAAAACATTAAAGGAAATTCATTGTGGGAAAACGGTAAAAGTAGTAAAACTCTCTGGTGAAGGAGCAGTTAAGAGAAGGATTATGGATATGGGAATTACGAAAGGAGTTGAGGTGTTTGTAAGAAAGGTGGCGCCTCTTGGAGATCCCATAGAAGTTATGGTACGGGGATATGAGCTTTCTCTTCGCAAGGCAGATGCCGAAATGATTTTGGTAGAATAATTTTTTTTTTACACT
>VSNT01000076.1 GCA_009774465.1 Lachnospiraceae bacterium
AAGTAAACCTGCGGCTACTTGGCATTTATTATGAAAAAGTTATTAATAAATCAATTACTTTGATGTTGGCGTTTTCTTTTCTGTATCTTATGGTATTAGTATAAAATAGAGAAATGTCTAAAGAATGTTATACTGATTAAGTTTTTTTAAATTAAATATGAACAAAATATGAATATGCAGGTGAGAAATACAGAAGGAAAAAAGGCCAGGCTTTATTCTTTTGGAGAAGTGATTAACACTTCTCCGGCTCCGGGTATTCCACTCCAAAACATTCTACGGTAACGCTCTTAAGTTTCTGGTCTTCCAGCGGACGGTCAGAAAAATCGGTTGCAGTTTCTGCAATTTTATTTACAACATCCATACCTTCAATCACTTTGCCAAAAGCAGCATAGGAACCATCTAAATGAGGACTTGTCTTGTGCATGATAAAAAACTGGGAGCCTGCTGAGTCAGGGGCCATGCTTCTTGCCATAGAAAGAACGCCTTCAGTATGCTTCAAGTTATTTTCGAAACCGTTTGAGAAAAATTCTCCTTTAATGCTGTAGCCTGGGCCGCCGCAGCCTGTTCCTTCCGGATCGCCGCCCTGAATCATGAATCCGCGGATTACCCGGTGGAAAATCAGTCCATCATAGAAATTTTTATTAATCAGGCTGATAAAATTGTTTACAGAAACAGGAGCAATTTCAGGATAAAGCTCTGCTTTCATGATATCTCCATTTTCCATTGTAAAGGTTACGATGGGATTTTGCGCCATAATATTAACTTCCTTTCTCTTCATCTATATGATGTGATAAAATAATAACTACGGTACATATTTTATATGAATTGGAAGGACTTGACAATGTTAAAATGCATTTTGCTTCTCCTGTCTGAATACTACTATGAAATTGTTTCAGAACGTGTCGGGGAAATCAGGGAAAAAACGAACCCATATGGGGTGCAGGTATCCCTCCGAAAAATAGATTTTCCTGATAAAATCAGGACAGACTGTGAGGAAGTCTTCGAAAATGGGAAAAGCACTTTAATTATTACGGATCATGCCAAAGCGGCGGAAATACTTTTGGAAGAAAAACAATATGTGGTAATTCTTTATCATGAGGGGAACAAACAGCAGAATTTTCCGGCAGTGCGTTATGGAATAGAAGATTTGTTTCAGATTGCGTACAGATCCTTTGAGGAGGTATATTTAAGACTTGCAGGACTCCCCTGGGAAATTTTCCGGACGAAAAGACTTTTGGTTAGGGAAAGCACTTTGGAGGATGTGGATGAGTTTTATCGGATTTATAAAGAGCCATCCATAACACGTTACATGGAAGATCTTTATGAGGATAAGGATGAAGAAAAGGCATATATGAAGTCGTACATTGATCAGATTTATGGGTTTTATGGTTACGGATTATGGACGGTTATCTTAAAGGAAAGCGGCCGGATTATTGGACGCGCAGGCCTCAGTGTAAGGGAAGGATACGAAAATCCGGAGCTTGGCTTTTTAATTGATGCATCATACCAGAGACAGGGCTATGGATTTGAAGTCTGTAGTGGAATTTTAAAATATGCGCAGGAAGAGTTGAAATTTGAGAAGGTTCAGGCGCTGGTAGATGAAAGAAATACCGTTTCCATAGGGTTGGTGAATAAACTGGGCTTTGTTTTTCAGGAAAATGTGACAGTAAATGGACAGGAATATGGGATCTATATAAAAAGTTATGTAAAAAAATGATTGACAGAATAAGGCCGGAGTGATAACATGCAATACGTAAAGCAAAGGCGCTGCGGGATAACCGTAGCGCCTTTTAACATTAAAGATGGCTCGCGAAGCGGGGCATCTGCAGCCTGGAATTAAAAATGCGGAGCAAAGGAGCTTGTATAAAAGCCCCTGGCTTCGCTTTTTTAGTTAAATTAAAGGATTCCCTGTAAAAAGAGGATTCCAAAATGAGGAGGAAAAAATTTATGACAGAAGAAATGATGAGCGCTGTAAGCAGCCAGGTATTTGGCGTCTGGTTCCTGATTGGAGCCGCGCTGGTGTTTTGGATGCAGGCAGGATTTGCAATGGTGGAGACAGGTTTTACCAGAGCAAAAAATGCAGGCAATATCCTGATGAAAAATCTGATGGATTTCTGCATTGGAACTGTTGTCTTTATCCTGATTGGCTTTAGCCTTTTGCTGGGTGAGGACATGATTGGACTGATTGGAAAGCCGGGGTTTGATATTTTTACGAGTTATGAAAGCTTTGACTGGTCCAATTTTGTGTTTAACCTTGTGTTCTGTGCCACCACTGCAACAATTGTTTCCGGTGCAATGGCGGAAAGAACGAAATTCTTATCTTACTGTATTTATTCAGGAGTGATTTCCGCGCTGATTTATCCTATTGAAGCACACTGGATCTGGGGCGGCGGCTGGCTGGCACAGCTTGGTTTCCACGATTTTGCAGGCTCTTGTGCAATTCATATGGTGGGCGGTATTTCCGCACTGATTGGCGCAAAGCTGCTTGGTCCCCGTATTGGTAAGTTTGTTACTGACAAAAATGGAAAAATTACCAAAGTAAATGCATTTCCGGGACATAATCTGCCTATTGGATGTCTTGGCGTATTTATTCTGTGGCTGGGCTGGTACGGATTTAACGGAGCGGCATGTACCAGTGTGGAACAGCTTGGTTCCGTGTTTGTAACCACAACCATTGCGCCTGCAATTGCAACGGTAGTATGTATGATTTTCACATGGATCAAATTTGGAAAGCCTGACGTTTCCATGTGTTTAAATGCTTCTTTGGCAGGACTTGTGGCAATCACTGCTCCCTGTGATGTGACAGATGTAACCGGCTCATTGATTATTGGCGCTGTGGCAGGTCTGCTGGTGGTATTTGGCGTCTGGTTTTTAGACTATAAATTACATATTGATGATCCCGTAGGCGCTGTGGCGGTACACTGTTTAAACGGTATCTGGGGAACCATTGCAGTGGGATTGTTTGCAACCACATCCGCTCCCGGAAATGACAGCATTACAGGACTTTTCTATGGCGGCGGCTTTGGGCAGCTTGGACTTCAGCTTTTAGGCTTTGCGGCTGTGGCGGCCTGGACGACGATTACAATTACCATTACTTTCCTTATAATCAAAGGGGCAGTAGGCTTAAGGGCATCTCAGGAAGAGGAAATTGTGGGACTGGATTCCTGTGAACATGGTCTTACCTCTGCTTATGCAGGATTCAGCATTATGGATATTTCCAATACAATGACTATGGAAATCAATGAAAATACTGATCTTGGTACGGAAGATTACGAGGGAGCTTCCGAGGCACAAAAGGCTGCTGCAGTCAAAGTGGCCGCACCTGTCATTGCTGCAACAGGTATCTATAAGGTGGCTATTATAGCAAAGCTCTCCAGATATGATCATTTAAAGAAAGCAATGAATGACCTGGGAGTAACCGGTATGACAGTGACACAGGTTATGGGCTGCGGCGTTCAAAAGGGTGCAGGAGAAATGTACCGCGGCGTGGAAGTGGATGCAACCTTGCTTCCCAAGGTTAAAGTTGAGGTTGTTGTCAGCAAGATTCCTGTTGAGACGGTTATTGAGGCTGCAAAGAAGGCACTTTATACCGGACACATTGGAGACGGCAAGATTTTTGTCTACAATGTGGATAAGGTGGTTAAGGTCCGCACAGGAGAAGAAGATTTTGCGGCCTTGCAGGATGTAGAGTAAAACGCGTTTATCTAATCCCTTAGTTTAGTATAAAAAAGCAAAGCTCCGGGTACTTCCACTGCCCGGAGTTTTGCCGTAACAGACGCTTTTATGAATGTTGAGGGGCGAACTGTTACGCTTTTGCAAAGGCCACGAAATGGTTGACAATACAAAGGGTTTGTGATAGGCTTACACTATCTTGTATTATAGAGAAAAGCAATGACGAAGAGAGTAGGTACAGGAAAGCTTTACAGAGAATGTTTCCGGCGGGCGGATGTAAGCCCCAGGTTGAGAGAAACAAAGTGGAAATGGACTGAACATGGCTTCTGAGCAGTGCACCGAACCGGCTGTGGATAAGCCGGCCAGATTGCAACAGGTCCGCCTGTTACAGCGGAAGGGTATATTTGTACCTGCAGAGGTTTTTGCCGCGAGGCAGAGATGAAAAGAAGTGGTACCACGGCATATCAGCTGTCTTCTATCGTTAGATGGAAGGCAGTTTTTGTTAACATAAGGGCGGCTCGCGAAGCGTGGCGCCCGTTGTTTCATATCATAGGAAAGTGCGTCCTGTGATATGAAAGGGATGTGCAGCTGCGCGCGCGGAATAAAAGCGGAGCCTTCCGGGGCATACTCTGCACAAAAAAGAGAAAGGAATAGTCAGAAATGAGTAAAGGAAAGTATTACATCACAACAGCAATTGCCTATACATCAGGCAAGCCCCATATCGGTAACAGTTATGAAATCGTGCTGGCTGACAGTATTGCAAGATTCAAAAGGAAAGACGGATATGATGTGTTTTTCCAGACCGGTACGGACGAACATGGACAAAAGATCGAATTAAAAGCACAGGAAGCAGGGATTACACCCAGAGAATTTGTGGATAATGTTGCAGGAACCATAAAGGGGTTGTGGGATTTGATGGATACCTCTTATGACCGCTTCATCCGGACAACAGATGAATTTCATGAAAAACAGGTGCAAAAGATATTTAAAAAGCTTTATGAGCAGGGAGATATTTATAAAGGCGCTTATGAAGGGCTTTACTGTACACCCTGTGAATCTTTCTGGACCGAGTCTCAGTTAGTGGATGGAAAATGTCCTGACTGCGGACGGGAGGTAAAGCCTGCCAGGGAGGAAGCATATTTCTTTAAAATGAGCAAGTATGCAGATAAGCTGATTGAGCATATTAATAAACATCCTGAATTTATTCAGCCTGTATCCCGTAAAAATGAAATGATGAATAATTTCCTTCTGCCCGGGCTGCAGGATTTATGTGTGTCAAGAACTTCCTTTAAATGGGGAATTCCCGTAGATTTTGATGACAGGCATGTGGTGTACGTGTGGCTGGATGCCCTTACCAATTATATTACAGGCATTGGCTATGACTGCGACGGAAACAGTACGGAGCAGTATCAAAAGCTCTGGCCTGCCGACCTGCATCTGATTGGCAAGGATATTATCCGGTTCCATACCATTTACTGGCCTATTTTCCTGATGGCGTTAGGTGAGCCATTGCCTAAGCAGGTGTTTGGTCATCCCTGGCTTTTACAGGGAGACGGTAAAATGAGCAAATCCAAGGGAAATGTAATTTACGCAGATGATCTTGTAAATTTCTTTGGAGTGGATGCAGTCCGTTATTTCGTGCT
The DNA here is from genome assembly GCA_009774465.1 of Lachnospiraceae bacterium. Taxonomy (GTDB): domain Bacteria; phylum Bacillota; class Clostridia; order Lachnospirales; family Lachnospiraceae; genus Suilimivivens. The sequence continues at coordinate 5,316 of VSNT01000076.1, forward strand.
TCATGAGATGCCCTTTGAAAATGACGGAACCATTTCATGGGAACTGCTTGTGGAGAGAATCAACTCCGATCTGGCAAATACCCTTGGCAATCTGGTTAACAGGACGATTTCCATGAGTAATAAATATTTTGGCGGTGTTGTGGCTGACAAGAAAGTCAGTGATGAGGTGGATGAAGAGCTGAAAGCAGTGGCTGTTGCCGCCTATGATAAAGTGGCAGCCAGGATGGAAGAACTGCGGGTGGCAGATGCACTTACAGAGATATTTGCGTTATTCAAACGCTGTAATAAATATATCGATGAAACAGAGCCCTGGGTGCTTGCAAAGGACGAAGCCAAAAAGGACCGCCTTGCCACCGTACTTTATAATCTGGTGGAAAGTATTGTGATTGGCGCTTCTTTGCTGGAGCCATATATGCCTGCAACAGCAAAGAAGATTGCAGGACAGCTAAACACTGAACTTCGCAGTTTTGAAGAGCTCAAGGTCTTTGGAGGATACAGTTCCGGAAATAAGGTGACGGAAAAGCCGGAAATCTTATTTGCAAGGCTGGATGTGAAGGAAGTGGTGGAGAAAGCCGATGCCATGTTTGCCGAAAGAAAAGCGGCGCAGGGACAAAATGAAGATGCAGTTCAGGATGGGACAAAGGATGCGGCGGAGGCAGTGACAGATATCATTGATATTGAGCCAAAAGAAGAGATCACTTACGATCTGTTTGACAAAATGCAGTTTCAGGTAGGTGAGATCATTGCCTGTGAAGAAGTGCCCAAATCCAAAAAGCTTCTTTGCTCAAAAGTTCGTATCGGCAGCCAAGTTAAGCAGATTGTTTCAGGAATTAAACAGCATTACAGTGCGGAAGAAATGGTGGGCAAAAAGGTTATGGTGCTGGTGAACCTGAAACCGGCAACTTTAGCAGGCGTTGTTTCAGAGGGAATGCTTCTTTGCGCAGAGGACGCAGAGGGAAAGCTGGCGCTTCTCACGCCGGAGAAAGAGATGCCTTCAGGAGCGGAAATCTGCTGACAGGATTTATGAAAGAAAGGTTGACGGGCTGTTGCTTCACGATTACCTGTGCCCAAAGCAACAGCCCCTTATCGGGAGGTTACAATGGTAAAAAAAGAAGAGATTACATTTGATTCCAGAGATGGAAAGTCAAAGATTCACGCGCTTCGGTGGGTGCCGGAAGGAAAAATTATCTGTATTGTACAGATTGTGCATGGCATGGCGGAATATATTGAGCGCTACGAAGCCCTGGCTCAGTATCTTGGGGAAAAGGGAATACTGGTAACAGGAGACGACCACCTGGGACATGGGAAAAGTGTTGGGAAAGAGGGCGCTTATGGGTATTTTTGTGATCAGGATCCGGCTACGGTGGTGGTCAGGGATGTGCATCGCCTGAAAAAAATTACTCAGGAAGAATATCCAGGCATACCCTATGTGCTTCTTGGCCATAGTATGGGCTCTTTTATTCTGCGCAACTATCTTTTTAAGTATGGTACGGGAATACAGGGCGCCATTATATGTGGAACCGGTTCCCAGCCTAAGCTGCTGGTAAAGTTCTGCAGGCTGATTGCAGGAGTGCAGGGGATTTTCCTGGGACAAAAGCATGTGGCTAAAATGATCGATCATCTGGCTTTTGGCTCTTATAATAAGAAGATACCAAATGCCAAAACAGCTTTTGACTGGCTTTGTACGGACGAAAAGGTAGTGGATGCATACATGAATGACGATTTGTGCGGCTTTACCTTTACAGTAAACGGATTTAAAACCTTATTTACTTTGCTGGACCGACTGAATCAGGAAGAAAATTTGAATGCGATGCCCAAAGAACTGCCAGTGCATTTTATTGCGGGAGATATGGATCCGGTAGGCAATTATGGCGAAGGAGTGAAAAAGGCATACAGAGACTTTGAAAAAGCAGGAATGAAAAAAATATCTTTAAAGCTTTATGCAGGGGGCAGGCATGAACTGCTGAATGAAAAGAACAAACAGCAGGTGTATGAGGATATTTACCCCTGGATTATGGAAAGAGTAAGGGAGTATTAAAAGCCCTTTAAAGGGTGTGGAAAGGCATGGTTTAGAGTGAAAATAAAAGGTGGAATTGCAGTATTTTTAATGGTATTGCTTATTGGGTTTGTATGGGTTTCAATGCCTGCGGCAGCAAGTGAAAATACTTCTGATGGAGATATAACGGATGTGACAGATCAGGTGAAAGAGCTGTTTGGAGCAGTATTTGAAAACATTGATCAGGAAAAGGCTTCCGATGTATTTGCATTTTTAAAGGAAAAAATTGCACAGGGAGATTTGACTACCGAAGAAGGACTTTCAAATGCAGTGGAAGAGGGGAAAGAAAAATTCGGTGTTGAAATCAGCGCAGCCGACGCCAAAGAGCTGGTAGAGACAATGGAAAAGCTTGAGGGTATGGGTTTTTCAGCAGAATATGTGCTGGATAAAACGGAAGATCTGTATAAAGAATATGGAGAAGAGTTTGTAGATCATGTGGATGAAGTACTTACAACTGCGGTAAAGAATGCAGTATCCGGCGCAGTGACTGCCTTTTTTGAAAATCTGGCAGGTTCGGTAAAGAATTTCTTTACAGGTTTATTTTCTTAAGTAATTTGTTGTGATAGTATAAATTTCTGGCATATTTGAAACAATAGCTGTAAAATGACTAAATTTGGAGGTGTGATATGAAGATCGCATTTTATGGTACAAAACCTTATGATAAGATCTGGTTTGAGCCAATGGGAAAGGAATATGGCTTTGATATTCATTTTATTGAAGCAGCATGTAATCAGGAAACGATTTTTATGGCAAGGGGCTATGATGCAATCTGCATTTTTGTTAATGATTATGTAGATGCCCAGATGATAGATGATTTATATGAAATGAAAGTAAAAGCTATTTTGCTGCGCAGTGCGGGATTTAATAATGTAGATGTAAAAGCGGCGGAGGACAAGATTGTTATTTTAAGAGTGCCCAGCTATTCTCCCGAGGCGGTTGCTGAATTTTCAATGGCGCTTCTGCTTACAGTAAACAGACTGACGCATAAGGCATATAACAGAACAAGAGAATTTAATATGAGTCTGAATGGTCTTATGGGGATGGATTTGTATGAAAAGACGGCAGGTGTAATCGGAACCGGAAAGATCGGACAGTCAATGATCAGGATATTAAATGGATTCCAGATGCATGTGCTGTGTTATGATCCATATCCGGTGGAAGGGCTGGATGCGGAATACGTGTCTTTGGAGGAAATTTTTAAGAAATCGGATATTATCAGTCTTCATTGTCCCCTCACTTCGGATACAAAACATTTGATTAATAAAGACACCATTGCAATGATGAAAAAGGGAATTTATCTGGTAAACACATCAAGAGGAGCTTTGATTGATACGGAAGCGTTAATTGATGCCATGCTTGAAGGGAAATTTGGCGGAGTAGGACTGGATGTTTACGAGGAAGAAGAAGGGGTTTTCTATGAAGACAGATCCAGCGATATCATTGTAGACGATCATCTTGCACGTCTTATGACATTTCCAAATGTACTGGTAACCTCCCATATGGGATTTTTTACCAGGGAAGCCATGCAGGCGATTGCCCATACCACCCTTGAAAATGCATATGCATTGGAAAATGGTCTTCCACTTGTCAATCAGGTGGGAACAGAAATGGTACTTTAGTATTGGATTTTTAAAATGATTGCTGTATAATAGAAATAAATCCCAAACTTTTTGAAACCCGGCCATTGATACTCTGATTGTAATGCAGTATATATTCTGATATAATAATATATTAGCAATACAGGAGAGGGCAGTGTAATGGAACAGGAGTTACCTTTTGAAATACGTTTTGCAGGCCGGGAAGAATGGGAAGAGGCTATGGGACTGGCGTGGAAAACATTTCTGGAATTTGAAGCTGATGTTTATACGCCGGAAGGAATTAGAAGCTTTGAGGATTTTATCACGGATTCAGGGCTGAAACGGATGTTTGATATGGGTGCATATCAAATGATTTCAGCTTTTGACAAAGGTAAAATGATAGGTATGATTACCCTGCGCAATGAGATGCATATTTCTCTTCTTTTTGTAGACAGAAAATATCACAGGCATGGAGTCGGCAGGGCGCTGATTGACAGTATGGCCGGTTATGCAAGGACGGAATTGGGGCAGGAGCGCCTGACGGTAAATGCATCTCCTTATGGCGTGGATTTTTATCATAAAGTTGGATTTAAGGATTCAGGGCCGGAAAAGCAGCAGGACGGGATCATTTATACGCCCATGTATTATATATTATAGACATAAGTAAAACCTGACATAAGATAAGAGAGAGGATCAGAATGGGGAAATTATTTAATCTGGACAGCCCTGTGTTCAGTTTTTTAAATAAGGCAGCAGATTTAATCTGGCTGAATATTTTAACATTTATATGCTGTATACCGGTTTTTACAATAGGTGCATCCATGACGGCATTAAATTATGTGGTGCTTAAAATGGTCAGAAATGAAGAAGGATATATTACCAGATCTTATTTTAAGTCCTTTAAACAAAACTTTAAGCAGGCTACCGTCATCTGGCTGATTGTACTGGCTGTGATTATGATTCTGGCAGGTGACTTTTATATTTTAAGGTATGCACTGCTTGAATTTCCCACATGGATAAAGGTAGCACTGCTTGCAGTTGTGGTTTTATTTTTAATTTCAGTTATGCATTTGTTTCCGGCACTTGCAAAGTTTGACAATACAATTAAAAATACATTTAAAAATTCTTTTTTGATGGGAATATTAAGTCTTCCAAAGACAATACTTATGATTTTCTGCTGGGCGGCGCCAGTGGTAATCGGCCTTACGCTTTATCAGATTATGCCGCTGGTATTTGCTCTTGGAATTTCACTGCCGGCATATATGTGTGCACTTTTATATAATAAAACATTTAAAAGATTTGAACCTGAAGATGTGCAGGCGCAGGATGGTGAATGGTCTGTCTTTTCAGAAGAAGAAAAAGAAATGATGTCTGAGGCAGAGTTGCAGGATACAGAGGAAAAGCGCTGAGGTAAATCAGCAGGGCGGATTGTGTGGTGAGAACTGGATGAAAGAGGATCATGGAAAATTAATGCTTCAATGGCTATTGCCATTTGGAATTGCAGTCATTGTAGTGTTAATAATGTTTTTTAATTTCTCAGTAAAAATTAAAAAAGAAGCGGCTGACACAGTTGAAGATAAATTTGAGGAAGTTGCCGAAAAATATGCGTTGAAGGTAAATGGAGATATTCAGGGAATCTGTCTGGTAGGAGAAACTGCTGCTCAGGTGATTTCACAGCAAAATCCCGCTGACAGAAAGAACATCCAGTTGCTTTTGGCATCAATTGCGGATAATACGGAAATATATGAGGTCATTTATTGCGATAAAGATGGAAATGCCATAGATCATCTGGGAAACAGAATTGATCTTGAAGAAAACAATTACATAGAAAAACTGGAAAAAGATCCGAACATAAATTATCTGATTGAAAAAAAAGATATGATTACCGGCACTGCATCTATTATTATAGGAGTGCCTGTGGAAGAAACGGGAGGCAGTATTCTGCTTTTTTACCCGCTGAAAAGGCTGAAGGAAATTACGGAAATGAGTGGTGAGTTTAACGATTCCGCTTTTCTTACCATTATCAGTGCAGAGGGAGATATTTTTCAGGCTGAAGACAGGGCGAGCAGTTTTTTAAAAGGAAATAACATCTGGGCAAATGTTGACAAGGAGTATCAAAATGATACTTCAAAGGCAAGAGTCAGAATGCAGAATAATAAAACAGGAAGCTTTATAACAAGGGCGAGCGAAGAAATGAGAACCCTTGTATATACGCCGATTGGAGTGGAGGACTGGGTGCTGCTTATTGGGGTTGATCAGTCATATGTGGAACACCGGCAGGAGGCTATTTTTTCCAAATCAATTCGAAGGCTGTATCAATTGCTGGGAGTCACATTTTTGTTTGTTGCGCTGATTGCAGCAGTGAATTACGTTGGAAAGATCAGAAGTGCGGAGAGAAATAAGACGCTTCAGGAGAAGGCAGATACGGACCTTTTGACAGGCCTTAACAATAAACTGGCAACGGAGCGGAAGATCAAGGAATATATGGCTCAGAATCAGGATAAACTGGGGATGCTGTTTCTTATTGACATTGATAATTTTAAGAAGATCAATGATACAATGGGACATGCCTTTGGAGATGAGGTTCTGCGCTCTTTGGGAAAACAGATTGGAGTGAATTTCAGGGTTACGGATATTATAGGGCGTGTCGGCGGCGATGAATTCATGATTTTCTTAAAAGATCTGCAGAAGGATGAAATTGTTTTAAGGGAAGCGAAAAAGCTGGAGTATTTCTTTAAGCATTTTGAAGTAGGGGAATATGTAAAGTATTCTGCTACTGCCAGTATTGGAGCAGCAGTATTTCCGGAACATGGAAATGATTTTGAATCTTTGTATAAATCTGCGGATCAGGCAGTTTATAAAGCAAAGAAGCGTGGAAAAAATCAGATTGCTTTTTTTGATGACAGAGATAGAAAACAATAATTGTACAAAGTGCATATTGAATGACGTTTTTTTTAGTCAAGTTGTTGGTTGGACTAAAAAAAGTTGATCTTTATAAGCATTTTTTACAATGTATAATAAAATCTTTGTGGAATAGTAGCATAGTCAATTTGTAAAAACTCATGTATACTGATTTCAGACTTAATTCAGAATTAATTATTTTAAGGAGGCAAATAAAATGGCAAGTTTATCTTTAAAAAATATCTGCAAGGTGTATCCTAATGGATTTGAAGCTGTTAAAGACTTCAATCTTGAGATTCAGGATCAGGAATTCATCATCTTTGTAGGTCCTTCAGGATGTGGTAAATCTACTACATTGCGTATGGTTGCAGGTCTGGAGGATATTTCTTCCGGCGAACTTAAAATCGGTGACAGAGTAGTTAATGATGTTGAGCCTAAAGACAGAGATATCGCGATGGTATTCCAGAACTACGCTTTGTATCCTCATATGTCAGTATATGATAACATGGCTTTCGGTCTTAAATTAAGAAAAGTTCCGAAAGATGAAATTGATAAGATGGTTAAAGAAGCAGCTAAGATCCTTGACCTGACAGCTCTTCTTGATCGTAAGCCCAAGGCTTTGTCCGGTGGTCAGAGACAGCGTGTTGCTATGGGACGTGCAATTGTTCGTAATCCTAAGGTATTCCTTATGGATGAGCCTCTTTCAAACCTGGATGCTAAACTTCGTGTACAGATGCGTATTGAGATCGCTAAACTGCACCAGAGATTAGGCACCACCATTATTTATGTAACACATGACCAGACAGAAGCTATGACTCTTGGCGACAGAATCGTTGTTATGAAGGATGGCGTGGTTCAGCAGGTAGATACACCTCAGAATCTGTATGAGAAGCCCGCTAACTTATTCGTAGCAGGATTTATGGGATCACCTCAGATGAACTTCCTTGATGCTACAGTAGAAGTAAGTGGTGATGAAGCAAGCCTTAAGGTTGCCGGAAGCAGCATTCCTCTTCCTCCTTCAAAAGCTAAGAAGCTTATTGATGGCGGTTACGCTGGAAAGACAGTTACTTTTGGTATTCGTCCTGAGGATGTATATGATTCAGAAATGTTTATTGAAACATCCAAGTGTGTATTTGAATCTACCATTAAGGTTTATGAATTGCTTGGTGCAGAAGTTTACCTGTATTTTGATCTGGCTGAGTTCCCTATCACAGCAAGAGTTGATTCTCGTACAACAGCAAGACCTGGCGATACAGTTAAGTTTGCATTTGATGTTGAGAAGATTCACGTATTTGATAAAGAAACAGAGCAGGTTATTACTAACTAGTAATAAGCATAAGGATGCCACGCTTTGCGGGGTATCCTCATGTTAAAGAAAAGGGGTGCCGAAAGCATCCCTTTTTTGGCATAACGCTGCATAAATAACTGCATACTTGGAAAGGGCGTGAAAAAATGATTTCAGTACAGGTTATGGCAAATTGCATTAATGAGTTAAAGGCAATCACAAAAACAGATTTGGCGGTTTTTGGAACAGATGGAGCAGTAGTGACTTCTACCTTTGATGCCAGTGTTATTTCAGATGAACTGATCAGGGGATTTTCGGATTCTCCTGCTGATGGCCAGGTGATAGGAAAAGATCATTTATTAAAAATAATGGATGAAGGGGAACTTGTATATATACTGGTAGCAAGAGGAAATAATGATGAGACATATCTGATTGGAAAGATTGCAGTAAGTCAGATTCAGCAGCTTATTGTGGCATATAAGGAACGCTTTGACAGGAATAATTTTTTCCAGAACTTACTGATGGACAATCTGCTTTTAGTGGATATGTATAACAGGGCTAAGAAACTTCATGTTGAGGCGGTAATGCCCAGAGTAGTAATTATTATTGAGGTTGGCACTGAAAAGGACAATGTGGCTGTAGAGCTTTTGCATGAGCTGTTTTCTTCCCAGTCAGGTGATTTTATAACAGCAGTGGATGAAAGCAATGTAATTTTGATTAAAGCTTTAAAGCCTGAGGATGGCTATGAAGTGGTTGACAAGGCAGCGCAGACGATAGTTGATATGATGAACACCGAAGCTATGCTGAATGTTCGGGTGGCTTATGGAACCATTGTTCAGGAACTTAAAGATGTGTCCAAATCCTACAAGGAAGCTATGGTTGCTTTAGACGTAGGAAAGATATTCTATGCAGAGAAAAAGGTAAATGCATATGGAAGACTTGGAATTGGACGTCTTATTTATCAATTACCTGCCAATTTGTGTAAAATATTTATTGATGAAATTTTCGGGGACAATAACCCGGGAGAATTTGATGAAGAAATTGTTACCACGGTAAATAAATTTTTTGAAAATAACCTGAATGTTTCTGAAACGTCAAGGCAGTTATTTGTACACCGAAATACATTGGTTTACAGGGTGGAAAAGCTTGAAAAGAGTACAGGACTGGATGTGCGTACCTTTGATGATGCGTTGACATTTAAGATAGCCATGATGGTATACAATTATATGCAGTTTTTAAACAGTGAAGAAAATTGAGCATAATATATAAAAGCAGATAAATGGAATGAACAACCTTATTTCCGAATACAATAGTAGAGAACTGTTGGGAGGGATGAGGTTGTTTTTATATGAAAAGAAAATAGGATATCTTTCCAGATATCAAAATGGAGAAAAGCAGAAAGGGGCAGGATTCGTTAAGATACTGCGGGAAGAGAATGCCTATACTTTGGACATACATATACAGTCGGATTTAAAGGGACTAAATGGAAATCATACCGTACTGCTTTTATTGGGGAATGCTGAAATCGCCTGGGAAAAAATATCTCTTAGAGAAGGAAAGGGAAGTATGCGCAGAAAGGTTTTGCTGGAAAACAAAATGCTGCGTGTTGGGGAGGATTTATATAGAGAAGAAGATCTGTATGGGATTAAGCTTGTTCTTGATGGGCAAAGCTGGATAGGTGGAAATTTCAGAGAGAAAAGAAAAGAGATTGCGGCGGCAATGATAAAAGAAAAAAAGGAGACAGTCAATGAGATAAGGCATGAAGTGGATGAAAAAATATTTGAAGATCGACCACAACCGATACAATTCAAAGGCTGTCCCTATGTACAGGAAAAAATAGAACAGCCTGCTTTTGAAGATAAATGGGAACAGCTTCAGCATAATTACCAGACGGTGCATCCCTTTGACGATCAAAGAGTTTTTTTGTCTATAGAACCCAGAGATTTTGTGGTTCTTCAGGCGCCATTTCAAAAGCTGGTGAATAACAGTTTTCTTTTACATGGCTTTTATAATTACAGACACTTAATTTTAGGACCAGACAGGGAGCTTGGCGATGAAGGGAAGACCAGCTTTTATTTAGGAGTGCCGGGAACCTATTTTGACAGGGAAAAGATGGTTGCAGTTATGTTTGGTTTTGAGGGATTTGAATGTGCGGGAGCTGTTGAAGCCGGAAAATTTGGCTATTACATGAGACGAGTGGAATTGTAAAAGGATTCGTGTTATAATGAGCCTTGGCGAAAATAGAAACCATGCTTTTTATTCTCAGGGAAACTGCCATGCGTTACCTGAACAGTTAACTGGGACCAGGCGCCCTTGCGGCACATGGAAATTTCTGTTTAGTGCTGCTTTGTTCCCAACCTGACACGATTCACAGACATCCATTGCGCAAGACCCAATCTTCAAACGCCACTTATTCAGGGCAGCCATGACAGCTTCCCTGAAAACAAAGCTGCATGGTTTAAAATGCCTTCTTGTAGTATATGTTTTTTTGACTGGTTTGTCAACCAGAATGCAAAACAGGAGAAAAAGATGCTGATTGCAGGTTTAAATAAGACAACGCTTTTAGATTATCCAGGGTGTGTTGCTGCCACTGTTTTTACAGGAGGGTGTAATTTCAGATGTCCCTTTTGCCATAATGGTACTCTGGTGTTTGAACCCTTATCACAGCAGCTATATACAGAAAAAGAAATTCTGGACTTTTTAGAAAAAAGAAAAAATGTGCTTAAAGGTGTGTGTATTACAGGCGGGGAGCCAACGATTCAGGCAGACTTACCGGATTTTTTGTTGAAATTAAAAAATATGGGATATCAGGTAAAATTGGATACCAACGGGTACCATCCGGATGTATTGGAGAAACTGTTGGATAAAAAGCTGCTGGACTATGTGGCGATGGATATTAAAAATTGTCGGGAAAAGTATGCTGTGACAGCAGGGATGTGCAATGACGAAGTTTTTGATCTGGAGCGAATCAATGATTCTGTCAGAATGTTAAAGGAATCCTCTGTTTTATATGAATTCCGCACAACGGCGGTAAAAGAATTTCATAGGAAAGAAGATTTGGTGAAGATTGCAGAATGGATAAAAGGCTGCCCTTTTTATTATTTACAGCAGTACCAGGATAATGAAAATATGATTTGCCAAATGGCACGTCGTAAAGCGGGAACGGATTTTTTCGAGGAAACAGCAGATTTATCCGATTTGGAATATTTTCATGGATACAGTAAGGAAGAAATGGAGCAAATGGCGGATGTACTCAGGCAGGTGCCAGGGATGATAGGTGAAGTCATTTTACGGGGAATATAAACATGACAGAACAGGAAAAGTACATGAAGGAGGCCTTAAAGCAGGCGAAGAAGGCTTATGCGTTAGGTGAGGTTCCCATAGGCTGCGTGATTGTCTATGAGGGAAAGATTATAGGCAGGGGGTATAACCGAAGAAATACGGACAAGAATACCCTTGCACATGCTGAAATTACTGCAATTAACAGGGCAAGTAAAAAGATAGGCGACTGGCGGCTGGAGGGGTGTACTCTTTATGTGACGCTGGAGCCCTGCCAGATGTGCGCGGGGGCAATTGTGCAGGCAAGAATTGAACAGGTGGTTATGGGGAGTATGAACCCCAAGGCAGGATGCGGCGGTTCCATACTGAATATTTTGGAAATGCCACAGTTTAATCATCAGGTAAAGGTGGTAAGAGGTGTGCTGGAAGAAGAATGCTCTCATATGTTGACCGTCTTTTTTAAGGAACTTCGGATACGAAATAAACTGGAAAAGGAACGAACTAAGGAAAGTCAGGATTAAAAAGGAAATGATTTTGTTCATATTATAGGTGCCCCGCGAAGCGGGGCATTTGCTGCTTTTTGTAAATGTATCTGCATTAGTAAAGTGGTAGAAGAAAATTAACTTGACATATATAGTTTACCTATATATACTATAAGAGAACTTATATAGATAAACTTTATATAAATTATATACAGGAGGAGAATTATGTCAGTTGATAAAGCTCTGGTATCTGGAAGCATGGCGATGCTATTATTGAAATTGTTGTCAGAAAAAGATATGTATGGGTATGAAATGTTTTATCCCCAATTAGGTGTAAAAACTCTGCTCGATGGCGGGCGGCGGCGTACAAAAAATCTATATGGTGTTGTTAAGAGAACCGTCCCGGCGGGACAGGTCAGGCAGTGACCTGTTCCACCTCCGGGATGGGTTTGAGATTAAAATGAATTTCGATAGAAATGTGTCTTGTTTTATTTTCGTCAATGCGCTCATGCACGACGATTTCTTTGATTAAGCGGTTGAGGGTGGCTGCGTCCAGCTCTGTGATGTTGGCGTATTCCTGAATGGCTTCCACCCATTGTTTTGCGTCATTGGCAAGCTGGACTTCATCGGACAGCCGCTTCCTGCCCTCGGACACTTTTGTTTTAAGCTCCGTCTGCTCGGTCTGTGTCCTTTCCAGCATGGTGTTGAAGTTCTGCTCACTGATACGCCCTGCAATCATATCCTCATAAAGCCGCATTACCATTTTGTCCAGAACCTCAATCCGTTCCTCGTCCCTTGTAAGGGAGCGTTCCATTGCTTCCCGCTGTTCCCGCTGCTCGGCTTCACAGGTATTGGTCAGGCGGTCGGCAACCGCTTCCCCGTCCATCAGGGCAGCTCTGGCACATTCCCGTATTTTCCGCAGCACATGGCTGTAAAGGGTGTCATAATCAATCCGGTGCTGGGTGCAGTGGTTCTTTCCAAAGGCATTGTAGGTTTTGCAGGAGTATATCCGCTGGGGATGTTTTGCGTTTGTGTAGCGTATCGTCAGCGACTTCCCACACTCGCCGCATTTTAGCAGTCCGGCAAACAGGCTGATTTCATTGGTCTGCCCCGGACGCTGGCGGGATTTCAGCTTGTTCTGCACAATGTCAAAACTCATGCGGTCAATCAGCGGTTCATGCTGTCCCTCCACCACAATCCAGTCCTCCGGCTTCTTTTCCCCAATCGTGCCGATTTTGAAGCGGTAGTCTTTTTTCTGGGAAGCAATCGCCCCGGTGTAGACGGGATTCATCAAAAGGTCTTTGATAACGGAGAAGTCCCACATATACCGCCCGTTTTCCGGGTCTTTCTTTTCCCATTTGGTGCGGGTATTGCGAAGCCCCCGTTCCCGGTTCCACCATGTGGGGCAGGGGATTTTTTCTTCCTCCAGCCGTCTGCGGATATAGTTCGGACCATGACCGTTCAGGGCATATCCGAAAATCAGCCGCACAATCGGGGCGGTTTCCTCGTCAATGAGCAGATGGTTTTTGTCCTCCGGGTCTTTCCGATACCCAAACGGGGCAAGACACCCGGTAAACTGTCCTTTCTGCGCTTTCAGAAGATAAGAGGAATGGACTTTCTTGGAAATATCCTTGCTGTACATCTCGTTCAGGATATTCTTGAACGGGGCAATATCGTTGTTATCCCGCAGGGTGTCGATACCGTCATTCATGGCGATATAGCGGACACCGTTTCTTGGGAAAAAGTCCTCAATCAAATGCCCGGTTTGCAGATAGTTCCGCCCCAGTCGGCTGAGGTCTTTCGTGATGACAAGGTTGATTTGCCTGCGCTCAATGGCTCTCAACATTCTCTGTAAATCAGGACGCTCCATATTAAGACCTGTGAAGCCATCGTCCTGATAGACTGCCACAACCTCCCATCCCTGCTTTTCGCAGTATTTTTCCAGCATATCACGCTGGTTTGCGATACTGGCACTTTCGCCTTGCAGGTCATCGTCCTTTGACAGTCTGCAATAGACCGCTGCACGATAGCCCCCGGCAAGTGCCGAACCGATTGTTCTGTATTCCATTTCGTTCATCATAGCCATTTACCCACACAATCCAGACGGTATCTGGCTCTTTTGAACCTCATCTTCATTATACTTCAAATCTTTCTTTTTAGCAAGATATTCTTTTGAATTTGTCTTTCCATATTTCTGGGAAATCAGGCTGACGAACACATCGGTTGCGTCAAGCTCCCCGTCAAACACAGTAGTCACATGAATCTCTGTTTTGTTTTTTGCCATAGGCAGTTATCCTCCATACATGAAAATAGCCAGACAGAGGGTGTCGGCAACGAAGTCCGGCAACGGGCTTCAAAAGACCTTGCAAACAATCTCAATCTGGCGATGGTTACTATTTATATTTTTCTTTTATTTTTCTGTTGTTTTGGTTGTCATAGGGGAGAAAAGCCCGCAGTTATGGGATTTTCTCCGGCAACCGGCTCGGCAACGGGATAGCAACAGGGTGTGCAACAGGCTGTCATTTTCAGAATGGAAGCTCCATCTGTTCTGTGACCTCCACAAAACCGTCCACCATTTTTTCAGACGGGTTGCCGGAGTCCGTTGCCGGGTTTTCACGCTCCCAGCCCTTTTGTCTGCCATATTCTGAAAACATTCTTGGATTCGGGAAGTACCGCCAGCCGGAAATGCACTGGTTCATAATCTCGTTGATTTCCCGGATTTCCCATTGCTTCGGTTCGTCAAAGGCATGGTTCAAGGCTTCCTTGTAGAGCTGCTTGGAACAGACCATGCTCCCGGTGTACTTATCAAGATACGCCTGTATCATTCCGGCTTTGGTGTCCTCCGGCATAAAATCCCGCTGGTGTTCTTTGAGATACCGCTGCATGGCGGGGCTGAAAGCCAGCTT
>VSNT01000077.1 GCA_009774465.1 Lachnospiraceae bacterium
TCATTGTCAATCAGGAGGAAATCAGGTATTTAGAGCCGCCGGTGCCGGATGAAATACATAAAATATTATTTTTTTATATGGAGGATCATATGAGAGAACAGGTTTTAGCAATAATAGAAAAAAACAGCCGAATCAATATTAAGGAGCTGGCAGTTATTTTAGGAGCAGAGGAAATTGACATTGCCAACGAATTAAAAGCAATGGAGGAAGAAGGAATTATCTGCGGTTATCATACAATGATCGACTGGGAAAAGACATCCATAGAAAAAGTAACCGCGCTGATTGAGGTTCGCATTACCCCTCAGAGAGGACAGGGATATGATAATATAGCTGAAAGGATTTACAAGTATCCTGAGGTAAACAGCGTATATCTGATTTCCGGAGGATACGATCTTTTAGTTACTCTGGAGGGCAAATCATTAAAATCTGTTTCAAATTTTGTGTCAGATAAGTTATCCACACTGGAGGGTGTTTTAAGTACAGCTACGCATTTCATTTTAAAAAAATACAAAGATCATGGCACAATCCTTACTAAAAAATATGAAGATACAAGAGAGAAGGTGACACCATGAGAAATCCCCTGTCAGATACAATCGTGAGGATAAAACCATCAGGCATCCGTAAATTTTTTGATATTGTAAGTGAGATGGAGGATGCAATTTCTCTGGGGGTGGGAGAGCCTGATTTTGACACTCCCTGGCATATCAGAGATGAAGGAATCTATTCTCTTGAAAAAGGGAGAACCTTTTATACCTCCAATGCAGGACTAAAGGAGCTTAAGGAAGAAATTGTAAAGTACATACAAAGAACCCAGGACATCACTTATGATGCAGGCCATGAAGTGATCGTGACGGTAGGCGGATCGGAAGCAATTGATATCGCACTTCGCGCTATGATCAATCCGGGGGAAGAAGTGTTGATTCCCCAGCCAAGTTATGTTTCCTATGAACCCTGCGCAATTCTTGCAGGTGCGGTTCCGGTGATTATTGAGTTAAAGGAAGAAAATGAATTTAGATTAACTGCCGATGAGCTTTTAAATGCCATTACAGATAAAACAAAGGTATTAATTCTGCCTTTCCCCAATAATCCTACAGGGGCAATTATGGAAAGAGAAGACCTGGAGGAAATTGCAGAGGTAATTCGGGAAAAGGATATCTTTATAATTTCAGATGAAATTTATGCAGAGCTTACATACAAAAATAAACATGTTTCTATTGCAAGTCTTCCGGGAATGCAGGAGAGATGCGTTTTAATTAATGGATTTTCCAAGGCATATGCAATGACAGGATGGCGTCTTGGATATGCGTGTGCTCCCAGGGAAATTATGGAGCAGATGCTTAAAATTCATCAGTTTGCCATTATGTGTGCGCCCACTACCAGTCAGTATGCCGCTGTAGAAGCTCTGAAAAATGGAGATGATGATGTGGCAATGATGCGGGAGTCCTATAACCAGAGAAGAAGATTTCTCATGCATGCGTTTAAGGAAATGGGGCTTACCTGTTTTGAACCTTATGGAGCATTTTATGTTTTCCCATGTATCAGAGAATTTGGCATGACCAGTGAAGAGTTTGCAGGCAGGCTCTTAAAGGAAGAAAAGGTGGCAGTAGTTCCGGGAACCGCATTTGGTGACTGTGGTGAAGGTTTCCTTAGAATTTCCTATGCCTATTCTCTGGAAAATCTTAAAGTTGCCCTGGATAAAATTAAGGCATTTATTGCCAGGCTCCGGGAAGAAAAACAGGATTAATAACCGAAAAATATACTGACAGTTATAATATTATTCCTGCAGTTTCTGTATTTGTAGAGGGCAAAAACCTATACTAACGGTAAACAAATATTACTGTTAGGAAGGTGCATATGGATTTAACGAGTATAGGGAAACACATCAGGGAAAAAAGAATAGCAAAGTCATGGAAACAGGACGAACTGGCAGAAAAGACAGAATTAAGCGTTGTCTATATTGGAATGATAGAGCGGGGCGAAAAGCTGCCCAGATTAGAAACATTTATAAATATTTTAAATGTGCTTGATGTTTCGGCGGATGAAGTACTGGAAGATGTGCTTAATAACGGATACAGAATCAGGGTAAGCAAATATGCCGAAAAGCTGGATGCCATGTCAGAAAATCAAAGAGATCTGTTTTTTCAATTGATTGACGCGCTTTAACAGTAACAGGCCTGGTGCGTAAAAGGTATATATCCGGATGCCCCGTTTTACGGGGCATCTATTATATATGGCTAAACATTTTTACTGTTTTCCAGAGCGGCTTTTATAAATCCCTTAAATAAAGGATGTGGTCTGTTAGGCCTGGATTTTAGCTCAGGATGGCCTTGTGTTGCAACAAAAAAGGGATGATCGGGAAGTTCGCACATTTCAACAATTCTTCTGTCAGGAGAAAGACCGGAAAGCTTCATGCCATGCTCCGTCAGTACGTCACGGTAATCGTTGTTTACTTCATAACGGTGCCTGTGGCGTTCATAAATCATTTCTGTTCCGTAAAGCTTATAGGCAATGGAAGTCTTATCCAGTATACAGGGGTAGGAACCCAGTCTTAAGGTGCCTCCAATATTTTCCACGCCGTTTTGATCAGGCATAAGGGCAATCACCGGATGGGCAGTGTCCGGATCAAGTTCAATACTGTTGGCATCCTTGTATCCTGCTTTATTTCGGGCAAATTCAACGATAGAAAGCTGCATGCCAAGGCAGAGACCGAGAAAAGGAACTTTGTGGGTTCTTGCATAGGTAATGGCGCATATTTTTCCTTCGATGCCGCGGGGGCCGAAACCGCCGGGAACAAGAATACCATTTACATCTCCTAAAAGGGTATCTGCAGTTTTATCGGTTACCTGTTCAGAATCAATCCATTTGATGTTTACAGTAACATGATTGAATATACCGCCATGCTTTAAGGATTCAACTACGCTGATATAAGCATCATGAAGCTGCACATATTTACCCACAATGGCAACGGAAACTTCTCCCCTGGGGGTACGCAGAGATTCTACCATAGCTTTCCAGTCTGCCAGATCCGGTTCGGGACATGCAAGATTTAAACATTTGCAGGCAGCCTGTGCAAGTTGTTCCTTTTCCATAGCAAGAGGCACTTCATATAAGTATTCCACATCCAGATTCTGCAGCACATGTTCCCGGGGAACATTACAGAAAAGAGCAATTTTATCTTTAATATTTATGTCTAATGCCCGCTCGCTCCGGCACACCAGGATATCAGGCCAAAGCCCCATTCCCTGTAATTCCTTTACACTTGCCTGAGTGGGCTTTGTTTTCATTTCCTGAGATGCTTTCAGATAAGGGATTAAAGTAACATGAATTAAAATTGCATTTTCACGCCCCACCTGGTGCTGAAATTGTCTGATAGATTCAAGAAAGGGCTGGCTTTCGATATCGCCTACGGTGCCGCCCACTTCAATAATTGCAATTCTTGTTTCATCATCAGCAGGATTACGGTAAAAGCGGCTTTTAATTTCATTTGTAATATGAGGAATTACCTGAACCGTTCCACCGCCATAATCTCCACGCCTTTCTTTTTGAAGAACGGACCAGTAGATTTTTCCGGTGGTTACATTGGAGTTTTTGTCCAGATTTTCGTCAATAAACCGTTCATAATGCCCTAAATCAAGGTCTGTTTCCGTTCCGTCATCCGTGACGAAAACTTCCCCATGCTGAATGGGATTCATAGTACCCGGATCAATATTGATATAAGGATCAAATTTCTGCATGGTTACTTTATATCCACGGGCCTTTAACAGCCTGCCCAGTGAGGCGGCTGTAATTCCCTTGCCCAGGCCCGAAACAACGCCGCCGGTTACAAAAACATATTTTACTGCCATAATTTTTTCTGCTCCTTAAGTTTGTAGTTTAAAACAAAAAAAGGCACTATGAGTAGGTCTCATAGCGCCTTTGCCTTATGTTAAAATTTTAGCACCCGGAGTTTCTACTGTCAATAGACTCCAAATACGTTTATTTATAAAAAATTGATATTAGTTCATTTCTTTTTTATGGAATAATAAAGAGGATTGTGCTACAATGAAAATCGGTGTTATAAATGCAAAACAAAAGAAGACAGGATGAAAACGGCAGGTTATTTATGAGAGTGGGATTTGATAATGACAAGTATTTGAAAATGCAGTCAGAGCATATTGAAGAGAGAATCAATAAATTTGGCGATAAATTATATCTTGAATTTGGCGGCAAGCTGTTTGATGATTTTCATGCATCAAGAGTTCTGCCGGGATTTCAGCCGGACTCTAAACTGCGTATGCTGATGCAGCTTTCTGACAGAGCGGAAATTGTGATTGTTATAAATGCTGCCGATATTGAAAAAAATAAAATGCGCGGAGATCTTGGAATTCCTTATGATGAAGATGTTCAAAGATTAATGCAGGAATTTGAAGGCCGCGGCCTTTATGTGGGAAGTGTGGTGCTGACACATTATGCAGGACAGACCAGAGCTGCCGATTTTAAGGAAAGACTGGAAAAGAAAAACGTAAAGGTTTATCTCCATTATGCAATAGAAGGGTATCCTTCCAATATTCCACTGATTGTAAGTGATGAGGGATATGGCAGAAATGAGTATATTGAAACCACAAGGCCCCTTGTGGTAGTTACGGCACCGGGGCCCGGAAGCGGAAAGATGGCCACCTGTTTATCCCAGCTTTACCATGATAACAAAAGAGGAATCAAGGCCGGATATGCCAAGTATGAAACTTTTCCCATCTGGAATATTCCTTTAAAGCATCCGGTGAATCTTGCTTATGAAGCAGCTACCGCAGATTTAAATGATATTAATATGATTGATCCCTTTCACCTGGAAACTTATGGAGAGACTACCGTTAATTATAATCGGGATATAGAGATCTTTCCGGTATTAAATGCGATTTTTGAAGGGATTTACGGGGAAAATCCTTATAAATCTCCTACTGACATGGGTGTCAATATGGCAGGAAACTGCATTGTGGATGATGAGGTCTGCCGTCAGGCTTCCTATATGGAAATTATCCGCCGCTATTATACGGCAATGAACGACGTGATCAGGGGGAAAGCCAAAGAAAATGATGTCTACAAGATAGAACTTATCATGAAGCAGGCAAAGATCACCACAGATGACAGAAAGGTGACTGTTGCGGCAAGACAGCGGGAAATGGAGTTGGGAGTTCCTACTGCGGCAGTTGAACTTTCTGACGGTACTGTCATTACTTCCAAGACAACAGATCTTTTGGGAGCATCAGCGGCATTACTGTTAAATGCATTAAAATATCTGGGCGGAGTGGATCATGACACCCACCTGATTTCACCGGAAGCAATTGAACCGATTCAGGAATTAAAAACCAGGTATCTGGGAGGAAAAAATCCACGTCTCCATACGGATGAAGTTTTAATTGCCCTTTCAATTTCGGCATGTAATGATCCAAACGCAAGAAAGGCTTTAGACCAGATTCCAAAGTTAAAAGGATGTCAGGTTCATACTTCTGTAATGCTTTCGGAAGTTGATATAAAAACATTTAAAAAGCTGGGTGTAGATTTGACCAGTGAACCAATTTTAAAAGGAAAGAGTATCTAAATGAGTGAAAACAATTTAAATCAGTACGATGGCGGTCTTGGAGGAAATGGCGGTCCGTCCAACAACAATGGGAATAACGGTTCCGGCGGTCCGGGCGGGCCGGGGAGAGATCCAAGAAAACAGAACATTATCATGTTTGTTATTGCGGCGCTCTTATCCCTTCTTCTGGTAAGCTCTTTTGTAAAGCTGATTACAGGAGATTCGGAGAAGGAAATCAGCTATAATGAATTTGTCGGGATGCTGGAAGAAGAAAAAATAGACTCCGTGATGATCGGCTCAGACAGGATTTATATACAGGCTAAGGCGGAACAGACTGCTGTTTCTCCACTTATGTATTTGTATGGTATGAATCCTGCGGCAAACTACTATACAGGAAAAATCGAAGATGATGATACCTTGACAGCCCGTCTTCTGGAACATAATGTGGAAGTGAAAGGCCAGGTGGCGGATGGCACCAGCACAGTGATTACCTTTCTTTTGTCCTATGTTTTTCCCTTCATTTTAATGTGGGTGTTGTTAAGCCTGCTTTTTAGAAAAATGTCCAAGGGCGGCGGCCCTATGGGAGTGGGAAAAAGCAACGCCAAGGTTTATGTTCAGCGGGAAACCGGCATCAGCTTTAAGGACGTGGCAGGTGAGGATGAGGCGAAAGAATCCTTACAGGAAGTAGTGGACTTTCTGCATAATCCGGGGAAGTATGCAAAAATAGGTGCTAAACTGCCCAAAGGCGCGCTTTTGGTGGGACCTCCCGGTACCGGTAAAACTCTCCTTGCAAAAGCAGTGGCAGGAGAGGCAAAGGTTCCTTTCTTCTCTCTTTCAGGTTCTGATTTTATTGAGCTGTATGTTGGCGTGGGCGCTTCCAGAGTAAGGGATTTGTTTAAGGAGGCGACCAAAAACGCACCCTGTATTATTTTTATTGACGAGATAGATGCCATTGGGCGGAGCCGTGACAGTAAATATGGCGGCGGAAACGAAGAAAGAGAACAGACACTGAATCAGCTTCTTTCCGAAATGGATGGTTTTGACACTTCCAAAGGAATTTTGGTATTAGGTGCGACCAACCGGCCGGAAATTCTGGATAAAGCCCTTCTGCGTCCAGGACGTTTTGACAGAAGAATTATTGTAGATAAGCCGGATTTAAAGGGCAGAGTGGAGATTCTAAAGGTACATGCAAAGGATGTTCATCTGGATGACAGTGTGGACTTGGATGCCATTGCCCTTGCTACCAGCGGTGCAGTAGGTGCGGACCTTGCGAACATGATCAACGAAGCGGCAATTAACGCGGTACAGCATGGAAGAGAATATGTAACACAAAAGGATTTATTTGATGCAGTAGAACAGGTACTGGTTGGAAAAGAAAAGAAAGACCGCATTATGAGTAAGGAAGAGCGTAAGATCGTGTCCTATCATGAGGTTGGCCATGCGCTTATAAGCGCCCTTCAGAAAAATTCCGAACCGGTGCAGAAGATTACGATTGTGCCCAGGACGATGGGAGCTTTGGGGTATGTGATGCATGTTCCCGAGGAAGAAAAGTATCTGCAGACAAAGGAAGAACTTCACGACAGATTAGTGAGCCTGTTAGGAGGACGTGCAGCGGAAGAAATCGTATTTGGAAATGTGACCACAGGAGCAGCCAATGATATTGAACAGGCTACCAATCTTGTTACAAATATGGTTACCCGGTTTGGCATGAGCAAACGCTTCGGCCTTATGGGGCTTGCCACAGTGGAAAGTGAATATTTGGGCGGTGGAGCGAGACTTACATGCAGTGACAGGACAGCGGCTGATGTGGATACGGAGATCATGGAAACCTTGAAGCAATGCTATGAAGAGGCCAAGGAACTGCTTGCCGGCAACAGGGAAGTAATGGATAAGCTTGCAGCACATTTGATCGAGAAGGAAACCATCAGCGGTAAAGAATTTATGAAAATCTACCGGAAGGAAAAAGGAATACCGGAACCTGTAGAGGAGGATAAGGAAAAAGAAGGAAAGGACAGCGCCAAAGAAGCTGACAGTTTTTTTGATACGAAAAAACAGGATTCTTTTTTTGAAACTGATACCGCAGCAGTCCAGGAAGATAAGGAAACGACAGAGGAAGAAAAATCAGCGACAGCAGATAAATCTATGAAAGATAAAAGTGAAGCAGAGGAGGAAGCTGCTGATACGATAAAAGATCAGGAAGACCACCCGAAACAGGAAAATGAGACAGACAACAGAATAGACAACAGGCCAGACAGCGAAAACAGGGTGCGGGGCAGATTTTCCAATGCCTCTTCCGATCTTTTCGACTAAATATTAAGAAGGCTCTGCACAGGTTTTCTTATGTGAATAACAGCAAGCGCTCCTTTGGAGCGCTTGCTTCGCCTTTTACTATTTATAAGGCAGGAGGATTTTACAAATGTTTGATTTTCAGGAAGAATTGAAAAAACTCCCTCATTGCCCTGGCGTATATATTATGCGCGATGAGATGGATCATATTATTTATGTTGGAAAGGCAGTGAACCTTCACAGCCGGGTAAGGTCTTACTTCCGCAAAAATATTGGCAGAGGCCCTCAGATAGACAAGATGGTCACATTGATCAGCCGGTTTGAATATATTGTCACTGATTCCGAGTTAGAGGCGCTTGTGCTGGAAAATAATCTGATCAAGGAGCACAGTCCCAAATATAACACGCTGCTTAAAGATGATAAGACATATCCCTACATTAAAGTGACGCTGGGGGAGGAATATCCAAGAGTGTTGTTTTCCAGGCAGATGAAAAAGGACCGCTCCAGATATTTTGGCCCTTATACCAGTGCAGCGGCAGTGAAGGATACCATTGACCTGATTAATAAGCTTTATCAGCTCCGTACCTGCAGCAAAAATCTTCCAAAGGAATGCGGAAATAACAGGGCCTGTTTAAATTATCATATTAAGCAGTGTATGGCGCCCTGTCAGGGAAATATTCCACAGGAAAAATACCGGCAGCAGATTAAGAAAGCTTTGGATTTTTTAAATGGAAGTTATCAGGATACGCTAAAAGAGCTGGAACAAAAAATGCAGAAGGCTTCGGAGCAGATGGAGTTTGAGGAAGCAATCCGGTACAGAGACCTGTATAACAGCGTGAAGCAGATCGCCACTAAACAGAAAATTACCGACAGTACAGGCGAGGATAAAGATGTGATTGCTCTGGCAGTGGATGATAAGGATGCGGTGGTGCAGGTTTTCTTTGTCAGAGACGGCAAGCTGATAGGAAGAGAGCATTTCTACATGACACATGTGTCAGGAATACCGGCGAAACAGATTTTGCTGGATTTTGTAAAGCAATTTTATGCGGGAACCCCATTTATTCCAAGAGAACTGATGCTGCAGGAGGAAATAGAAGATATTGAGATAATAGAGCAATGGCTTTCCAGCCGGCGGGGCGGCAGAGTTTATGTCCGGGTGCCGAAAATCGGTACTAAGGAAAAGCTGGTGGAGCTTGCAGGCAAAAATGCCATGCTGGTGCTGACGCAGGATAAAGAGCGTATCAGGCGGGAAGAAGGAAGAACCATCGGTGCGGTTAAGGAAATAGCAGGCCTTTTGGGGCTTACTAAGGCAGGCCGGATGGAAGCTTATGATATTTCCAACATCAGCGGTTTTGCAAATGTGGGCTCTATGGTGGTTTTTGAAAAAGGAAAGCCAAAGCGCAGCGATTACAGAAAGTTTCGGATTAAAACCGTTTCGGGGCCGGATGATTATGCATGTATGAGGGAGGTGCTGACCAGAAGATTTCTTCATGGCATGGAGGAGAAGCGGGAGCTGGATGAAAAGGAGCTGGAGAAAGAATTCGGAAGTTTTACCAGATTTCCCGATTTGATTCTGATGGATGGCGGCAAAGGCCAGGTAAATATTGCGCTGCAGGTATTGAATGAGCTTAAACTGGACATTCCGGTCTGCGGTATGGTAAAGGATGACAGCCACAATACAAGAGGCTTGTATTACAATAATGAAGAAATAGGAATTGACAGAAGCAGCGAAGGATTTAAACTGATTACCAGGATACAGGATGAAGCTCATAGATTTGCAATCGAATATCACAGATCTCTCCGCTCTAAGGCACAGGTAAAGTCAGTGCTTGATGAGATTCCGGGGGTGGGACCGTCAAGAAGAAAAGCACTGATGAGATGCTTTAAATCCATAGAAGAAATAAAAAATGCAGATATGGAAACGCTGGCAGGGGTGGACGAAATTCCCGAATCAATAGCCCGTGGAATCTATGAATTTTTTCATAGTGAGGATGAAGGATGAGCTGGCGGGGGCTATTGTGATTGTAAATTTTCTGTGATACAATAATGCCAGATATAAACGCAGTATATTTTATGTTTTTCAAATAATAATTAAGAAAAGGAGCAGGGTATGTCCAACGTTAAACTTGAACGGATCATTGAAAAAATGCAGCTTGAAAATCTGACGCCTGAGATAGATATTTCCAGGATCAGAGTTACACAGCCTGATATTAACAGACCGGCCCTCCAGATGGCAGGTTATTTCGAACACTTTGAAGCAACCAGACTACAGATCATAGGATTTGTGGAATATACTTACATGGAGGGCTTGCCGGAAGCAAGAAAAAAAGAGATTTATCAAAGACTTCTTTCCTGTGAAATACCGGCAATTGTTTTCTGCCGCGAACTAAAGCCGGATGAGCTTTTTATGCGCACTGCAATTGAAAACAACGTTCCTATTTTGATGACGAAAAAGTCCACCTCCGGTTTTATGTCTGAAATCATAAGGTGGCTGAATGTTATGCTTGCGCCCTGTATTTCAGTTCACGGAGTTTTGGTGGATGTTTATGGAGAGGGAGTGCTGATTACAGGTGAAAGCGGAATTGGTAAATCGGAGGCGGCGTTGGAGCTGATTAAGAGAGGACATCGTCTTGTGACAGATGATGCGGTTGAGATCAGAAAGGTAAGTGATGATACGCTGGTTGGCTCTGCACCTGATATTACAAAGCACTTTATTGAGCTTAGAGGAATTGGAATCGTGGATGTTAAGACCTTATTTGGTGTTTCCAGCGTTAAGGATACTCAGACCATTGATCTGGTAATCCGCCTGGAGGACTGGGATAAGGAAAAAGAATATGACAGACTTGGCCTCGAAGAGGAATATACGGAATATTTGGGAAATAAAATTGTATGCCACAACATTCCCATACGTCCCGGACGGAATCTTGCCATTATCTGTGAATCTGCGGCAATTAATCATCGTCAGAAGAAGATGGGATACAATGCAGCTCAGGAGCTTTACAGAAGGGTACAGGAGTCTCTTACAAAAGGCCGGGATGAAGATGAGGACTGATTTTTGCATGTAATATGAAAGTCAACAGTGCATTTTATGATTTTATAGAATTTAAAGGCATAAATTCATACAATTAAAATAAAGATAAAGAGAGGGGAAGCTTATGAGTCAATATGTTTTTGGAGTAGACATAGGGGGAACAAGCGTAAAGCTTGGATTATTTGATGTAAAGGGAATTCTTTTGGATAAATGGGAGATTCCAACCAGAACACAGGAGGGCGGCAGCCACATTCTGCCTGATATTGCTGAAAGCATCAGAAATAAAATTGATGAAAAGCAGATTGACACAGAACTGATTGCAGGAGTTGGAGTGGGGGCTCCGGGGCCAATTGATAATGCAGGAGTGGTTCATAAGGCTGTTAACTTGGGATGGGATACTTTCAGTATTAAGGTAACCCTTGAAGAACTTCTTCAAATGCCGGTTATGGCAGGAAATGACGCTAATGTGGCAGCCCTTGGCGAAATGTGGAAGGGCGGCGGTCAGGGCAGCAATGATTTGATTTTAGTTACTTTAGGCACCGGCGTGGGCGGCGGACTTATTGTTGGGGGAAGAGTTCTTACAGGTTCCGCAGGCGCAGGTGGAGAAATCGGACATATTCATGTGGAAGATAATGAAACAGAGTGCTGCAACTGTGGCAATAAAGGATGCCTTGAGCAGTATGCCTCCGCAACAGGAATTACCAGACTGGCAAACAGAAAACTGAAAGAAAGCAATAAGGACAGCATTTTAAGAAACGGTGAGGTTTCTGCCAAGACTGTTTTTGATGCAGTAAAAGAAAAAGACGAACTGGCAATGGAAGTGGCGGAAGAATTTGGAAGATATCTTGGTAATGCACTTGCAGTTATTGCAGGAGTAGTGAATCCGGATGCCATTGTAATTGGAGGCGGCGTCTCCAAAGCAGGAGAAGTTCTTATGGATTACATCAGGCCATATTATGAGAAAAATGTTTTTCATGGAAGCAGAGACGTCAAATTTTCTCTTGCAACACTTGGAAATGACGCAGGTATTTATGGTGCCGCAAAACTGGTACTGGATATATAAAAAAATTGGAAATAGCAGGTGAGTAGGAAAAGTGGAAAAGATCAGTTCAGCTACGTATGAGTTTATAAGGGCTTATGTACCGGAAGAGGATATTTTAAAGAATGAGCCTATGTATAAACACACCACCTTTCGGGTAGGCGGAGAAGCACAATGCTTTCTGCGTATCAGCAGTCCTGGACAGCTTGCAAAGCTGATACCTTACTTTAAGCTGATAGAAATTCCCTATTTTATTTTGGGAAATGGAAGCAATCTCTTAGTAGGGGATAAGGGATATGAAGGCGTTGTTTTACAGATCGGCAGCAGGATGAGCGATATAAAAGTAGAGGGTACCCGTATCACAGCAGGAGCAGGCGCATTACTGTCTA
Source organism: Lachnospiraceae bacterium (assembly GCA_009774465.1). GTDB lineage: Bacteria > Bacillota > Clostridia > Lachnospirales > Lachnospiraceae > Suilimivivens. Next base: position 12,300 of record VSNT01000077.1, read on the forward strand.
ATGTGGCAAAGCAGGCGTTAGAGAGCGGGCTGACAGGTCTTGAATTTGCATCAGGCATTCCCGGCAGTTTAGGCGGGGGGCTTGTGATGAATGCAGGCGCTTATGATGGGGAAATGAAGCAGGTTGTGGAACTGGTGAAGGTAATGAACGAGCAGGGAGAAGTGATGGAGCTTGACTGTTCAACTATGGAATTTGGTTACCGGACCAGCGCTATTAAAAACAGACATTTTATTGTACTTGAAGGTGTTCTTGACCTTAAAAGTGGAAATCAGGATGAGATCAGGGCAAAAATGGAGGAGCTTTCCATCAGAAGAAAAGAAAAGCAGCCCCTGGAGTTTGCCAGTGCAGGAAGCACATTTAAAAGACCGGATGGGTACTTTGCAGGGAAGCTGATTATGGATGCAGGCTTAAGAGGCTATTCAGTTGGCGGAGCCAGAGTATCCGAAAAACATTGTGGATTTATCATCAATGAGGGCAGGGCTACTGCTGCAGATATTGCAGAGGTTATACGGGAAGTACAGGAAAGAGTAAAAGATAAATTTGGCGTCTTTCTGGAGACAGAGGTAATTTTTCTGGGTGATTTTTAAGCAGGCAGACGCAGCACCGCAGATATACTGTGCGGCATGCAGGGGGTATGGACATGCGTTTTGTAGTGGTAACAGGCATGAGCGGCGGCGGGAAAAGTACCGCCCTTCGAATGCTTGAAGACGCCGGTTTTTATTGTGTGGATAATCTTCCGGTTCTCTTGATTGAAAAATTTGTGGAATTAATTGCATCGCCCGGCGGTGAGGTGACCAAGGTTGCTCTGGGACTGGATGTGCGTGCGGATCAGGCATTTCGTGAGGTACAGGAAGTGCTTGAAAAGCTGAAACAAAATGGATATGTATTTGAAATCCTTTTTATGGAAGCAAATGACCGCACATTGCTGAAACGGTATAAAGAAACAAGAAGAATGCATCCTTTATCTTTGGATGGCAGGATAGAGGATGGCATTCATAAAGAAAGAGAAATTTTAAACGATATCAGAGAAAAGGCGGATTACGTGATAGATACGACGAATCTGCTGACCAGAGAGCTGAAAGAAGAGCTGAACCGTATTTTTATACAAAATGAGGAGTATAACAGTCTTATGGTCACTGTTTTATCCTTTGGGTTTAAATATGGTATCCCGGCAGATGCAGATCTGGTGTTTGATGTCAGATTCCTGCCCAATCCATTTTATATTGAAGAATTAAAGCATAAAACGGGAAATGAAAAAGAAGTTCAGGATTATGTTATGAGCTTTCCGGAAGCCCATATTTTTATTGAAAAGCTGGCGGATATGGTAAGATTTTTGATTCCAAATTATATTAAAGAGGGCAAATACCAGCTGGTAATTGCAATTGGGTGCACCGGAGGAAAACACAGAAGTGTGACACTGGCCAACAAATTATATGAAGAAATGAAAAATAAAGGCGGCTATGGAATTAAAATTGCACACCGTGATGTGGGACAAGGAATATAACGCTTTGCGCGGCAGAAGAAAAAAGGATAGAAATTATGTCATTTTCATCGAAAGTAAAGGAAGAACTGGAAAAGACTGTTCCCGGCTCGAGACACTGCGGACTGGCTGAACTGGCGGCGATTATTCACTTTGGATGCAGAATGGAGCTGTGCGGCAATGCAATAGAAAATGTGGCGATACATTTCGAAAATCCATTCGTTGAAAGAAAGTACTTTACATTATTGAAGAAAACATTTATTATTAATGGTAATGTTGTTAAACTTTTGCAGGCAGTTAAGATTTTAGATGAAGCGGGATGTATGCATCGGCTGGAGGAAGAGGTTCATCCTCTTTTAATTAAAAACAGCTGCTGCAGGAGGGCTTTTTTGAGAGGAGCCTTTTTGAGCATTGGTTCCATGAGTGATCCCAATAAGGGTTATCATCTGGAGTTTGTCTGTGAAAATGAAGTACATGCATTACAGATTCAGCAGGTAATCTGCAGTTTTGATATAGAGGCTAAAATTGTCAGACGGAAAAAATACCATGTGGTATATTTGAAGGAAGGCGCAGGAATCGTTGACCTTTTAAATGTAATGGGTGCGCATTTATCTCTGATGCAGCTTGAAAACCTGAGAATTGAAAAGGAAGTAAGAAATTCCGTTAATCGTCAGGTTAACTGTGAGGCCGCCAATATAACAAAGACGGTTCATGCCGCAAGCAGGCAGATAGAGGATATTTTGCTTTTGCAAAAAAATTATGGGTTGTCGAACCTGCCGGATAACTTAAGGCAGACAGCGCAGGCCCGGTTAGAGCATCCGGAAAGCTCTCTTCAGGAATTGGGAGAGTATCTTAATCCGCCGGTGGGGAAATCCGGTGTTAATCATAGATTGAGAAAACTAAGTGAGTTGGCGGAAAGGATTAGGATTTAAAAGGAGGAGTTTTATGATGGAAAAGTCTATCACCATTCAGTTAACGGAAGGACTGCAGGCTAGGCCTGTGGCAATGCTGGTGCAGGTTGCCAGCCAGTATGAAAGTTCTGTCTATATTGCAACAGATGGAAAAAAGGTGAATGCAAAAAGCATTATGGGAATGATGAGTCTGGCACTTGGCAGCGGTGAAGCTGTAAAAGTGATTGCAGACGGAAAAGATGAAGAAGAAGCAATGCAGAGTATGGAAGAATATTTGAGCGGAAAGAAATAGGGGATGGATTACCCCAGAAGATATTGGAGCAAAGCGTATGCTTTGCTCTTTTTTCCACAAAAGGAGAATATTTATGATGAGAAAAAAACTTCTTTTTATTTATAATCCAAGGGCAGGCAAGGCTAAAATAAAAACAAATCTGCTGGATATTATAGATATATTTACCAAGGCGGGATATGAAGTGACTGCCTATCCCACACAGGCAAAAGGAGATGGGGTAAGGGCAGTCAGGGAAAGAACTGTTCCATTTTATGATCTGGTGGTATGCAGCGGCGGAGATGGTACGCTGGATGAAGTGGTGACCGGCATGATGCAGTGCGAGGAAAAACTTCCCATTGGATATGTGCCGGCAGGAAGTACAAATGATTTTGCCAACAGCTTAAAGATACCTAAAAATATGATTACTGCGGCACAGATGATAGTAAAAGAAAATATGCTGGATTTTGATATAGGAAAATTCAATGAAGATATTTTTGTATATATAGCGGCATTTGGAATTTTTACAGATGTGTCCTATGAAACACCCCAGGACATAAAAAATCTGCTGGGACATATGGCATATGTTTTGGAAGGGATGCGCCGGCTGCCGGCAGTAAAGGCGTATGAGCTTAAAGTGGAAAGCAGTGAGCTTTCTGTGGAAGGGGAGTTTTTGTTTGGAATGATTACCAATTCTGTTTCTGTGGGAGGATTTAAGCGGATTACGGGAAAATTTGTGCAACTGGACGATGGAGAGTTTGAAGTCACATTGATTAAGAAGCCTTCTAATCCGGTAGAATTAAATCTGATTATGGCTGCCCTCCTTAACAGAAGTATCAATACGGACTGCATGTACTGCTTTAAGACCAGTTATCTGAAAATCACTTCCAGGGAGGAGATTCCCTGGACGCTGGATGGAGAGTTTGGAGGAAAGCATAAAGAGGTGGCTATTAAAAACCAAAAGCAGGCGCTGCGCATTGTGGTACCGGAGTAAATTTTGTAAACGGTATTCCATTTTGGTAATAAATAGGGTATAATAAATAGCAATTATTAATGTTATTAATTTAATGGAGGTAGATAAAAATGTTAGTATCAGCAACAGAAATGCTTCAAAAAGCAAAAGCCGGCCACTATGCAGTGGGACAGTTCAACATTAACAACCTTGAGTGGACTAAGGCAATCCTGTTAACAGCACAGGAAAACAACTCACCTGTAATCTTGGGCGTATCTGAGGGCGCAGGCAAATACATGGGCGGATATGATGTTGTAGTTGGTATGGTGAACGGACTGATCAAGGATCAGAATATTACAGTTCCTGTAGCGCTTCATCTTGATCATGGCAGCTATGAACACTGCTACAAATGTATCGAAGCAGGATTTTCTTCAGTAATGTTTGACGGATCTCATTATCCTATTGAAGAGAATGTAGCCAAGACAAAAGAGCTGGTTGCAGCAGCACACGAAAAGGGAATCTCCATTGAAGCGGAAGTTGGTTCTATTGGTGGAGAAGAAGATGGCGTAATCGGCATGGGCGAATGTGCAGATCCCAATGAATGTAAGGCAATTGCTGATTTGGGAATTGATTTCCTTGCAGCCGGAATCGGAAACATTCATGGTAAATATCCTGAAAACTGGAAAGGATTATCTTTTGAGACTTTAGATGCAATTCAGCAGTTAACAGGAGAAATGCCTCTGGTACTTCATGGAGGTACAGGTATTCCTACGGAAATGATCCAGAAAGCAATTTCATTGGGTGTTGCCAAGATTAATGTTAACACGGAATGCCAGTTGTCATTTGCAGCAGCTACACGTAAGTATATTGAAGCTGGAAAGGATTTGGAAGGAAAGGGATTTGATCCTCGTAAGCTTCTTGCTCCCGGCTTTGAAGCAATTAAAGCAACAGTGAAAGAAAAAATGGAAATTTTCGGTTCTGTTAATAAGGCTTAAAGCAATAAATCCAAGCAAGAGTAAAGGCTGCCCATGCAAAATGGACAGCCTTTATAACATAAGGAAAAGCATGAATTTTGGATGCCTTTGTTTCACGTAAAAGATAGAAGAGGGATTGTGGAATATGAATATATTTAAGGAAATGGGATTATCTATTTACAGTTTTAAAAGCTATGGAGAATTTTTAAAGAACAAAAAGGGCAAGGTATTTGGCTTTGGAGTTATGCTGGTGGTGATTTATTTTCTGATTACTATGGGGATACCGGTGATAAGATTCTTTGGTGGGGAAAGCATCAGCACTAAAATAGAAAAATCAGTGCCTGATTTTGAACTGTCGGATGGAGAACTGTGGGTAGATGGTGTTTACATCTACGATTATAGTGGAATGTATATTGAAATTGACACAGATTCCAGGTCAGTTCTCCGCAGTGCTTATGATATGCAGGACTTTTTGGATGATTATACTCAGGTAATTATGATGGATTCGGAAAAAATTATTATAAAAGATAAAGGACAGGTGCAGCAGGCTTACTTTTCGCAGCTTGATTTTGAATTTTCAAGGGATGATCTGCTTTTGCTTGTTCCGTATGCCTATATTTTTCTCGCAGTATTTATGGTGATAGCATTTTTCTGGATGGCGGCGCTGTTTTTTGCCGGTGTACTGGTAATTACTCTGATCAGCTTGATTGTGGCATCCTGCATGAAAGTGAAAATTTCCTTTGGAAAGCTTTATACACTTGGAGTATACAGCAGAACACTGCCATTAATTATTAAAGCGGCAATATCCTTCCTGCCTTTTGGAATTCCATTCTTTTATATAATTAATATTGGCCTGTCCGTATTGATTGTAGGACTTGCACTGCAGAAGATGAAACAGCAGCCGCAGGCACCGGCAGGTCCTTCCTATGGAGGCGGAACAGGAAATTACCCCGGAAATGATTTTTCATGGATGTAACTGATAAAAGGCAGCGCTTTGTGAACAATAGCGCTGCCTTTTAAATAAGTAGCCGACTGTGCAAACTTAGGCTTCTTCAGAAACTGCCTGTTCCTGCATTGCCTGAATTTCAGGATCAAAGGAAAGCATGGGTTTCAGGTTGGTGTTTGTTTTTGAGATCTTACGGGCGGTATAGTTTTTGGTGATGGCAAACACGGTGCCGGATAAGCATAATACGCCGATCAGGTTGGGAATTGCCATCAGAGCATTTAAAGTATCTGCAATTGCCCAGGCCAGATCAAAACTCATGGTAGCGCCGAATATAATGCATACAACAAAAATAATTTTGTACACAATGGTGGCTTTGGTGCCAAATAAATATTCACAGGATTTGGTTCCGTAAAAAGACCATCCCAGCACTGTGGTAAATGCAAATAAGCTGATGGCAATGGCAACAAAACCGCCGGCCAAAGAGCCAAAGCCCTGGGTAAGTGCCTCACTTACCAAAGAAGCCCCAGTTGATGAAGTTAAAAGTTCTCCTGTATCCAGGTTAATAAGACCGGAGCTTAAAATAGTAAAGGCAGTTAAAGTACAGACAACAATGGTATCAAAAAATACTTCAAAAATACCCCACATACCCTGGATAATAGGTTCTTTTACATTAGAAGCAGAGTGAACCATTACAGAAGAGCCGAGACCGGCTTCGTTTGAAAATACTCCTCTTTTAAAGCCCATAGTCATTGCCTGCTTGATCATAATGCCTGCAGTAGCTCCTGCAATGGGGCGGAGGCCGAAAGCGTTGGTAAAGATAGCACTGAGGACAGCGGGAACAGAGGTAATATTTAAAATAAGAACAATAATGGTTCCCAGTATGTAGACACATGCCATAAAAGGGACAATTTTTTCGGCAACATTTCCAATGGCCTTGATGCCGCCTAAAATAACAAGTGCTGCAACCACTGCAATAATAATACCGGTTGCAAGAGGCGGAATGCGAAAGGTATCCTGAAGAGAGCTTGCAATTTCATGTACCTGTGTCATATTGCCGATTCCAAAAGAGGCAAACACGCAGAACAAAGCAAACAAAACAGCCAGAGGCTTTGCAAGGACGCCAATGAATTTTTTATTTTTCAGCCCATCCTGGAGATAGTACATGGCGCCGCCGGACCATTCATTTTTAGAATTTTTGCGGCGGTAATAAATACCCAGTACATTTTCAGAATAGTTTGTCATCATTCCAAACAGAGCGGAAAGCCACATCCAGAATACAGCTCCTGCACCGCCGGTAATGATTGCGCCTGCAACACCGGCAATATTTCCAACACCGATGGTAGCCGCCAGTGCAGTTGAAAGGGCCTGAAACTGAGAAATAGACTGCTCTTCCCTGCCTGTATGGGCAGTTACATGCTTTTTCTTAAAAATAGCAAGAAAAGTTTCGTTCATCCAGTGCTTCACCCGCGTAATTTGAAAGAATTTCATACCCACGGTTAGATAAATACCAGTGCCGATAATCAAGATCAGCATGGGAATTCCCCATACCACATTGTTTATGGCAGAATTCACATTTGAAATCATATTCATTACATTTTCCATTAAAAACTCCTCCGTCATAAGTTAGATAATTATAAAAAAAGAGAATTTACTTTTTAGTAAATCCTCTTTGATTACCCCTATACTATACAGGAAAAAGGAGAAAAGTACAAGAAAAACTTAAAAAGTCCTGTAGAAAGGG
>VSNT01000078.1 GCA_009774465.1 Lachnospiraceae bacterium
CCCACAGATAGCTCCTACTGCCGAAGACAGGAAACATACCACTATAATAATCAGATACTCCATCATCATTGCCTCCAATGCCTATCGCGCTGCCTGTATCATATTATCCAGTAAAAGATACTGACTTACCGGAACAGGCCTTTCTACTGCGCCGGACTGCACAAATTCCTGCTGTTGAATTTCATAAAATCTGCTGACATCTCCTCTTTGTGCTCCAATACTTACAAATCCACTGCTCAGCCATTGCGCATCTCTTCGCTGTTCGTAGGCACTGTTCTTATCAATTCTGGTAATCTCTGAAATCCAGTCAGCGACCTGCTTAACATGACTTTCAATTGCCCTGTAATTCATCCCCTGATAGATGGCTCTCGTAAACCGAAGAACCGTATCCGGATGCTCTTTTGCATACTGTGGAAGCGCAATCCATGAAGAAATGGAAGCTGTTTTATCTGAGCAGGTCATGTTATTTGCAAGCACTACCGCATCATTACCCAGCTTTTTTCTTACTTCCAGTGTATACGGAGACCAGATCACCCCGGCGTCCAGATCGCCTTTTCTCATACCTTCCACTACTTCCTCCGGCGTCATGTTGAAAATTTCCATCTCCTGGGGGGAAATTCCCTCCATTTCCAGGGCAACCCGCAAAATAGTTTCACTGGAAGCATTTTCAACATTTCCTATTCTTTTCCCCCGAAGGTCCGCAATCGTCCTCACATCATGGCTTCTGTTTCCTATGACTGCCTCCGCATTGGACAGATGGGACATCAGCACAATACAGGCTCTTCCCTTAATGCAGAATTTATGGGCGCCATTTCCAATATAACCCAGGTCAATCTTTCCCTCTTCCATCGCCTTAATGATTTCCAGGCCATTGGCATACTCGAAAAGTTCTACGTTCAGCTTCTCCTTCTCAAAAGCACCTGTCCGCATTGCCGAAACAATAGAACACAGGCTTCCATAGTTGGGCATATACGCCACACGTATTGATTCCGCCTTTCGGGCAGCCTTCTTTCCGGTATCCGCTGTTTCCTCCTCGCAGATGTCTCTGATTTTTCCATAGGCTTCAATTGCAGTATAGGTTTTTTTGCCAATTCCAAGGGACTGATTTACAATACTTTTAAAATGAGAATCTATGGTTTCAGCGGCTGAATAATTACTGCTGCTGAGTTTCTCCAGAGACTGCATATGATCTATAATCACATCTTTTTCATGATCCATCTCTTTGGAATTTGTATCAATCTGCTGCACTTTCATTGTGGTGTCCTGTATCAGCCGATTGGTTTGCTCCATCAAAGAACTGGTCTTTTCAAGGCTCTGCGTCTGTTTCTTAAAGGCTTCCTGCACTGTTTTTATATTATCCACTGATTTATTGGATTTTTCCTCCAGTGCATTGATAATACTTGTGATCACCTCTGCGCTCTTCTGGCTCTGTTCCGCCAAAGCACGTATTTCTCCTGCAACCACTGCAAATCCTCTTCCTGCTTCTCCTGCCCTTGCCGCTTCAATTGAGGCATTCAGGCTTAAGAGATTTGTTTTGCTGGCAATACTGTTAATCATTCCGATTGCCTGTCTTATTTCATGAGTTGCATGGTTGGTTTCCAGTGTATTCGTTGAAATTTCTTCAATACAGGTTTCTGTGTTGGCATTTTCCGCAAGAAGCTCTTCAAATATCCCCACAACCTCCTCATTACTGCTTTGCATGTTCATGGCAATACTGTCCAATTCGCCAACATAATCGTTGGTCTGTTCGATTGCCTTTCCCATTTCAATGGTAATGTTGTTAATCTCTTTTGTACGGGACAGCAGTTCGCCATTCCCTTCATTAAGCGTATCAATGGAGTTTCCAACTTTGTTAATCTCCACATTCATACCGTCTGTAATATAATGCATTTCCTGAATGTTTTGACTTAAGTTTTCCAATTGGGGTGCAAATTGTTCCAGGAGTTTTTTTTGTCTGCTTTTTCCGATATTTGTCTCCTTTGAATCAGATACTTTTGACTTACTCTTCTTAAACAAATTCATCCTCTCAACTTTCTTTAACAGAATTTAAATTCCGGCTTTTTTATAACGCTGCGCCATTTCATCCAGAGTAACGCATTCCACCAAAGGCGCTTTCCCCACAGAACCAAATTTAACAATCAGTGTTCCTACTGCTTCCTTTACACCGGCTTCAATGCATCCTACAATTGCGGCCACATCCTCATCAGGAACAGTTCCTTTCATCAAAGTTTCCATAATAGGCGTTAAGAACACTCTGGGATCCACCTGTGTTTTGTTTTTCTCCAGCAACTCGTAAATTGCTCCAATGGAAGAACTGTTTTGTTTATCCGGATGTTTTGCAAAAAATTCCTTCATGTTTCTTGTTACTGCAAGGCGGATATCCGTATCCACATTGATCTTGCCAATGCCGCAGGGAATTGCCTTCTGCAGTTCGTCAGCAGAAATTCCATAAGCATTCTGTACGTCGCCGCCTAATGCATTGATCTCATCCACAATATATCTGGGTACAGTGGAAGAGCCATGTGATACCAGCACTCCAAAAATATTTTCATGGTTCATGCATTCTTTAATGGCAATTGCAATTTCTTTTCTCAGCTTAACATCTTTCCCCTTAGAAGGTCCATGCATGGTACCATAGGAAATGGCCAGGCAGTCCACCTTTGTTTTCTTAAAGAAGTCTACAGCCTTCAAGGGATTGGTATAGGTGGAAGAAGCGGCAAATACATGATCCTCCACGCCGGCTAAAACACCAAGCTCTCCTTCTACCGTAATTCCACGCTCATGGGCATATTTTACAACTTCTCTTGTAAGCTCTACGTTTTCATCAAAAGGCAGGGAAGAACCGTCGATCATGACAGAGGTATACCCTCCCTCAACAGCTGCTTTTACGGAATCAAAGTTCTTGCCATGATCCAGATGGAGCACTACCGGCACCGGAGAGCCTTCTCCATATTTTTTAACTGCTGCCGCAATATTTCTTGCACCAATCTTCTTATCCTCTAATGTGGCATTTAAAAAGTCACATCTTCCTCCCATAAATCCATTGGCAAGATCTGCCCCCTGCAGAATTGCCGCCGAACGGAACATTTCATGTACTTCTATCACTGCTTTGGCCTGAGCAACCGCGTTTACATTAAACGCACCCTGTGCATAATGATATTTATCCGTTGCCTCCAACAACGGTCTTAAAGGTACTAATGGCATAATTAATCTCCTTTCATCTGGTAACCTGTTTTCCCATTACAAATGTATCCACTACATTATTCTCTTCATCCAGAATAACAAGATCGGCATCTTTTCCTTCTTCTATGGAGCCTTTCTTATCGAAAACTCCAATCAGTCTGGCCGGATTTTCCGTGAGAAGCCGCAAAATTTCCTCAATGGGACGTCCTGTAAATTTGATAATATTCTTTAGTGCCTGCCCGGTGGTCAATGTACTTCCTGCCCGAACACCGTTAGATGCCAGTTTTGCATCCCCGTCTACCACTACTACGTCATTTACGCCAAGCTTATAATTTCCGTCAGGAAGTCCTGCCGCCATAATGGAATCTGTAATTGCAACCACTTTATCCAGCCCCTTGGTCTTAAGAAGGAGACGCACTACTCCAGGATGAAGGTGGCGCCCGTCACAGATGGCCTCACAGTAAATGTCAGACTCCATTGCCGCACCCATAATTGCCGGAAAATGCTGGTGAAGCAGCTTCATTGCATTAAAAATGTGAGTACAGGATGCCGCACCGTTTTCAATTGCTTTCATGGATGTATCGTAATCTGCTCCCGAATGTCCAATTGCCACTACAATTCCAAGCTCTTTCATGGCTGGAATCGCATCTACAATTCCTTCAATCTCAGGCGATACCGTTATATATTTAATATTTCCTTCTGCTTCTTCCTGATATTCCTTCAAAAGCTCCACATCTGCATCCCGGAGAAGATGCTCCGGCATGGCGCCTTTAAACTCATGAGCAAGAAAAGGTCCTTCCAAATGAATGCCTAAAAGATTGGCACCGTCATTTTCCATTTTTTTGTGCTTTTTAAATTCATCAATACACCAGATTGTCTGCTCCTTGGTATCTGTAAGAATAGAGCACAGCCAGGAAGTAGTTCCCTGAGTCGCCATAAAGTGGCCGATCTTTCCCAGTTCTTCTGCTGATGCGGCATTTACATCCACTCCTACCGCTCCGTGGGTATGTACATCAATAAAACCGGGTACTACCCGTTTTCCTCCCGCATCATAAACCGCTGTCCCCTGGGCAGGTTTTTCTTCGCTGGGAAGAATATGAATACATCCTCCTTCCATTCCAATGGTCTTTTCCTGAAAGCTTCCGTTTAAAAATACCTTCCCGTTTACAATATATTGTTCCATTTCTATTTCCCTTCTCCTTTCCCATTACCGGCTCAAAGCTGCCCAAAGCATATGCTTTCGGCAGCCTGCCGGCCATATCCGTAAAAATAAACTATATTATTCCGGAAGATTTGCCACAAACTCCGTAAATTTAATGTTGATATCCGGATGGCTCTGTAAAAGACTTACCGGAAAATGTGCCTCGGGTTCCCCATAGGCCGCATGGCGCACTACGCTTCTGTGCCAGTCTCTAAAGCATCCAAGACGGATTTTCTTTGCATGAGAAATCTCGTTGATTCCAATGGTAATGCAGTAATGAGGCATGTCGTCCAGAGCGCCGTTTAAATCTCCAATGGAATTAACTGCTCTGGTTTCTTTTGAAATAGAAAGCACTCTTGTCTTAAGCTGTAAAAATTCTTCTCCGCTTAATTCATCCTGGGGCTCATTAAAAGCCACATGTCCATTAATTCCGATGCCGCCAAAGCAAATATCCACGCCGCCTAACTTCTCAATCAACTCAGGAATATATCCAAGGTTATTGGGATCCGGAAATACTCTCTGTTCCTTTGGCATAACCAGCTCCGGTTTGATTTTCGTGTACACGGTTCTGTCCATAAAACCCCGGAAGCTTAAACGATGTTCTTTGGGAATCCACTGTTTATCGTCTGTAAGATATTCGTCCATGTTAATAAACCAGACATTTTTCAGATCAATATTTTTGCTGTTCACAAGATCCACAAAATAGGGATATTGTCCTACAGGGCCTACCGGGCAGATAAACACTGTCTTTTCTCCCAGCGCATTTTTTCTTTCAATCTCATCTGCCATTTCCTGTGCAATGGACTGAAACACTGCTGCATTGTCCTCCATAACAATCAGCGGAATCTTTGGACTTTTCAGGAGTTCCTCTTTTGTGTAATAATAGTACTCATGCATTTTCTCATCCTTCCTTTCTTCTACGTATTTTTATCCGTTATAAACTTCGTCCTTCATCATCAAATGTACCGCGCTCTTTTTAAAGGTAAGAGGCAGCGCAAGAATATGAGGGTTTTCACCTACATATTTTTTCTTTGCATCCTCTAAGGCTTCTTCAATGGTTGCTCTGGTCTTTAATCCCATTCCTCTTGCGTATCCCGGTTCCTGGGCGCCGCAGATATAAATGGCGGAAGTATTCATCTCGGCAATATGTCCGCAGGCAATCATGGAAAATCCGTGGAAAGGATGGAATGCATTGGTATAACGGTACTTGCGGATATATTCCTCGTTGGTTGCAAAGTATTCGCCCAGACGGTTCATATCCGGCAGGATATTCATCTGATCCTTCTGGAACATATCGTACATTTCTCTTAAGTAAGGCCACAGCTCGTCATGGAAATATCCGTTGCAGATGGAAGCACAGATAATCACGCAGTTATCGCTCATTACCCTCTTATGACGGATTACCTGGGCGGAAAGGGCCTGCATCATCATAATGGGGTTGGTTCCCATGCCTTCTCCATAATGGAAAAACTGAGGCATGCCAAATATCATTACGTCATATTTCTTTTCTGCAAAAGGCACATAGGTTCTCTTATCCGCAACCTTCCAGGAAGCAGGCTGCATTTCCTTTGCATAGCCGCTGAAAATTGCAATCTGTCTGGAAGAGGTATCCAGCACTGCATCACAGCAGAAAAACTTTTTGCCCATGCATTTTTCCATATGCTGGCCGATCTCGTCAAATTTGGTTCTCATCATGGAGTGCCCGCTTACCGGTACGAAATCGGGCTGGTGCATTACCTTGGGCACATGATGGGAGGCAATGGATCTCCAGTGGGTAATGCCTGTTGCGCAGTGCTTGTAACCACCTGAATAGCCGCCATAGGGATTTCCCTGGGTATGTCCAATCAAAATAGCCACATCACTGTCATAAACATACTTATTCATTAAAACCGGATCGCCTCTGTCTGTGGTTCCCAAATCTACCAGATGCTCATAATCCTCACTGTCATGATTGATAATCTGTCCGCAGTTCCAGAACTCATTGAAAAGTTCATCCCCAAGAACGCCCCTGATTTCCTTTTCCGTATTCTTCCGGTGAAGTCCGTTGGAGCAGATCAGAAGAATGTCCTTTTTCTCCACTCCTGCATCATATAATTCCTGCAAAATCAGCTTAATGGATATTTTTCTGTGGGAGGTAGGCTGCTCGCCTCCCTTTACTCTGTCAGGAAATACAATGGTAACTTTGGAGCCCTTTTTTGCCAGTTTGGAAAGAGGTTCCATTCCCATAGGATTCCTTATGGATTCCAGTGTTTTTGCCTCCAATTCCTCCTCCGGAATATAAGGGGGATCCGGAATGGTTTCTCCCGGAATAAACACTTCCGTATCGTCCGGCAGATTGGCTGCCATAGTTCCCTGTCCGTATTCAAATTCTAATCTCATATTTAACCTCATTTCTGCGCTGCTTTTTGCGCATTTTTTATTTTCCCATATAAGTCCTGATTATCTCCAGATATTCCTCAGGATAAAATCCGATTTCTCCCTGAAATCTTGTAAGTGCAATCAAACCGCCGTCTATTTCCGGTATGGATGCAAGCATTGCCGCATTGTCCACCTTAAGTCCGCCTCCATAGGCAACCGGAAGACCACCTGTACGCTCTTTCACAAATCTGGCAATCTTTTGAATATATTCTTTCCCGGCAGGGGTTTTCCCAGGTCCGATAGACCAGATCGGCTCATAGGCAATGGCAACCCTGGAGGTATCCACATCCTTAAGTCCAATCTCCAACTGCTTTCCAAGCACCTCCTGCCATCTGTCAAGCTCCGTATCATTTTCGCCGATACAGTACAAAACTGTAAGTCCTGCCGAAACAGCCGCCTTAATTTCCTGATTTAAAATTCTGTTTACCGCATCCGTATCCGTCACTCCAGCTTCCGCTAAAATTCCGGCCTTATCCTTCCGCTCCTCGCAGTGTCCGATCAGGGTACTTCCGCATCCCAATGCCTTTACTGCCTTTCCAGTCCGGTTGGTGGTAAAAGCACCAAAATTGCCCCCTGCACTTACATCTTCCCTGTGAATTCCCTGAGAGCCTATGGTAATACGATTGCTGCCCTTTAATGCTCCTGCTGCGGAAAGGATGTGTGCCTCGGGCAGATACATAATAAATTCCACCTCATCCTCACCATATTTCATTAATGCATCTTTTGTGTGCTCCACAATATATGCGCCCCACTGTTCAACCGGCGCAATGCTGTTGACGCCGCCAGCTTCCTTTGGAATGTCGAATCTTTTCAGATTCAGATAAATGTGCTTCATCTCTTCCCTCCTTATATTCTGCTTTTTAACACCTGTGCCGCTTCATCTTTAAAGCTCACCATCTCAGGCAGTTCCCCGTCTATTAACGGACGACACCATGTTACAAACTCATCTGAGATATCATTGCCTCTTTCATTAATATATTCTTCCGGCATTACCCTTTCATTTAACATTACTTCTTCTATCGGGATAAGAGGTGTTTCTATTTCATATTTTTCCCCTTCTTTACGCCGGATTCCTACCATTACACCAGTTTCACCTGCCACAGCCGCTTTTACAGCCTCCCGTCCCACCAAAATGGCCTCCTGTCTGTCCACTTTTGACTGGAGCGTCATGGAAGTCCTTCCGCAAAGCCCCGGCTTTTCGCTTCTCGCTTTGATTCCCAGCTTTTTAATAACAAGTTCTGCAAGGTAAGCGCTCACATCCCCATAGTAAACTGCTCTGTCCGTTTTAAAAATGGGTGGAACAATGGATTCTCCTTTTTCATTGCGCAGACCTTCACTGACAACTACCACAACACCGCCCAATTCATCATACAGCTTTTTCACGTCTTCAAGGAATTCCTCCTCACAGAAATTCCTTTCGGGAAGATAGATAAGGTGTGGTGCATCCCCGGGATTTTTCCTTGCCAGGGCAGAAGCAGCCGTAATCCATCCTGCATTTCTTCCCATAGCTTCTATCACACACACATGAATAGGCAGTGACTTTACATCTGCTCCAACTTCCTTTGTAACAGTGGCAATATACTTTGCCGCACTTGGAAACCCTGGTGCATGGTCAATAATGGAAATATCATTGTCCATAGTTTTGGGGATGCCTACAACATAAATCCCCTCTCCGGCACAAACCCTGCTGACTTTTCCGCAGGTATCCATAGAACCGTTTCCCCCGTTAAACAAAACATATTTAATATTATTTTTCTTAAAAACAGAAACCATTGCCTCATATTGCTCCTGTTCAAGTGGAAACCTGGATGAACCAATGGCCGTTCCCGGCGTCTTAAGAAGAAGTTCGATTTTTTCATCAGGAAGTTCCCCCATATCCAGAAAATTCTCCGTCAGTATCGCCTCCGAACCCCCTATGGCTCCGTAAATTTTTCCAATTTCAGGACACTCCTTCGCCTGTCTGATCACACCATACAAGGATGCATTTAAAACCGCGGTAGGTCCTCCGCCATGCACTACAAGTAAATTTCCCTCCATTACCAGCGCTCCTCTCATCTGAACTTTAACCCTTATTATCATAGTAGCACACCCTATTTTTCTTTCCTATGCACCTCGCCAAAATATTTACCCAAACGTTTGCGTAAACTCTTTCCCTATGATAAAATAAATTGTATAAAATAGAAATGGAGGGGTAAGCGTGACAATTAAAGAAATTGCTTCCCTTGCCGGAGTATCCGCTTCCACAGTTTCAAGAGTGATCAATCATCCCGGCTCCAAAGCCGCCGGAAAAGAAGTGGAAAACAGAATCTGGCAGGTCATACGGGAAACAGGTTATATTCCCAATTCTTCAGCAAGAGATTTAAAACTTCGTAATTTCAACGCTGAAAATAACGATATTCCTAAAGCAATCGGATGTATTCTGGCACGTACCCACACCTCAGATCCTTTCTTTTCAAGAATAACGAGAGGGATTGAAAGGGAAGCCCTGCGAAGCGGCTACATTGTAAAATATATTTATTCCTATCAGGATATTCAAAATCCCCAAATTCAGCAGACGATCCGGCAGACGAAAGTAAAAGGGGCAGCCATTTTAGGACGTCCTGATTCCAAAACCCGCTCCTTCTTAAAGGAAAATTACAGCAGAATTATTTACACCGGTCTTAATAATATTGAGTCCGAATTTGACCAGATTACATGTAATGCCTACCTTGCTTCCAAGACTGCCGTAAGTTACCTTGCAGAACTGGGACATGTACATATTGCCTACCTTGGAGAACGCAAAAATGAAATCCGCTACCGTGGCTACTGGGATGCCATTTCTCAGCTTGCCCTGCCTTTAAACAGAGAGCTTATTATTGATACGCCCCTTTGTGTTGAAGGCGGTTATAACGCAACCAAAAAACTTTTATCCTCAAAAAATAAAGTCACTGCTTTATTCTGCGCCAATGATTTGACTGCAATCGGCGCCATGAAAGCGGCCAGAGAATTTGGTCTTAAAATCCCGGCAGAGCTTTCCGTTATAGGCATTGATGATATAGAAACCTGCCAATATACCACTCCAATGCTTACCACAATCCATATTCCAATGGAAGAGCTGGGTATTATGACAGCAAAGATACTGATTGACCGGATTGAAACCGGAAAACGGATCTCCATGAAAGTTGAGCTGCCTTTTCAATTAATCAAACGGGAAAGCTGCAGCGCTCCGCCGCCCCAAAAATCTTATACACAAATATAATGGGTGCAAACCCAAATATAATAAATAATAGAAAGGATGATTTTTATGCTGCTTACGTTAAACGATCAAGGTTATACTGTCCAGATAGAGACAGTAGGGGCTGAATTAAAGTCCTACAAAAATGAAACTGGCAAAGAATTTATCTGGAATTCTGATCCTGCTTTCTGGCCCCGTTCTTCACCCCTTTTGTTTCCCACCATTGGAAACCTTCGAAACGGAAAAACATGGATAAATGGTACGGAATATGAAATACCCAAGCATGGTTTTGCTAAAACCACTGATATGGAGTATACGAAGGAAGCAGACAATAAAGTTACTTTTTTCTTCCAAGATAATGAAGACACCTTAAAATGCTACCCCTTCCGCTTCCGTCTCAGTATGTCTTATGAGTTGAAAGGGCCCAAACTTCACATTACATATCTGGTGGAAAATAAAGATGACAAAGACATGTACTATCACCTTGGCGCTCATCCCGGATTTATGTGTCCCCTTAATGAGAATGAAAAGTTCTCAGACTATGTCTTAAAGTTTCCTTATAAAGAAACCTGTGACAGCCCTGTATATGATTTGAAAAATCTGCAGTTTGATCCGGTAAATACCAGGCGTTTCCTGGATGATACCGACACCATACACCTGGAATACTCCCTGTTTGATATGGACGCAATGGTATTTCCTTATATGAAATCCAAAAGCGTACAGCTTATCAATCCTTCTACCGGAAAAGGCGTACAGGTGGATTATCCTGATTTTGCCACTGTTGCTTTCTGGACTCCTTCCGATGTGGAAGCACCTTTCTTATGCGTAGAGCCCTGGAATGGTGCAGCAATCTTTGCAGATGAAGATGACAACTTTGTAAACAAGAGAGATATTCAAATGTTAAAAGAAGGAGAAAGCAAATCTTATCAGTTGGACATTCATATCCTGTAAATTTAAATACTAACGTATGCCCACCGGGCATACTGCAAAATGGGGCATTTCCTTATCCTGTGGAAAATGCCCCGCATTTTTGTTTCTGCTATTTCACTCTTTTCCGTCCCAGCAATAGGTACAGAGTTTACATTTATCAATTCCCACCGACTCCATCATATCATCCAGCCTGTGGTACTTTAAGGATGTAAAATTAAGCTGCACGCCGATTCGTTTAATCATTTCCTGATATTCCGGCGTCTCCGGATTGGAGTATGCGCTTAAATTCACATTTTTCCCATCCCCTTCCATTTCCTTTATAATTCTTCTGGTAATCAAATCCATTTCCGAGGTGGAGCGGGAAAAGTTTAAGTATTTACATCCGTACAAAAGTGGAGGACAGGCAGGCCGGATATGAACCTCCTTTGCTCCGCTCTGGTATAAAAATTCCGTTGTCTCCCGAAGCTGGGTTCCCCGCACAATAGAATCATCAATAAGCAGAAGCTTTTTATCCTGAATCAGATCATGCACCGGTATCAGCTTCATCTTTGCTATTAAATTCCGCTGGCTCTGTATGGTAGGCATAAAGGATCTGGGCCAGGTAGGCGTATATTTAATAAAGGGCCTTGAAAAAGGAACTCCTGATTCATTGGAATAACCAATTGCATGGGCAATTCCCGAATCCGGCACCCCTGCCACATTATCAGGCTTGGCATCATCTCTCTTTGCAAGGAGCCTGCCGCAGTTGTAGCGCATCTTTTCCACACTGATTCCTTCATAGGAAGAAGAGGGATAGCCATAATACACCCATAAAAAGGTACAAATCTTCATATCACTGCCGGGATTTGCCAGTGTCCGCACCTCTTCCGGCGTCACAATCACAATCTCTCCCGGTCCCAACTCCCGCTCTTCCACATAACCCAAATTCAAATAGGCAAAATTTTCAAAGGAAATACAGTATCCTTCCTCCTTTTTACCTACAGCAACAGGGGTTCTTCCCATTTTGTCTCTTGCCGCATAGATTCCCTTAGGGGTAAGCAATGCCAGCGTCATGGAACCATCAATCAGTTCCTGGGCATAACGGATGCCCTCAATTAAATTATCTTTTTGATTGATAATCGCCGCTACAAGCTCCGTTGCATTGATGTCGCCGCCGCTCATTTCCAGAAAGTGGGTATGCCCCAGGTTAAAGATCTCTTTTACGATCTCATCCATATTGTTGATCTTCCCCACTGTCATGATGGCATAGGTTCCATGATGGGAGCGCACCAAAAGAGGCTGGGGCTCGTAATCGGAAATACAGCCGATTCCAAGGTTCCCTTTCATTTTATTTACATCTTTATCAAACTTGGTACGAAAAGGTGCATTTTCAATATTGTGAATTGCCCGGTCAAATCCGCTTTCCTCATCATACACCGCCATTCCGGCTCTTCTTGTGCCTAAATGAGAATGATAATCCGTACCAAAAAACAAATCAAACACACAATCTTTTTTTAAAGCTGCTCCAAAAAAACCGCCCAACAGTCACGCCTCCTTAAACATTAATCTCTGCTTTGATACCAAGAAGATCCCTATTTTCATCAAGAACAGGCTGCACTGCCTTTGTAAGGAAACTCTCTACCTGCTCTTTGGAGCGTCCCACATACCTTGAAGGTTCCATCGCTTTGCGCAGATCTTCCAAATTCATATGAAACGCCGGATCTGCCGCAATTAATTCAAGCAGATTATTTTCTTTTCCTTCCACCTTTACGTTCTTTCCTGCTTCCATAGACAGTTCTCTGATTTTCTCATGAAGCTCCTGCCTGTTTCCGCCCATCTTTACCGCATCCATCATAATATTTTCAGTGGCCATAAAGGGAAGTTCGCTCATCATGTGCTTTTCAATCACTTTAGGGTAAACCACCAGTCCGTCCACCACATTCAGACACAAATCCAAAATTCCGTCCACCGCAAGGAAGCCCTCCGGAATAGAAAGGCGCTTGTTAGCGGAATCATCCAGGGTTCTTTCAAACCACTGCGTGGCGGAAGTAATTGCCGGATTTAAAGCGTCAACCATCACATACCTTGCCAGAGAAGCAATCCGCTCGCTTCTCATGGGATTTCTTTTATAAGCCATAGCGGAAGAACCAATCTGGCTCTTTTCAAAGGGCTCCTCCACTTCTTTTAAATGCTGCAGAAGCCTGATATCATTTGACATCTTGTGGGCACTGGCTGCAATGCCTGCAAGTACATTGGCCACTCTGGTGTCCACTTTACGGGAATAGGTCTGCCCTGAAACCGGATAGCAGTCTTTAAATCCCATCTTTTCCGCAATCATGGGATCAATCTTATCGATGGTTTCCTGATCTCCGTTAAACAGCTCCAAAAAAGATGCCTGGGTGCCTGTGGTTCCCTTAGAGCCTAAAAGCTTCATGCCGGAAAGCACATGGTTAAGATCTTCCAAATCCAGCATAAACTCCTGCATCCAAAGGGTTGCCCTCTTTCCCACCGTGGTAGGCTGGGCAGGCTGAAAATGGGTAAATGCAAGGGTAGGCTGAGATTTATATTTATCTGCAAAAGCCGCCAGTTCAAAAAGTACATTAACCAGCTTTTTTTTCACCAGCAAAAGTGCTTTGGTCATCACAATAATATCCGTATTATCTCCCACGTAGCAGCTGGTTGCTCCAAGGTGAATAATGCCTGCAGCCTTCGGACACTGCTGCCCATAAGCATACACATGACTCATCACATCATGACGCACTTCCTTTTCCCTTGCCTTTGCCACCTCATAATTGATATCTTCCGCATGTGCCTTAAGCTCATCAATCTGCTCTTTTGTGATCACCGGCTTTCCATTCTGGGAAAGACCAAGCTCCATTTCCGTTTCAGCTAACGCAATCCAAAGCTTTCTCCAGGTTCGAAACTTCATATCAGGCGAAAAAATATACTGCATTTCCCTGCTGGCATACCGCTCTGATAAGGGGCTGACATATTTATCCGTACTCATTTATAAATCTCCTTATTTACCTTATTTTTATTAATGCAGATAATAAAGTAGTGGGAATATTCAGACAATATTTCTGTTCAAATCCTGTTGCACCGGGCATTCCGTCAAGCCAAGTAGGGCAGAAGTCAGTCGGGAAATGTCCCTCCTGCCTTCTATTGTCTTGCCTTCATGGTGCATAAGGCTTTTCACAGAAATATTGTCTGAATATTCATTTACTTTATCTGTTTCACGATTAACTATGCCACACTTTTTTAATGACATCAACTGATTGCTATGTATCATATTCTCCTCTGATATCTTCTGTGGGCGGCTTTAGGGGATAGCTGCCGGTAAAGCATCCTGTGCAGATCTGCCGGCCTTCTACGATCTGTGTCAGTCTTTCTTCCTTAAGATATCCAAGGGAATCGGCTCCTATGATTTTACAGATTTCCTCCACAGAACGGTTGTAAGCAATGAGCTGCTCTCTTGCAGGCACATCTGTTCCGAAATAGCATGGCCACAAAAAGGGCGGCGAACTGACACGCATATGTACTTCTCTTGCGCCTGCCTCCCGCAGCATATGTACAATCCGATCCGAGGTAGTGCCTCTCACAATGGAATCATCAATCATAATCACCCGCTTGCCACCCACTGCCTCTTTTAAAACATTCAATTTTACCCGTACACTGCTTTCCCTGCTCTTCTGCCCCGGCTTAATAAAGGTTCTTCCCACATAGCTGTTTTTTACAAAAGCCTGTCCGTAGGGAATCCCTGACTGGAGGGAATAGCCAAGCGCCGCACAGTTGCCCGATTCCGGCACTCCCACCACCAAATCCGCCTCCACAGGAGAATCCATTGCCAGAAATTTCCCTGCCAGAATACGGGAATTGTAAACACTCATCCCGTCAATATAGCTGTCAGGCCTTGCAAAATAAATATATTCAAACACACACCTGGCATGTTTTTCTTTCGGGATGCACATGCTTTTATCGGACTCAATGCCTTTTTCCGGAGAAATGGTAACAATCTCTCCCGGCTCCACATCTCTTACAAAAGAAGCCCCTACCGTATCAAGGGCGCAGGTTTCCGAAGCCAGAATATAGGCATGATCCCGCTTTCCAATACAAAGCGGCCGAAAGCCAAAGGGATCTCTTGCCCCAATCAGCTTACGGGGCGACATAATAATCAGGGAATAGGCCCCTTTTATCTTTTTCATGGCCCGTCCTACCGCTTCCTCAACGGTGTTGGAATTTAACCGCTCTCTTGCAATATAATAGGCAATCACCTCGGAATCAATGGTTGTCTGAAAAATTGCCCCGGTATATTCCAGCTGTCGTCTAAGCTCCGGGGTATTGATTAAATTTCCGTTGTGAGCAAGGCCGAGGGTTCCTTTTACATAATTTAATACCAGAGGCTGGGCATTTTCTCTGGTAGAGCTTCCGGCAGTGGAATACCGCACATGCCCCACCCCGATATCTCCCTTTAGCTTTTCCAAAATTTCCGGAGTAAAGGCTTCATTTAAAAGCCCCATATCCTTAGAGCTTACAACTTTCCCTTTGGGCCCTTTGGTATCGCTCACCGCAATACCGCAGCTTTCCTGGCCTCTGTGCTGTAATGCATATAACCCATAATAAATCGTGGATGCCACATCTGCGCCCTCAAAATCATACATCCCAAAGACGCCGCACTCTTCCCCAGGCTTATCCGCCCCATCCGGTACCTGTATAGAATCACGTTTTCCCCCCACAGGCATAACGCTTTTTCTTTTCATCTGATAAACTCCCTGCCATCCGGCAAACTTCCTGTTTATGCAAGTCCCAGTCGCTTAAACACTTCATTATATGCTTCTTCCACATTCCCAAGATCTCTGCGGAAACGGTCTTTATCCAGCTTTTCGTTGGTATTCACATCCCATAACCTGCAGGTATCAGGTGATGTTTCGTCTGCCAGAAGAATCTGTCCGTGGAAGCGTCCAAACTCAATTTTAAAATCGATTAATTTGATATCAGCCTGAAGGAAATAAGCCTTTAATACTTCATTTACCTTAAATGCATATTTCTTGATGGTGTCAATTTCTTCCCAGGTGGCAAGTCCAAGGGCAACTGCAAAGTAACTGTTAATCAGAGGATCGCCCAGCTCGTCATTTTTGTAGCTGAACTCAATAGTAGGCTCTTTAAAAGGGGTTCCCTCGGGCACACCAAGCCTCTTGGAAAAGCTGCCTGCCGCCACATTCCTGATAATTACCTCAAGGGGAACAATCTCCACCTTTTTCACTGCTGTCTCTCTGTCGCTTAATTCTTCAATCAGGTGGGTGGGAACTCCTTCTTTTTCGAGAAGCTTAAACACATGGTTGGTCATACGGTTATTAATCACACCTTTTCCAACGATAGTTCCCTTCTTTTCTCCATTAAACGCTGTGGCATCATCCTTGTAATCCACGATTACCACATCGGGATCCTCTGTTGCAAATACCTTCTTTGCCTTTCCTTCGTAAATCTGTTCCAATTTTTCCATGATTTCCTCCATTCCGCTGCCATTGGCAGCAATAAAATTTTATGCTTGAAATTTTTGGGTAAAATCCCGCACCCGTTCTTTATCTGAGGAAAAAACCTCCTCCGGCGTCCCCTGTTCCACGATCACGCCCTGATCCATAAAAATAATCCGGTCAGACAATTCTTTTGCAAACTGCATCTCATGGGTTACAATAATCATTGTCATATGTTCCTTCGCAAGCTGCCGGATTACCTTAAGCACTTCTCCGGTAAGCTCAGGATCCAGTGCTGAAGTGGGCTCGTCGAAAAAAAGAATGTTAGGCTGCAGCGCCAGCGCCCTTGCAATGGATACTCTCTGCTGCTGTCCTCCTGACAGTTGGCAGGGATAGGCATCCGCCTTGTCCGAAAGCCCAAGCTGCTCTAAAAGCTTTTCCGCCCTTATCCTGGCTTCACTTTTGGATATTCCGTCTACACAAACAGGCGCATCCATGATATTTTTCATAACGCTGTAATGGGGAAACAAATTAAAATTCTGAAATACAAGGCCAAAGTTTTTTCGAATTTCTCTAAGCTCCGCCTTTCCTGCATAGACACATTTTCCATTTTCCTCCCATACAGCCTTTTTCCCAAGATAGATCAGTTCTCCGCCTTCCATCCGTTCAAGCATGGTGGCACAGCGAAGCAGGGTTGACTTTCCTGAACCGGAAGGGCCTATGATTGATACTACTTCGCCTTTTTTCACGGAAAGCGAAATATCCCTGATCACATCAAGACCGTCAAACCCCTTGCACATATGATTAATTTCCAACAAAACATTTGTACTGTTTTCCATCTGGTTCCCTTCCTTACCTATGATACCAGTTATCTGTAATAATTCAAAGCTTTTTCAATTCGTTCCATTGAAAATGCCACTGCAAAATTGAAAATGTAATAAAAAATCCCTGCCGCCATCAGGGGCATCATGCTTGTTTCCTTTGCTGCAATCTGCTTTGCCAGGGTAAACATTTCCGCATGGGCCAGCACAAAGGCCAGGGAAGTGTCCTTTACAAGGGTAATTGTTTCATTTGTAACAGAAGGCATAATCCGCTTGATTACCTGGGGAAGAATTATTTTCATAAAAGTCTGTGTTTTGCTATAGCCAAGCACCCTGGCTGCTTCATACTGTCCTATGGGCATAGACTCAATGCCGCCTCTGTAGATTTCTGCAAAATATGCCGCATAGTTAATGGAAAAGGCAAGGATGATAGCCGGGAACCGGTACCCTCTTAAATTTAGCCCAAACAGATAATAGGGCGCAAAGTACACCACTAACAACTGGAGCATTAGTGGTGTACCACGCATAATAGAAATATAGAACTTGCTGATTCCTCTTAGCAGTCCATTTTTAGACATTCTTCCAAAAGATATAAATAAACCAAGGGGCAGGGAAAAAAGAAGTGTCAGGAAAAAAATTTCCGTGGTTGATATCATCCCTTTTCCCAATTGCAATAACATAGTTCCTACACTCATTTGTTCTCCTATTACTATTTGCCCAGGCAGACGCTGCCTTCAAGACCGTACTTTTCTGCGATCTCCATAAATTTTCCGTCCTCTGCCATCTCCAAAAGCGTCTCTTCCACCTGATCTTTTAACTCTTCGTTTCCAAGAAGGAAGCCGATGCCATACTGCTCTGTAGCCAGCTTTTCGTCAAGAATCACATATCCATCCCCTCTGGATGCAATCTGATAATCTGCAACGCCGATATCTACAGCCAGCGCATCAATTGCCCCTGACTCCAAATCCATAAATCCGGTATTATAATCTGCATACTGATTTAATTCTGCAAAGGAAGCTGCAAGCTCCGCCGCATCTCCTTCCAAAGCTGCCAGTGCGGAAGAATCCTTCTGAACCCCTACCAGCTTTCCTGCAAGGTCTGCAAAGGAAGTAATTCCTGCATCCGCCTTCACTACAAATACCTGGCTGTTATCCACATAAGGCACGGAAAAAGTATAGGCATCCTCCCGTCCGTTCATGGTAAAACCATTCCAGATACAGTCAATGGAACCGGAAGACAGTTCAAAATCCTTGGAATCCCAGTCGATAGGCTGCTTTACAAGTTCCCAGCCTCTGCGGGCGCATACTTCCGCTGCAAGCTCCAAGTCAAATCCTGTATAATCTCCATTTTCATCCATATAGCCATAAGGAGGGAATTCCGCATCAAACCCTACTGTGAAGGTTTTCCTTTCCTCTCCTGTTTCCTGCGTCGTTTCATTTGCTGTTGTCTCCTTACTTTCCTCATTCCTGCTGCCGCAGCCGGAAAGCAGGCCAAAAGACATTGCTGCCACTGTTAATAATACAATAAATTTTTTCATCTTCTCCTCCATTCTGCCGCTTTAGCGGCATTTAAATCAGGGAAGTTGAAAGTTGTCTTCTTTCAACATTTCCTTCATTTCAAATCACCTTGCCGAACCAAAACTTGCTTCTTCACTGCGTCATGTTATCACAGTAAAGTGTTTTTACGTCCGAACAACATGCTATCATGCTGATTGGGAGAAGTCAAGAAAAATTCTTTTTCAAGAAAAATCCTTTTTCACGAAAAAATCTTTTTCACGAAAAATCCTTTTCATACTCATCAACAATGGTTAATATTTCTCTTGCGTATTTGGGATAGGTTTCCACAAGATCTTTGATCTCCGCCTGGGCTTTTCCTGCAATAACTTCTTTGTTATAGTCCATGCGTTTTCTTAAGGATTGCCTTCTGATAATCAGATTGTGGCGTATTTCCACCATTTCCTTTTTATCTAAGAGGGCTGCTGTCTGATGCAGCCAGATCATGGGATCTTTTACCTGATAACGCCTGAGTACATGCAAAAGGTCTTTCTGGCACTGGTCAAGCTCTCTCTCCGCCATCTGGTAGTTGTGGCGCTGTCCTTTTCCTCCTGGTACTGCTGCCAGCTCTTTCGAAGCTCGCTTGCGCTGGATACGTT
>VSNT01000079.1 GCA_009774465.1 Lachnospiraceae bacterium
ATTTAAATGGATGAGTGAAATTGACCTGGATCATAGTAAAAAAGGAAAATATGATTTGTATAAGGCGTTTGCGCTGGATGAATTTATTATAACACTGAATTTATATCGAGATGGAGATATATCGATAGAAACATTAATAAGCGTAAAAGAAGATTTCAGAAAATTTTTACAAGATCTATATTACGATTTTAATTTGCTAAAAAAGCCCTGCTCATATGATTTGAATGGCTTCGATAAATATTTAGGTGTTTTTTTTGATAAAGAAGATATTATTAGAGGAGCCAGACAAAAATATCGTAAGATGAAAGAATAGGATGTTATAAGAAAACCCGCTGACATAAAATATAATGTGATATAAACAAGCAGAGAAACCAATCTTTGCCCGCTTTTCGGGGGACTTTATTAGCAGTCCCCTTTATATTTCATATTCCCCAAAAGCCAGGCAAGGCAATATGAGTTTAACTCTCAACCACTTTCATGCCAGAAATTCCGCGCTTACTCAAACTTCAATTTCTTAATATCCTCCAAAACATCTCCATAACGTCTGCCTTTTCCAAAGAGTAATGTTGTTCCCAGCACGAATCCGTCCATTCCCCTGGGTGCAAATTCCATAATTTTCTCTTTGCTGCAGGCACCGTCCCAATACAGCTTAAAATGCATTTTGCTTTTAAGCTCCAGCAGTTTGGAAATCTTTTCCCCCACGTAAGGCATATACATTTGTCCCGCATTTCCTGGATTTACCGCCATAACCAGTACTTTATCCACGATACGCAGCATTTCCAGTACTGTTTCAACACTGGTTCCCGGATTAATTGCAATGCCCGGAATCATACCTGCATCAATAATCTTTTGAAGCGTAGTTGAAGGGTGATACTCCGCTTCCGGATGGATATATACAGTATCGCCTTCACGCAGTCTGTCCGTAAACAGTTTAATGTTATTATTGGGATGTTCTATCATCAAGTGCACATCCAAAGGCTTATCCGTTGCAGATGCAATATAAGACATATCATTTAAGGACATTGCCATATTAGGAACATATCTTCCATCCATAATATCAATATGGAAGGAATCGATTCCGCCTTCATCCAGCTCACGCACTTCTTTCTCCAAATTTCCAAAATTTACACACATCATTGACGCATTTAATTCAAAATCCATTTTTGCTCCCATCTGCCGCTTTAGCGGCACTCAAATCAGGGAGATTGAAAGTTCTTTTCTTTCAACCTTATCCCCCGACCTCTCATTGTATTTTAATTGCGGCTTTCAACTTCCGCTACTCTCTTTCTAAGCTCTTCCAACTGCTTTTTATAGCAGGGATAATCATGCATTCCCTGGCTTTTCACACATACCCTGTAATCTCCGTAAATGGCCTTAAGGACTGCATCATAATTTCCCGGTACCGGAAGGTCAAATCCCTCAAAGGGCAGATACTCTTCCCCTTCAAACCATGAAGCCTCAAAACATTTTCCAAATTTCAGATAATCCAAATACATGGCAATTTGATGGCTTTCAGCGCTTTTCTCTCCAAAAGGCAGGCCTTCCGCCACACGCCACAGGTTCATCAACAGTTCTTTTCTATGCTCCTTGTGAAGGAGCTTTCGGTCAATTTTAATCTTATACCGCTCCCACAGCATATCAAGCACCTTACCGATTTGTAACATAACCGCTGCACCATCTGCGGCACTGTTCGTTGCAGCTCTATCCGGCGCCGCATTATCTGCCGTATCATCCGACTTTATACTCCCGCCTTTTCCAGCGTCGGCAATCTTCGCATCATAATCCATCTGCTGCAGCATCAGCGCACTTGCAAACACGCTTCTCTGCATATCCGCCCTGTCCTTAGCCGCCGGAATCGCATCTAATGGAAAGATATCAATTCCCACATAAAAAGGGCATCCGTGGAACTGCTGCAAATGCTCCGGCTCTATGCTGATAGAATCACTGTTATTAACGTAGACCTGATATTCAGGATACCCCTCTCTTGCATAAGGCGGCCTGACTACATACTCTTTTGGAAGTTCCCTGGGCAAAAGCTCCAGAATCTTCCGATAGTCCTCCCGTTTCATCCAAATATCTATATCATCATCCCAGGGGATAAAACCCTGATGGCGTACAACTCCAAGCAATGTTCCATAGGCAGCATACCACTTGAGCCCATGTCTTTGACAGATCGCTGCAATTTCGTTCAGCACCTCTAACTCCGCCGCCCATACAGTCTTCATGGTGGAATCCACCAAAAAGCCTTCTCTTACTTCTTCCTGAAAATAATCTACCGGAAACTCCAGCATTATGCTTCCCTCTTCCTGGCCGCCTCTGCCTGGGCCACCTGTTTTCGTAATTGTTCTAACTGTTTATTATAAAATGGATAATCATGAAGTGTAGTATTCCTGACACATATGGAATAATCCCCATAGGTAGCACGAAGTATCTTATCATATTCTGATGGAGCAGGTACCATAAAATCCTCAAAAGGCAGCAACTCCACATCTTCAAACCAGACTGTCTGATAAAACTTGCCAAATCTTAAATAATCCAAATACATGGATAATCTGTCTGTTTTTTTTCCATTGCCGGACATAACGATTTCGTTTGCAAGCCCCCAAAGACCGGCCGCCAATTCATTCCGTCCATCCCCTGAATCCTTTTCAGACAAAGTATTTCTGTCAATTGTCACATCACACTGCTTCTCCAGTAAATTCAAAAGTTCATTCAGTTCATTATCTTTCTCTCCACTTTTTGCCAAAAGGGCAGCCTGTCTTGCCGCTTTAAACAGATGAAACCGCAGGGAATCTTCTTCCCCCTTTTCAAGAAAATCCAATGGAAATACGTCAATTCCCACTATAAACGGACACCCATGAAACTGTTTTAAATGTTCGGGCTCCATACTGATGGAATCACTGTTTGCAACACAGGAATGAAATTCCGGATACCAGCTTTCAAGCAATGGACTTCTCACCATATATCCCTTAGGCAGCTCCTTTGGAAGGTATTGAAGAAGCTGCATATAATCTTCTCTTTTCAGACAAATATCTATATCGTCATCCCAGGGGATATAGCCTTTATGTCTGACTGCGCCAAGCAGAGAGCCAAAGGCCACATACCAGGTCAGCCCATGCCTCTCACACACTTTGGCAATTTCGCTTAAAACTTCCAGTTCCGCTGCCCACACAGTTTTCATGGTCACATCGATCTGAAAGTCTTCTCTTATTTCCGCCTGAAAAAATTCATCTGCAAAGTGTAACATTTGTTATCCATTTCCACAAAAATTTTTATTTTTGTTCTGCTTCCATTTTACGGATCATCTCTCTCATCTGCTCAAGCTGTTTCTGATACATGGGATAACCATGCATCGTTGCATTTCTGACTCTCTGATGATAATCCCCGTAAATTGTCTTCAAAACAGAATCATATCCTGCCGGCACCGGCACTCCAAATCCTTCAAACGCCGCATAATCCACTTCTTCAAACCATTCTTTTTCATATATCTTGTGATTCCAGTTGATATAATCCATATACATCACAAGCAGATCACTCGTCTTCTTTCCATATTGCATAACTACCTGGTTCCCCAGCCAGTATAATTTGGAAACAAGCGCCTTTTTTTGTTCCGGCTTAAGAAGCCCCGGTTCAAAAGAAATATCACATTTATTTTGTAAAAAGGAAAGTGCCTTTTTTAGTTTTAAAAAATTTTCAGGCGTCCTTTCTTCCTTATTGATCATGGTAGCTGTAGTGCTGATTACATCAAACAGCTCCCTTTCTTTTTCCTGTTCTTCCATATCTTTTGGGAGATAGTCCAAAGGAAAAATATCCACCCCCACCACAAAAGGACAGCCATGAAAATTCTGTAACCGTTTCGGTTCAATGCTTACGGAACCAGCATTTAATACACAGGAATGGAATTGCAGATAACCCAATTCAGACAAAGGACTATGGAGAAGATATCCTTCCGGAAGCTCCCTGGGAGCAACTTGAAGGAATCGCATATAGTCATCCCGCTTCATCCAGATATCCATATCGTCATCCCAGGGAATAAATCCCTCATGGCGAATTGCCCCAAGCAGTGTTCCATAAGCTGCATACCAGGTTATTTCATGCCGCTCGCAAATTTCAGCAATTTCCCGAAGCACTTCCAGCTCCGCCGCCCATACGGTTTTCATAGTGGCATCCACCAGGAACCCCTCTATTTCCTGTGCTTCAAAAAATTCTCTCGGAAAGTTTAACATTATTGCTCCTTTAAATCTTCCATACGCTTCCGTTTAGCTTCTGCGATTAGCTCCTCAATTCTGGCATACTTTTCTTCAAGCCCCCCTACCACTTCCCGCATATGCTTAAGCTGCTTATTATAAAGAGGATAATCGTGCATCCCTCCCGACATGGAGCGTACGTGATAATCTCCATAAATCCTTTTTAAAATTTCATCATAGCCTGCAGGTACAGGTATTAAAAATCCCTCAAATGGTTTCTGAACAGCTTCTTCAAACCATTCTTTCTTGTATATTTTATGAGCCCACTTGGCATAATCCATATACATTACCAGATAATCGCCATCTTCTTCATGATAACATGTACATAATTGATTTGCAACTTTATAAATAGCCGAAGCCAGTATTTCACCTTGCCGCTTATCACGTTCAAGATTGACTCCACAGAATTCTTCTATTGTATCTAATGCATCCTGAAGGTCTGCTTCCTCCTCTTCAGTTCTCTCCTCCTGCTTTGCTAACATTGCCGTCAAACCAAGAACATAAAAAATTGTCTGCTGTCCCTGTCGTTCTTCTTCATTATTGGGAAGATAGTCCAATGGAAAAATATCCACACCCACTAGAAATGGGCACCCATGAAATCTTTGAAGACGCTCTTTTTCTACACTAATTGTATTTCCATTAAAAACACAGGAATGAAACTCTTTATAGCCTCTTTCCGTTAATGGGCTTTCTACGATATAGCCTTTGGGAAGCTCTTTAGGAGCTATCTCCATAAATTTATCGTAATCTTCCCTCTTCATCCATATATCAATATCGTCATCCCAGGGAACATAGCCCTCATGGCGGATGGTGCCTAGCAGCGTCCCGTAAGCCGCATACCATTGCAGACCATGACGCTCACAAATTTCTGCAATTTCCCGAAGAACTTCCATTTCAGCCGACCAGAAAATTTTCATGGTTTTATCAATGGTAAATCCTTCTCTTACTTCTTCCTCAAAAAATTCCTGTGGAAAATCTAACATATCTTTTCTCCTTAAAAAATTAGGAGCCGGCTTTCGCCAGCTCCTATGGTAGTTTTAATTAATTTGCAACGATTAACCCAGAAGAGACAATACACCCTGATTGGTCTGGTTAGCCTGTGCCAACATTGCCTGACCTGCCTGAGCAAGGATCTGGTTGTTGGAGTACTTAACCATCTCTGTAGCCATATCTGTATCACGGATAGAGGACTCAGCACTTGTTGTATTCTCTACAACGTTATCCAGGTTGTTAATTGTGTGCTCAAGTCTGTTCTGAACAGCACCGAGTTTAGCTCTCTGCAGGTTCAGGTTCTTAATAGCAGTCTTTACACTCTTATTCAAAGCGCCTGCGGAACTCTGTGTCTTAGCGTCACCACTAAGGCTAAGAGATGCGCAATCCATTGCTCCGATACTAAGTGTAATGAACTGTGACTGTTCTGCACCTACCTGAAGTTTAACACCTGTTGAGCAGCTACCATTTAAGAGCATTCTCTCATTAAATGTTGTGGTAGAAGCTACACGGTCGATTTCACTCATGAGCTGCTGTACTTCCAGATCAATGTAGGAACGGTCTTCTGACTGAAGAGTTCCGTTTGCACCTTTAACTGCCAACTCATTCAGACGTTGTAACATATCATGTACTTCATTCAAAGCACCTTCTGCTGTCTGCACCATGGAAATACCATCCTGTGCGTTCAAAGAAGCCTGTGTAAGACCTCTTACCTGACGTCTCATCTTCTCGGACATTGCCAAACCAGCTGCATCATCTGCTGCACGGTTTACTTTGTAACCAGAAGATAATTTTTCTGTTGACTTAGCCTGTGTTTTTGTTGTCAGTCCTAACATTCTGTTAGAGTTCATTGCTGTAAGATTGTGTTGTACTACCATAATATATTCCTCCTTGAATTTAATGTCGCTTCCCTGCGACCATTTTTGTTGATTGTAATGATTCCTGAAAGTCGTACGCTCCTCCAAGAGTCATTACAGAATCGTAAAACTGAAACCTTTAGTTTCCGGAACTTTTACTCTTTAAGTCGTTTGTTCCGCTTTACTTGTATTATATATCGGATGCTTCTCCAAATACTTAATACCTTTTTTAAAAATTTTTTTATTTTTTTTGATCCATAATCTGTGATGATATGGCACTGCTGTCGCTCATGCTTTTATAATAATTAAGGACTGTCTTTGATGCCTGTCTTCCCTGTCTTATTTCACTTTTTTTCCTGGTAAAATAATCCTCCACAAGCTTTTTATTTCTGCTTTCCTTAGCCTGAACGGAAACACTTTTCTCCGTCACCTTTGTGATCAGAGCCTGCAATCGTTTGATCTGATCTTTATACGCATCCCTATTTGCACTCAGTTGTTCTTTCACTCTCTCATAGAGAGTTTCAAACCCCTCATCCAAATCCGTCAGCTTCTGGATTAACTCATCCTTCTGTTCCATATTGGCGTCCAGTTCTTCCATTGACACATTTTCCTGTCTTAAAAGACTTTCCTGCTTAGTGGTATAGTCTTCTATTTCATCAAGCACCACTATCTTTTTTTTAAGACTTTCTTCCAATATTTCCAAATAATTTTCAATCATAGGTTTCCTTTCCCACGGTTGATGCGCATAACTTCTTTCCAGGTATCACGGATTGAACGCAAATGTGTGTTGACTTCCTTTAAAATTTCCGCATCTTTTTTCATGTTCGCCTGAAACAGCCGCCTTTGGAGATAATCGTACATGCGGTCATATTCCTT
Source organism: Lachnospiraceae bacterium (assembly GCA_009774465.1). GTDB lineage: Bacteria > Bacillota > Clostridia > Lachnospirales > Lachnospiraceae > Suilimivivens. The sequence continues at coordinate 6,971 of VSNT01000079.1, forward strand.
GGCAACTGCATATTTCATGTCAAGCGTATTTCTAAGGTAAGCAATGATGTTCTCAACCTTGACAATATTGCTATGGGCTTTCATAACATTTTTCTGCTCAGCCGCATCAATTGCAATATTACAGTATTTAATTGCTCCTTCATAAAGCATCAATGTCAGTTCCGCAGGTGATGCAGTCATTATCTTATTATTATTATATTGTGCAAAAGCATTGGGCATTGCCATCTTATCAGCCTCCTAATAAACCTGTTACCGCGCTGGCGTTGGACTGCATTTTAGCAAGTGCAGTTTCCATTTTACTGAATTTCCTATACCATTTATCTTCGTACTCATTCAGTTTTGCTTCCATTTCCTTGATCTTAGTGGTGTACTCATCATAATCGGATTTCATCTTCTTATCATCATAGAAGCTTCCATAAGAACGGTAACCATTCACTGATTTAGATAACTCAGTCATCTTTGTATCCAGATTTCTGGACAGCTTTGTAAAGAAAGAAATCACCGTATCCGGATCATTGCTGATCATTGTTTTCAGCTTATCATCTTGGTTCATGGTAGCTGCATCATCCGGATCTCCGGCAATGTGATAAGCGTGACGCTCGTTATCCGCCGCCTCAAAATATCCAAGAGGTTCAATGCCGAAATCAAACAGATGCATTTCTTTGCCATTTATCATAATTCCTTCAGCCATAATGCTGCTCATGGCTGTAGTGACGCTGGAGATATTTTCATCACGTCTTAAAAGGGAATCTTTAACCTTCTGTTCCCACTTTTCTATATCCTTTTCAGACATGCTGGCCTTTTCGTCATCTGTTAAAGGCTCATATCCCTTGGCACTGTCGGCATTATACAGTTTATCCATTTCATTGAGTACTGCATTATATTCCTTCAGGAAGTTCTTGATCATATCATAGATACCATCTGTATCCTGCTCGGTGGTAACAGTAATCTCTTCATCCTTATTTGCAACTAACGCAGTAAATGTCAATCCGTTAATCTCGAAGGAATTCGTATCATTTTCATATTTGGCGCCATTTAACCAGATAACTGCATCCTGCCCGTCGATTTTGGTAGCAACCCTGTCAGGATCAACCGGCTCATCCTTCTTTGAGATAACTTCTGCTGCATAGGATGCCTTATCATAATATCTGTCTTCAACTTCACCCTGCAGTTTGGCTGTTGCATCTGCAGAGTAGGTACCGTCGCCATTATCGGTCACATTTTCGATATAACTCTCTACTTTAGCCAGTTCCTCACCATATTTTGCAAGATTATCCTGCTGTGTCTTAACTGCCTGAGCTGCAGACAATTTCTCTGTAAGAGTGTCTGCTTCCTTCATCAGTTTTTCCAGATCTTCCTGGGCTGCTTTCTTCTGGTCAGGATCTATTATTTTTTCAATTTCTTCCTGTTTTTCCTTAATTGCTTTATTCTTTTCATCTCTTTCATTTGCATATTCTTCCACTGATTTCAAAGGATCATCTTTATATTTTTCGTTGATCTCATCAATCTTATCCTGTGCAGCCTTCATGGAATCTTTCAGACTCTTATATTGATTCAGGTAGGAATTCTTTCTGGATTCCACATCTTTATCAATCATTCCCTGCATATTGGCAAGGGTAGCTGCTCTGTCATCTGCTACAAAGTACTTGGCAAATTTCTCATATTCCGCCATAGTAGCCTTGTCTTTGGTAATATCAGTCTGAATGCCGAGAGCTGCTAATGCACTGGCGCCGGCACCATCAGATGCAGTGATGCTAAAGTCATTTTTCGTGCCTGATTCCTTGGAACTAATGCTGAATCTCTGCCATTTTTCATCAAAGCTGGCATTTAATCCGGCATTCTTAAGCTGTGTAAGTACATCGGAAATTGTTGTATCTCCGTTTACTGCAACATCAATATCCTTATCACCGGTTTTGATATTGATGACTCCGTCACCGCCTGTAAACCCTTCCATATCGCTCAGTTTGGATAATGCAGTCAGTTTACCGCCGCTGTTGCTTTTCACTGTAGCGCCTGTCAGATATCCGTTTTTAGCCAGGCTTTCAATTCTCAGGGACTGAACGCCATTAACTGCATTGGCACCTGTAATAACACTGACAGCGCTGCTGTTTGAAACCTTGGTGGTTTTCTTGGTGTAGGCATCCGAAAATTTCATGTTTGCCAGATATTTCTTCTGAAGGCCTCTAAGCTTGCTGTTTAAATCTTTCCAGGCCTCCTGTTTCCAGTTTAATGAAGTCTGGGCCTTCTTCTGCTTGTCAACCTTGGTCTGCCTTACAGCTACTAATTCCTGAATAATAGATTCTGTATCAAGTCCGGACATCATTCCGGTCATGCGTAATGCCATAATCTGCCTCCTTTATCTTCTCTCATCTACAAGAATACCTGCCAGTTCCCATGCCTTGGCGATCATATCCAGAGTCTTTTCAGGAGGGATTTCCTTGATCACTTCCTTAGTGTCCTTATCCACAATCTTGATAGTTACCCTGTTTGTTTTCTCATGAAACCCAAAAATCGCTTCGGAATGAGACATATTCTTGTTCAATTGTTCAACGGCCTTTCGAATCTGCTCGTTGCTTGTTTGCTGTTGTTCAGCGAAACTGCCATTTTGACCGTCTGCACTGCCCTGTCCGCTCTGACTGTCCTGTTTCCCTGTTTCAGCTACTTTGACAGTTGTAGCGTCATATGCAGTTACCTTCTCCGGTGTAGCAACTTCCATGTTCTCTACCGCTGTCCTCTGCACAGGCTTAGCCTGCTGTGTCGTTTGTGCCTGAAATGTCATGGCACTGCTTAATGGTTCTATTGCCATTAGAATCACCTCCATGTGATATAATAGAATTAAAACTTTAGAGTTTTCCTGTCTTCTTTAGTATATATCGGAACAAGTTCGAAAAAATTTATAGATTTGGAATAAAAAACTCATGAAAATGTAATATATAAAAAAGCCGTACTTCCGTACAGCTTTTTTGATTCACAAAAATTCCGGCTGATTATCCCAGCAAATTTCTCAATGCTTCCATTCCACCAGTATTAACCGCATCCTTATTCGCTTCCTGAATCTGTTCATAAACCTCTTTTCGGTAAACCGGAACATCTTTTGGTGCGCTGATGCCCAGCTTTATCTGCTCCCCTTTGATTTCAAGTACGGTAATCTCAATGTTGTTATTAATAATCAAGGCCTCATTTTTCTTTCTGGATAAAGCTAACATTTACTCACCTGCTTTCTTTTCATTCAAAATATCATAAATAGGGAACTTGACCGCATATCCCTCACCATCAATGATAATCTGACACGCTTTTTTTTCTATCACGTTAATAATAATAGGTCCTTTCAGGTTTACACTCATTTTTGTCAGGTCGCTGGGCACTGTCACTGTGACCATCACTAAAACTTCCTCCGGCTGCAGTTCTCCGATTGGTTTTAATAATTCATCATCCACTTCCGGGTTATAATCCGGTTTTACTAAAAGGGGATCCATAACCGGCATTGCAAAGGCCGGTTCCTGTGCAGACTGCAGCCAGTGAATGGAACCGTTGCCTTTATCCACATCATGTACCAGTGCAAAATCAGTCAATTCAGGAAATCCGATAATCCCTAATGGAAAATGGATAATTTTTTCATCTGCTACTTCAATTTCTCCAAATACTTTCGTGTTAATTTTCATAACTGCTCCTATCTGCGTATCCGGTACGCCTGCATTAAATAAAGTTCATTAACGACGTCTGCATAATTTTTCCTGTTGCCATCAGAGCTGAATTGTAGGTAAGATTCGTACTGTTCAATTTAATCAAAACATCAGCAATATCTATATCTTCATTTTCAGACTGCAACACCTGGAAAGTTGTCTTTTGATCCATAAGACGGTTACTGATCAAATCAAGACGCTGGCTTCTGGTTCCATTATCTGTAACAGCCACATTGGTGTCATCCAGATATCCCTGTGTCCTGGTAATCGTTTTCTGCAGCATATCATGGACATTTTCGCGGATATAATTATATGCTTTTTCCGCTGCATCATATTTTTTCTTTACATCTGCATATTCTGCACTGCCCTCATCCAGACCTTTTAATACCTTATCCAGGTCAATTTTGGTAGCATCAATTTCCGAAAGCTCTGCAAGCGCTTTTTCGAGATCGTCAATGTCTCTGTCCATACCATGCGTAAACACTTCATCCGCGGTGGTGTTAACCTGTATCTTCTGGTTATATCCCACATCATATTCTATGGTCTGCTTTGCCCCCTGACCAGTAAGATACTCTTCATTATACTTGATGGTTTTATCATTTCCGGCTTCATCCTTTACAGTGCTCTCACATGCAAAATAATGTTCCGGCCTTAAATCACCCTTCTGCCACTTATCCTTTGTATAAGTAATTTGCAGTTCCGTATCGGTTCCATCAAGAGCCTTTACCTTAGCTTCCATATTTTCATATGCTTTATCGCTGAAAAGAAGTTCTCCTGTTTCCGGTATAAAAATCACTTTATCAGTATTTGCCGCATTTGCCGCAAGAATTTGATCATATGGATTATCAGTAACTGACACTGTATCCGCTGTAACAGTGGTTGCATCCTTTGCAAATTTTATTTCCACATCAGTATTAACCGGCGGCTGCTTGATTTCCCCTTTTAAGCCATCATAGGAAAGACGCAGTCTGTGAATATTTCCGTTAGAAATATCCTGTTCCTTGATGTTATCATACTTGGTATCCGTATAATTATCTTTATTTAAACCATCCAGATTACCTATATTGGTATGGTTGATCGTATCAAAAGCGGCAATCGTTTTCTGTTCCGTAATCTTATAAACAGGATAGCCTTCCTTCTGCTGCTCCTCTATTTCCTCCGTAAAGCTTAAGGTGGTATCTGTCCGGTAACCGGTAAAAACATATCGGCCGGCATAATCCACATTGCCTGTGGAATAAAATTCATCTCTTAAAGATTTCATCTGACCTATAATAATGTCAAGATCCTTTGAACCCAGATCTTTATTGGCTCCCTTATTTGCCAGACGAATCATTTCAGTCAGAACTTTAGTGGTTGTATTCAGCGCCCCTTCCGTAACATTAAGCCAGCTTTCTGCGTCAGGAGAATTTTTCTCATAAAACTGCGTCAGCTCCGTAACGTTGGTCCGAAGCCGCAGAGCACGGATGGCAATAACAGGATCGTCAGAAGGTCTTGTAATCTTCTTCTGGGTGGACATCATGGTGCTTAGCTTATCCTGTAATACTTTATTATTGTTGATATTATACAGAGAATTATTCTGCATAATCTTGTTGGTCATTCTCATGTGGTTATCCTCCTAAAACTGTCCTACACCCCTGTACGTAAAATCAACTGGTCATAGACTTCTGTCAGCGTCTGTATCATCTTGGATGCCAAAGTATATGCGTTCTGAAATTTTACCAGGCTTACCGCTTCCTCATCCTCATCTACACCTGAAATAGAAATCCTCTGATTGTCAATGCTGTTTCTTAAACCGTTAAATACTTCACAAAATGTAATGGCATCACTGGTATTTAAACTGATATCTGACAGGATTGACTCAAGAAGCTGTCCGGCAGTTCCATTACGGAAATTAAATTTATCCCTGCTGGCAAGAAGTTCTATTACTTTATTAACCTGCCCAAATTCTTCCACGCCAACCTCGGCGCTGCTTCTGGTTCCTAATAAGGAAGCATCTTTAAGCAGTTTCGAGTTAATTGAAAAGTTTCCTGCGGTCAGTTCATAATATCCATCGGCATCAGTGAAATCCGCCATAGTGTATTCCGTACCATTTCCGCTGAATCCGGTAAATAAATTTTCTCCCAGCTCATTGTTTGCATTATATCCACTGGTGAAAATATTATTGATTGCCTCAGAAAACTGACGGATCCATGCATTCATCTGTTCCATATAATAGGGAATACCCTGGTATTTAATCTTTGCCTCTGTTCTTGCTTCAGTCCCTGCCTTCGCCGGATCTACAGGCGTGTTGGGATCCATTGTAAATTCATAAGTATATGTTGGCGGTGTCGTCGTATCATCCTTATTAAACTTCCAGCTGTCGTAATAGTAGACAGTATTTCCGATAGTAATGCTTCCACCGGTGTCAGATAAGGTACATTCACGCATATTTTTCAGATATTCATCCGTCACCTCAATCTTTACCGTAAGACCATCTGCTGAAACAGAAGTCGCTGTACCATTAAAGTTTGCGCCATTATTACCGTCCCGCAGCTGTGCCAGACCTTTCAGTCTTCCATCCATAGAAGCATTGGCCAGACTGAACTCATTGCCATTTGCCCACATGATCTTATACAAACCGTCTGCATCTGTCTGATTTACCTTTTGGTCTTTATCCCTTGCCATATAAGTCAGCGTATTATAATCATTTCCATCTGTAAGTACCTGCCCGCCTGCAATCCGAACCAGATATCTGGTTCCTCCGGTCACTCTGTCAGGATCGTTAGGATCGGTAATGGGCACTTCTGTCACATCTACATCTACAATTTCAGATAATTCATCAATCAGTAATTCTCTTTGGTCCCTGAGTTCATTGGCTGTAGTGCCGGATAATTCAATTACATTGATCTGCTTATTCAATGTGGCGATTTTCTGTGCCAGTGAATTAATCTGATCTACATTTTGTTTGATCTCCAGGTTGATATCCTGCTGAAGCTTCTGCAGATTTCCGTACATATTATTAAAATAATCTGTAAGTGATTTCGCAGAAGCAATAAACTGTGCCTTGGAGCTGTCACTGCTGGAATTTGTGGTGATAGATTGAAGGCTTGCCGCAAATTTATTGAAAATAGTCTTAAATCCGCTTACATTATCATCATCAAAGTATTCTTCTATGGTTTTCATGTAGTATTCTTTTACTGCATATTCACCATACTTGCTGTTGTTGTTCCAATATTTCACATCATAAAAGCTGTCCCTGACACGTTCTATGGCAATGGTGTCAACACCGGCGCCTGCACATCCATAGGTTGTAAAGGTACGAAGGGCGTTGTTTGCCTGCTGCACCACCTGCTGGCGGCTGTATCCAATGGTCTGTGCATTGGAAATATTGTTTGCTGTAGTGTTCAAAGCAGCGTTAGAAGCGCGAAGCCCTGAACCGGCAATATATAATCCAAAAAATTGTGAAGGCATTTACCTCACTCCTTTCTTATCTTCCAAGTGAAACAATAATATGCTCCAGCATTTCGCTGATTACATTGATATACCGGCTGGATGCATTATAGGCATTCTGAAACATTACCATGTTGCTCATCTCTTCATCAGAAGAAACACCAAGCACCTGCTCTCTTGCTGCCGCAATACTGTCAACAGTAAGCTGCTGGTTTTCGCTGATTCCCCACAGGGCAGAGCCTGTATTTCCCACCTGTGAAATCAGGTTGTTATAATAGTTAATAAAATTAGTGGCTGTTTTCACATTAGGATTTAAAGTATATGCCTCTTCTGTGAAAACTTCTTTCATAATATCTGCTGTTTCCTGATCAATTTTCCCATCCGGTTTCTTAAATCCAAGCAGGGAAGGAGCCTGTTTAATGGTTCCATTGATTATAATGTTTTCCACAGTAAAATCATTATTCGGATTAGCCGGATCATTAACCGCCATTGTATTGAAAATAGTATACGGATCACCGGTAGCCGGATCTCTCATATAGGTTGAATTTGGATCCTTTGCAGTCTCTCTGGCCGCCGCATCTGCAAACACCTTGTTAATGGCAGTGGTTAATTTGTTAACCAGCTGATCAAATTCAGCCTGCACATTCATTATAAGGGACTGCTTAATATCCTTATCATAATAAGCAGGATCCAGGTCCTTGTGCGTGGCCCGCCTGTCGCCTCTTGCAACCAGCATTGCCTTAAGTGCGCCAATATCAGTATTCCGGTCAGTGGAAATAATCTGCTGCATATTGAAAAGCTCCGCACCCTGTATATTAACCTCTTCTATTCCATTCACTATATTTGTCTCTGCAAGCTGTTTCCAGTAGGGCGTATAAAATCCCGTTTCCTTATCCGTGTAAAGGCAGATTTCATTGTAAGAATCTGCTTTTACAAAGTCCTTGCCTTCCAGACGTATCAGTGCATTTCCGTCGGCATCCTCCCGCACGTCAATGTATCCCATAGAGGCAAGTTCATCAATAAGCTGATTTCTTTCATCTTTTAAATCATTGGCATGTTCCACTTTGCCTGACTCAATTTTTACGATTTCCTGATTTAACTCTGAAATACGTTTTGCATAGGCATTCATGGTATTGACCTGCTGCGCCACCTGATAATTTAAATTATCCTGATACTCGCTAAGGCCGGTATAAACTGCCTTGGCGCGGCTTAAAAACTCAGAACAGCGTTGCACAAAAACACCCTGATTTACAGCATTTCCGGGATCCTTTGCCATCTCCTGCACGGAAGTCCACAGATTTGAAATGGCACCAGCAAAAGCCCTGCCTTCCAGCTCCTGAAAAAGGTTTTCCATCTCCTCCACTACAACTGCAGAGGTATCATAATAAGCACTTCTTCCGGCTTCCCTTCGATAAGCTTTATCAAGAAAATAATCTCTGACCTGTTTTACCTGAGTATAATTAACACCATGACCTGTCTGCAGATATGCATTAGAAGCAGCACTCTTAGATATGGTCTTATAAGTACGGGTACCAAGCTGCACCTGCTGCCTGGTATACCCGACAGTATCCACATTTGACATGTTATGCGCTGTTGTATTAAGCGCATTTTGACTTGTTTGCAATCCACTTGCACCAATATATAAACTTCCCATTAAAGACATATTATCACCTCATAACCTTCACAAGGATTACTGTTTGGCATCAAAGCCTCTTCCATCTACTCCCATAGCTGCCCCTGTATTGCAGGCGCCTTTATTATAATTGGCTGTCTCAGGCGCTGTTTTCATTGCCTGCAGCATATTCATGTCAAATTCCACCATTTCCAGCGCATTTTGAATCAAAATCCTGTTTTGCTCATTTACACGCTTTACTTCATGAACGGCGTTGCTTAATTTGTCATGTACCTTAGCCAGTTTCTGCTGCTCCTGCGGCCTTGCTTTAAGCATATCGACCAGATCTGCAAGCATCAGTGAGTTAACATCCTTGTTGATTACATTGGCGATATCAGTAAATACTTCCTGTCTTTGCTGTTCCAGATGGTTGATCTTACTGACAACGATTTGTTCTTCATCCGTGAGCTTGGCTAATTCTTCTAATTCACCAGTCACAATAACCGGCGTTTTCTTTGTAGATAATTCCAGCAAGTTTTCATATTCCCGGCTTTCCAGGTCTAATACTTCAATCAGATTTTCCATCAGACTTGCCACTTGAATTACCTCATCTCTTCATATTTTTGAAATAATCTGTCAGCAAAGCTTGCTGCACTGACTTCATAAGTACCGTCCTGAATCCGGGCCTTAATAGAAGCTGTTAAATCTTCCCTGATATCACTGCTTCCTGCCACAGCCTGCTTGGCAGCCTGAATATCCTTCCCCAGACTGGAAATCTGCAGATGATCTGAAAAGCTTGTATTACTCTTAGCCTGTGGCTTTGTTGTTTTCTTTGTATCGTATAATCCCTGAACCTGTGTATAAGCCTCTATACGCATTTGGATTCCTCCTTCCGTGGATTTTCCATTATTAATTTTCATCATGTTTTTAACTTCACTATTTGTATCGGACATTTTCCTAAAGACTTTAGAGAGGAAAGGAAATTTTATAAAAAATGGGGCAGCCTTTCTCTGGCTGCCCGTTAAAAATATGCTTTAATTCATTGTTGTGCGGCGGATCATTCGTTCAACAGCTTCATTGGTATTCACACAGCGAAGCTCTATTTCAGGATGATTATTTTGATAAACACGAAACAGTTCATCAGCAAATCCCTGTCCAATTTCTTCAACATCTTTAAAGTCAAGAATAACTGTTTTAAACTTATCAAAACCAAAGTACAGACGTTTTGCCTGTGACCTGGATACAGGATAACCGCTGTCACAAATATGCTTAATTGGAATTTGCGTTATGGTAAATCCACCATTGTCATCAGAATACATATCGAAGATCTCCTTTAATGTTCTTGTTGTATCATTGGCCAGCGCCATGATAATCAGCGTTCCCTTCATATCCCGCATCTTTTTAAATGTTGGCGAGGCGTCAGCTAAGTCTGTAACTATTTCTTTCGTATTATCCTGAGAAAAAATTTTTTGGTCAGAAATTACCCCAAAATGATCCATAACTTTTGATGTGAAAAAAATTCCCTCCCCGGAATGATTGTGACTATCTGTAGTAAGTTTCCCCTTAAAAAGACTGAATATAGCATCATCCAGACTTTCATAATGATAAAAATCTGCTATCTTTCTAAAAATGCCTATCCCATTATCAGAAATATTTACCCAGGTATATAAGGCATTTTGGCTAATGTTGACAATAACCTTTTCTGCATTCGAATGATCAATTACGTTATTAAACATTTCCATGAAAGCATATTCCCAAATGCGTACAACATTCCCGGGAAAGTCCTCAACATAAGAACTTAATGTTTCACGATATACCACGTCTTCTTCCAGAGTTTTCTCTTTTAAATGAAAAGTAAAAGTTTTACTTATTGTTTTTACAAGGTAATAATTTCCAGAAGTATCTCTGGCAATCAATCCATCCTGTTCCAACTCATTTATATATTTGTAAACAGTAGTAGAAGAAATGGAAAAAGTATTCGCAGTTCTTTTAACAAAATCAATTTGTTTTTTAAAAATTTTTTCCATTATGTAATTTTTTATTCTGCTTCGTTTTTCTTTTGTGAATGACATTGATGTACCCTCCAGTTTCATTCTAATACTATAATAAATTTAAATCAACATAAATTTAAACTTATCAAAAAATTTTTTTAGTATATTCTAATTTCATTTTAACATATACAAATAATCTTCTATCTTATCCAAATTTTCTCCTGAAAAACTGCAGAAAAAGAGCAGAGTATATATTTTTACATACCCTGCTCCATAGTGAACACTCTGGCTTTATTTCTCTTCGGCTTTCTCCGCTTCCATCTGGCTTCTTTTTCTTTCAATTGCTGTAACAAACGCATTTAACACCTTTGGATTAAATACACCGCATTCATTATTTTTTATCATCCGCATAGCTTCTTCATGGCTGAAGGCTTTTTTATAAACCCTCTCAGAAGTAAGTGCATCATATACATCCGCTACCGATACCACCTGAGCCCATATGGAAATATCGTCACCTTTCAGCCCGTCCGGATATCCTCTTCCATCCCATCTTTCATGATGATGTCTGCAGATGTCATAAGTATAATTATAGGTATCTTCATCCATAATATCATAAACGCTTTTTAAGATTTCACAGCCCTGAACCGTATGCTGCTTCATAATTTCAAACTCTTCTTTGGTCAGTCTGCCAGGTTTATTTAAAATACCGTCGGGAGTGGAAATCTTGCCAACATCATGAAGTATGGATGCTGATACAATCTTATCAATTTCTGCTTTGGGCAGATAATATTCCGGATAGGTATTGCTTACTTCCGTCATAATAGTCCCTGTAAGCCCACAGATACGTCTTACATGTTCCCCCGACTCACAATCCCTGAATTCAATTACAGTTGCAAGCGTCTCTATCATGGACTGGTTAAAATGATTCAGACGTTCTACCTGCTCCGCCACTTTTCTTTCCAGTTCATTTCTGTGCTCGTACAATTCGATCACATTATTCACCCGGCATACCAAAAAGTGGGCAATAAATGGCTTGGTAATTACGTCTACTGCCCCAAGATGATACCCTTCTAAAAGCATGTCCCTGCTGTTTTCTGCTGTAATTAAAAACACCGGTATTCTGTCGATTTTTCCGTTTTTATTTAATTCACGAAGCACCCCCAGGCCGTCCAGCTCCGGCATAATCAAATCAAGCAGAACTGCTGAAATATCAGAATGACTGTCAAGAATCTCAACAGCCTGCACTCCATTGCATGCCTTTATTATGTCATAATCTTCTTTAAAAATCTCCGCTAAAATTTCCCGATTAATTTCTATATCGTCTACAATCAATATAGTCTTTTTACTGTTCATGTTAACCTCCGCCTGTAACTCCCCATTTAAGATACAATATAACAAATTTCCATTATATTTGCAAATATATCTTTTCATGTATTTGAAAGCAAAAAAGCCTATCGCACTGACAGGCTTTTTTAG
>VSNT01000008.1 GCA_009774465.1 Lachnospiraceae bacterium
TGAGTGCTTGTCACCGGAACTCGAGTCACTTCAGGAGATCCGGGAAGTGCTGTGCTTCAAAAGCTGTTTAACAGTGCAGATGGAGAGATCAGTGCAGGAACCAGGACAGTTACTTTAATTAAGGGAACCAATGCAAACAGTTATACAAGTGAGTCCATGCCTTCTGCAGCAAATTTACGGAACAACATGACAGGCTATTATGCAGGAGGAATAGGAAATTTTGTTGGCAATTACGGAACCAGTTTTACCACAACCTATTTTCTTGCACCAAAGCTTTCTTATAAGGAAGATATTGCAACGCGGCCTGTAATTGATGTGGGAATGCATCCGGCATCAGCGGCAGGGACTGCAGAGGCACAAAATCTTTTTGGTGCGCCATATGCCTACAGAAAGTTTATACATATTATTTATCATGATGTGGCACAGCCTAAGGATGCAGATTCCGAATTATGGAATCAGGTGAGCAGCATAGAGGGAAATACCACAGATAACTGGCAATACCTTTTTGATGGCATCAGCTATCAAAATATCATGGAAGATTATAAAAAAACCAGGACTACAAACAGTATTTCCGAGTATTTGAATGCTTATCGGCTTAATATGACCGCAGAACTTTTAAGTACGTTAAATGTGGAAGGAGTGTATGAAAAACTGTATCGGGATCAAAAAGGCAATCTGCTGACACCTTTAAGGTGTGAAACAGAATTTCTTCCGGCAATAACTCTTGATACTCAATATGGTTCGGCGGATCAATTGATGAAAGGCGTGGTTGCGGCGTTAACCGGAGTGGGAGGAATTTACAGTTCCGATGACAGTGCGCATGGCAGCAGCTATTCGGATGCTATGGCGAAGGTTATCAATATTGATACAAAACCCATGCAGATTAATGCAGATGGAACGATTACGGAAATATCTGATCCTGCCGGGGATATAGTCAGTCTTTCTGCCAGAAAGGAAGGCAGTAAATGGACGGTGGATTATAATACTTATGACAGTGACGGAACAGATGGAAGTCCACAGACATTTACCCTTCTTACCATCACCTATTCGTGGCGGTATACGCCTTGTGGACAGACAGGAAGTATAGAAAGAAAAGAAGTTGTGAGAATTCCGGTTTATGTGATGGTGCGTTTAGGGATAGACACCCATTTGAAAATTATGGAAGACCTGGTATATAATGCGGATAAAGTAAAGGAAGAAGGGATGTATTCCTCTGTTACTATCGCTAATGACAGTTCTTATACCTTATACTCAGAATATATCTATGATTCTGCAAGAGAAAAATATAAGGATGTGCAGGTGGAAAAGAAAGTTGGGATGACCAACGAAAAGGGCGATGAGATAGGTTTTGCCAGAGGAACAAAGCTGACGCTGATTGATGTCAGCGACAACAATAAGGTGTACTACTACACCGTAAAGGACAATGATCCGGGACCTTATTATTACACGGATTTTATGGATGAAAATGGAAATCCTTATGTAAATAAAAAAATTGGTCAGGACGAAGGGTTTGACATTTACGGAAAGGATGAAACCTTTGAGTCAACGGATATGGTTGATGGAAAAACAGAGACATTTACTTATTCTGATGTGGCGGTAGAACGCTTTTTGATCACTGTTGATATTTCTGATGTGAAGCCTGAGGACCGGATAGGCACCGAATCAAGAAAATTTGATATCAGCCCTGATCTTACGGAGGATTTGGAAAAACGAACCACCCTGGTGAACCACACGAATATTCAGGCACAGATACAGCCGGGAATCAACATATCCTTTTACCAGAAAGGTATGGAAAGTGAAGATGAAAAAACCTGGATTGAAGGAAGTATTAAAGCAGATGAAAACGGGCTTGTAAATATTTGGGCGGCTATTGACATACGGGCAGACGATTTATACTGGTCTGCGGTAAGACAGGATGGGGATAATACCATTGACAGTGCCAACAGCAATAAATATCTGGAACTGCAGGTATATTTGACGATGCCGGATGGACAGGAAGTTGCCCTGCCTGACGGAACCAATGTTTTTATTAAAGGAGAAAGGACACAACCGGTACTGCATACCAAACCGGGAGTACTTGAAGAAACAGGGCTTGGCGCCTATAATGACGCGTCCAATATTTATTTTTATAAAGATGGAAACTTATTTGAGAATGAAAGCGTGCGCTTAAAACTGGATGATCTTCTGGACACCATTCTGGAAGATGAAGCAGAACATGGCGTCAGCGGCGGAGTGATCAGGTGGGTGGACCAATTAAGACTTGATTTTAGAAATGCGGATATGACGCCCTATGATCAGGAAAAGTATGGTGTAAATTTAAGGCTTCTGCGTGTGGAAAATCCCAGGTACCCTGCAGCAGGGGAAGTACTTGATTCCTACGCTCAGGAACTTCCGGCTGCCAGAAAGTATGATCTGGCATGTGCAGTTGAGACCAGAGATTTGATGCAGCTTGGAATTAATGTTTATGAAAATCAGACGAATATGCCTCATACCGTTGATTTTGACTTTAAGCTGGATTTTTCAGGTATACTGACAGGCAATGATGCCACAGATGAGGCAATAACCGATAAGCAGTACATAGTGGCATACCGTCTGCTTGAGAAAACAAATACAGGCGGTGCACCCAAATATGATCCTTATACGGGAAGCCAGCTTGATCTTGAACTGGCAGGTGATCCGGATGGGCTGAGCCTTTCAAAGACCACATCAATTAATCCAGGCTCAAGCGGTATCTCTTTCTGGTATGTGAATTACAGTTTTGATTTTAGTGAGATTAAAAATGGAACCAGATACCAGGTAATGGAAGGGGAAACAGCAAAGGAAGTCCAAAGTGCAGGAGTGGTGGTAAGAAATCTTAAACTGACTGTGAATGATGCGGCACAGATGGATTTATCCAATTATAAGGTGCAGGCAATCGTCTTTGTTATGGATAAGGATGATACCGGGGCAACTACACCGTCTTATCCCAACCTGAATTTGAACAGCCAGACGCCGCTTAGTGATTTCTTTATATTTACAGTTGCCAGGCTGAAAACGGATCTGGATTATTAATTATCATGAAACAGGCATGAAAAAAGCTGCGCAGAGGTTTGATTCTGCGCAGCTTTTTGAATAGTCGGTCTTATCCAACCCGCCGCATCATCTGTGTTAAAATGTCCACGTCTTTTTCAAAGTCATCAAAAGTAGGATAATACTCGGAAGGACGGTACAGGGTGCGCAGCATGGATTTATTCAACTGATCGAAAAGTCTTACGGAAAGAGGCTTGGCAAAAAAGTAGCCCTGGGCAATATCACAGCCGATATCTGTCAGGAAATTTGCCTGATCCATTGTCTCAACTCCTTCTGTAATTACGGTAAGATTTAATTCTTTTGCCATAGCAATCAGGTATCGCAGAATTGTAAGACCTTCGTCAGAGTTTGAATTCCGGTTTAAAAAGCTTCTGTCCAGTTTAATTCGTTCAATGGGGTAATCCTTTAATATATTTAAAGGGGAATGTACGCTTCCAAAATTGTCAATACATAAGGAAAACCCATGTTCCTTTAACTTTCCAATCACTTCTGCCAATTCTCTGGAGGCATTGGCAACGCCCCGCTCGGGAAGCTCCAGGATAATCAGATCTTTGGAAATCAGATATTTTTTCAGGAGCTGTTCCAGTTTATCAATAAAGGCAGGACTTTGTAAATGGATAGGGGAAATATTCATGCAAATAGGAAGAGGCGTCATTTTATTGTCGATCCACCTTCGAATAACCTTACAGCATTCTTCCCACATATAGTAATCCAGCTTCTGAATCAGAGAAGAGCTTTCAAACAGCGGTAAAAATGCATAGGGGGAAAGAATGCCCCTGCCCGGATAATCCCAGCGGACTAAAGCCTCGGCGGAAACGATCTGATAAGAATGCAGATCTACCAAAGGCTGCAGGTAAACGATGAATTTATGAGCATCCAGTGCATCTTCCATTTCCTGAGTCATCTGTCGGTTTTCCGTGTAAGTCCGGCTTAATTCATCAGTAAAATAAGCGTAATTTTCGTGCTTTGGATCTTTAATTGCCTTTTGAGCAAGCAGAGTACAGTTCATAATATCCATAAGACTGTCTGAGGTGTGTGTCAGATCAATCGTGTGGATGCCAAAAGAAGCAGTTACAGCAAAAGTGGGAGAATAAGCAGATAACTGCTTTGTAATTTTATCAATTGTATTAATAATTTCCGCATCCTCATAATCTTTAAAAAGAATGCCGAACAGGTTGGAATTCACGTGTGCATAGGTGGCGTCAGTCAAGGCGGCGGATTTTAAAATATCCGCGGTGTAAATCATAACCTTATCTCCTTCGGAGGGGCCAAAGATCTGATTAATTTTTCCCATGTTGGAAATACTAAAGCCTACCATAACAAACTTTGAAAGGGGATATCGGTCAAACAGAGAAGAACATCTGTCAATAAAATAGTCAATGTTTCCAATTTTTGTGACAGTGTGGGTATAGGCGGTCTCGTTTAAATCTTTTATGGTACTCTGAAGGGACTGAATTTTATCCTCATAATCAGATTCCATATTTTTCATTTCGCGGGTTTTATATTGAAATTCAGAGTCTTTATTATGCATTTGGATGAATAACACAAAAATGACTGTAGTTAAAATCAGGATAATCAGACCGAATATATAGAGCATAGGGCGTTATTTCCTTTCCTTTTTACTATAATTATATAAAAAAAGGAAAGGATTCTCAAGATAAAAAAACTTTTACTTGCAACCGCCGGAAAAGTAGTGTATAGTTTAGCAGGTTATTAGTTTCAAAAATAAAGGGGATTTGGTATGGCAAAGTATCTTGTGATTGTGGAATCACCGGCAAAAGTGAAGACGATAAAGAAGTTTCTTGGGGCTAATTATGAGGTGGCTGCCAGTAACGGACATATACGGGATCTGCCAAAGAGTCAGCTTGGAATTGATGTTGCACATGATTATGAGCCAAAATACATTACCATAAGGGGAAAAGGCGACATACTGGCGAGCCTTAGAAAGGAAGCCAAAAAAGCGGAAAAGATTTATCTGGCTACTGACCCTGACCGGGAAGGAGAAGCCATATCCTGGCACCTTTTGATTGCCCTTAAGCTGGAAGGAAAAAAAGTTTACAGGATTACCTTTAATGAGATTACGAAAAATGCGGTAAAGGAATCATTGAAAAATGCCCGGGAGATTAATATGGATCTGGTGGATGCACAGCAGGCCAGAAGGGTGCTTGACCGGATGGTGGGCTATCGGATTTCCCCCCTGCTCTGGGCAAAGGTAAAAAGAGGATTAAGTGCAGGACGGGTTCAGTCGGTTGCCCTGCGCATTATTTGTGACAGAGAAGAAGAAATCAATAGTTTCATTCCGGAAGAGTATTGGACTCTTGATGCCTTTTTCCGCATTCCGGGACAGGCAAAACCTCTTGCAGCCAAATACCACGGAAAGAAGGATAAAAAGGCTGTCATATCATCAAGAGAAGAACTTGACGGTATTTTAAAGGAAATAAAGCAGGCGGAATTTAAGGTTGGCGAGGTGAAAAAAGGTGAGCGCATCAAGAAGGCGCCGCTTCCCTTTACCACATCCACCCTGCAGCAGGAAGCCAGCAAGGTGCTTAATTTTTCCACCCAGAAAACCATGCGTTTGGCTCAGCAGCTCTATGAAGGAATTGAAATTAAAGGAAATGGAACGGTGGGTATGATTACCTATCTGCGTACAGATTCCACAAGAGTTTCAAAAGAAGCAGAGCAAATGGCCCGGGAATATATTGTGAATAACTATGGAAGCGATTATGCGGCGGAGCAGAGCACTGTATCCAAAAGCGGAAAAAAGATTCAGGATGCCCATGAGGCCATACGTCCCACTGATTTAAACAGGACGCCTGCTGAGTTAAAGGATTCCCTGTCAAGAGACCAGTTCCGCCTTTATCAACTGATATGGAAGCGTTTTGCGGCCAGCAGAATGCAGCCGGCAAAATATGAAACCACATCTGTCAGAATTGATGCGGCAGAACACCGGTTTACCGTGGCGGCATCCAGGCTTGTGTTTGACGGGTTTATGAGTGTATATACCCAGGAAGATGAAAAAGAGGAAACAAACACACTGATAAAAAGCATAGATACTTCCACACCCCTTACGTTGACTTCTCTTGAAGAAAAGCAGCATTTCACCCAGCCTGCACCCCATTATACGGAAGCTTCTCTGGTGCATGCCTTAGAAGAACTGGGGATTGGACGCCCCAGCACCTATGCGCCTACCATTACCACGATTCTGGCAAGACGCTATATTGTAAAAGAAAATAAAAACCTATACGTGACAGAGATTGGGGAAGTAGTCAATCATATGATGAAGGAAGCTTTTCCAAGTATTGTGGATGTGAATTTTACTGCAAATCTGGAAGCTCTTCTGGATGGAATTGAGGAGGGCAGTGTCAACTGGAAAACGGTGGTGTCCAATTTTTATCCGGACCTGGATGAAGCGGTTAAGACAGCGGAGAAGGAACTTGCAGAAGTTAAGATTAAGGATGAGGTTTCAGATGAAACCTGTGATCTGTGCGGCAGGCAGATGGTCATAAAGTATGGGCCTCACGGAAGGTTTCTGGCCTGTCCGGGATTCCCGGAGTGCCGCAGCACCAAACCCTATTTTGAAAAAATAGGAGTTTCCTGCCCTGAGTGCGGTAAGGATATCGTACTGAAAAAGACCAAAAAGGGCAGAAAATATTATGGATGTATTAACAATCCTGAATGTGATTTCATGGTATGGCAGAAGCCCTCAAAGGAAAAATGTCCGAAATGCGGCTCCCTCCTTCTTCATAAGGGAAACAAACTGGTCTGCATGGGCGAAAACTGCGGTTATGTTACAACTGCATCAGAAAATGCTTAATAAGTCAGAAAATTCTTTCCAAATAGTGGAATTATATAGAATTTCCAGTAAAGTCGTTGAAATTGCCTAAATCTTATGTTACAATATTTCCGAATGGTAATGGCGGGAGGTATTGCATGGGCAGTGTACAATTATTAGACAAAACCAGAAAAATTGGTAAGCTTCTTCATAACAACAATTCCAGCAAAGTGGTTTTTAACGATATTTGTTCTGTGTTATGCGAAATTTTATCTTCCAATGTACTGGTGATCAGTAAAAAGGGCAAAGTGCTGGGCGTAGGAGATGGAGGCGGCGTTGATTCCATCACGGAGCTGATTGTGGATCAGGTGGGCGGCTTTATAGATCATCTGTTGAATGAAAGACTGCTGGCAGTTCTTTCCACCAAAGAAAATGTGAATCTTGAGACGCTGGGCTTTGAAGAGGGAGACGTAAAACGGTTTCAGGCAATTATCACACCAATAGAGATAGCAGGTGAAAGACTGGGAACACTGTTTATTTATAAATGTGAAGACCAGTATGATATTGACGATATTATTTTATGCGAGTATGGAACTACCGTAGTAGGCCTTGAAATGCTTCGTGCGGTTAACGAGGAAAATGCGGAAGAAAACAGGAAGCTTGCTGTTATTAAATCTGCCATTAACACCCTGTCCTATTCGGAGATGGAAGCTGTTGTACATATTTTTGAGGAATTAAACGGAATGGAAGGGATTCTGGTGGCAAGCAAGATAGCCGACCGGGTGGGGATTACCCGTTCCGTTATCGTAAATGCGCTTCGCAAGTTTGAAAGCGCCGGCGTGATTGAGTCCAGATCTTCAGGGATGAAGGGGACTTACATTAAGGTCTTAAATGATATGGTCTTTGATGAGGTGGAAAAGCTGAAAGAAGAGAAGATCAGATAACTGAATAGGGAACATAATGGATTATGGCAAGGTTAAAAGGATTTATGAGGCTCAGGCAGAATGAATCCTTTTTTGGGGCCTGCTATAGATTTTTTAATCAGATTTTATAAAAATATCTTGTGTTTTTGGTTAAATAATCTATAATGAAATAGAGTGACTAAAATATGCATAGATTAAAATCATAGATGAAATATTTGAGTTTATGAAAGGAAGTACAGGATGATTAACAGTAATGTATTTGATTATGTTAATGTATTAAGTAAAGCTGCAGACGCATCAGCATTAAGGAATGAAGTGCTTTCGCAGAATATGTCGAACATTGACACTCCCGGATATAAGAGACAGGATGTGGATTTTGAATCCCAGCTTCGCAGGGCTCTGGGCAATTTCAGATATAAGTCGGTGGATGCAAAAGTCGCTCATTTATCAAAGACGGAACTGGAGCCGAGGATATATACGGATTCGCCGGGCTTTTCCTACCGTCTGGATGGAAATAATGTGGATATTGATACGGAAGGGGCAGAGTTTGCTTCCAACCAGATCAAATATAACGGACTGATTGACAGCATCAAACATGAATTTTCCAACTTAAAGCTTGTTATGAAGTAAAGAAGAAAGGTGAAGGCAGTGGATTGATATGAGTATATTTAATTCTTTTAACATTAATGCTTCCGGTATGACGGCACAAAGGTACCGGATGGATATTATTTCTGAAAACCTTGCCAATTCTAATACCACAAGGACTGAGGATGGAACACCTTACAGACGTAAAGTGGTTACTTTCGAAGAAAGAGGCCCGGCGGTGGGAACGTTCAGCAGCTTTCTTGGGATTGCCGGAAGTAAGTATGACAGACAGGGGGTAAAGGTGAGCAGGGTTACGGAGGATACCTGGACACCTATGAATATGGTTTATGATCCCTCTCATCCGGATGCGGATGAAAATGGTTATGTGATGGGACCTAATGTAAATGTTGTAACAGAAATGACGAATCTGATTGACGCAAGCCGTTCCTACGAAGCCAATGCTACAGCATTTAATGCCAGCAAGTCGATAGCTATGAAGGGGCTGGAGATGGCACAATAATAAATGATTAAATACGGGGAGAATAAGTAATGGACATATCATCTTTTTATAATATATCATCAGAGGTTATCAAAACCGCTGCGGAAAATTCTTCCGCGGCAAAAGGAATTTCCACAGGTGAATTTGGAAGTATTTTCGATAAAGCGATGGAAAGCTTAAATACCACTAACGCATATTTATCAGATGCGGAAAATGAAAAAATACGCTGGGCACTGGGAGAAACAGAAAACACCCATCAGCTTACCAATGCGCTTCAGAAAGCATCAGCCGCATTATCCTACACAGTAGCAATAAGAGATAAGCTTCTCGAGGCATATAAAGAGATTATGCAGATGCAGGTTTAAATTACAGGGGCTGATAACGGAAGAAGGGTAGATTATGGCAGACAGGATTAAGGAACTTTTAAATAAAGTTCTTGAATGGTGGAATAAATTTTCTACGAAACAAAAAACATTTATCATATCAGCGGGAGCCGGAGTTATCTTAGCTTTTGCAATTTTAATCACAATACTCACAAAGCCTCAGTATGTTGTGCTGGCAAATTGTGAATCCACCAAGGAAGCATCTGAAATTGTAGAGCTTCTGGAGGGGGAAGGTCTTAGCTATGAAGTGTCTGATGATGGATACCAGATAAAAATTAATAAAGATCAGCAGTCGGAAGCAAGTCTTCTTCTGGGGGCAAATGATATTCAGGCGGCAGCCTATACCATTGATAATGTAACCAATGGCGGTTTCAGTACCACGGAAGCCGATAAGGAAAAGCGTTACGAGCTGTATATGGAAACCCGGCTTGCCAATGATATTATTGGTAAGTTTTCCGCTATTGAAAGTGCGGCGGTGGATTTGTACATACCCGAACAGGTGGGAACACTGATTGCCAGTGAAGAGGAATCCGGCGCATGGATTGTGCTGGAATTAAACGGTGAGTTCAGCGCAGATAATGCGGCAGGCCTTGCAAAGGCAGTTTCGGTGGCAATTGGAAATAAAACTCCCAAAGGCATTGTAATCATGGATACAGATGGAAATATGCTTTATTCAGGGGACGATTCCTACAGTGCATCCGGTACAGCCAATTCCCAGATGAGCGTTAAAACCCAATGGGAAAATAAAATTAAAAATGATGTGAGAAAGGTTTTACTTGGAACCAATGAATTTGATAAAATAGAGGTGGCTGTTAATCTTGATGTGGATTTTTCTTCCAGTCAGGTGACAGATCATGAATATTATGTTCCTGATGGAAACAGCCAGGGGTATTTGGCTTCTGACAGGATCTATAGTTCTGAATCCACAAACGGAGGCGGAGGCGTGCCGGGAACTGATTCCAATGGTGATGTGGAATATGTGTATCAGGATAACGGGGAAAGCACCTCTACGCTTACTGAGGAAGAGAGAAATTACCTGCCTTCAGAGCGTATAACCAATAAGGAGACTCTGCCTGGCGGCATTAATTATGATCAGTCCAGTATTTCGGCGGCAGCCATTATCATGAATCTGGTCAGAGAAGAGGATGTGCGTGCCCAGGGGCTTTTGGACGGCGGCGTTTCATGGGAAGAATATAAACTTGCGAACGCGGGACGGACACAGGTGGAAGTGCCGGAAGAAATGTATAATGTGATATCCAAGGCCACTGGATTTCCGGTTGAAAATATTGCAATGGTCGCTTATTCGGAAAATGTATTTTATGACAGGCAGGGCTTAAATGTTACTGCTTCCGATGTAATGCAGATTATATTGATTATTGTGATTTTGGCATTGCTGGCTTTTGTGGTAATTCGAAGCATGCGTTCCGGCAGGGAAGCCGAACAGCCGGAGGAGTTGTCTGTGGAAAGTCTTCTGCAGTCGCAGCCTGCTGTTGAGCTTGAGGATATTGGTGGAGAACAGATTTCTGAAACCAGAAGATTAATAGAAAAATTTGTGGATGAAAATCCGGAGGCAGTGGCGAATCTGTTACGCAACTGGCTAAATGAAGAGTGGGGTTAATCGAAAGAATGCCTTTAAGGGAGGTTTAGACAGTTATGCCTAGAGGTGAGGGTGAGAAGATATCAGGAACCCAAAAGGCCGCAATTCTATTGATTGCACTTGGGCCTGAAAAATCTTCAACGATATTTAAACACTTAAAAGAAGAAGAAATAGAAGAACTGACACTTGAAATTGCAAATACCAGAAGCGTGACACCCCAGGTGAAAGAGGAAGTAATTGATGAATTTTATCAGGTGTGTCTGGCACAGCAGTATATTGCGGAAGGTGGTATTTCCTATGCCAAGGAACTTTTGGAAAAGGCGCTTGGCAACGAAAAAGCGCTTGATGTAATTGGTAAGCTGACTGCATCCTTGCAGGTAAAGCCTTTCGAATTTATACGAAAGACAGATGCGGCGCAGCTCCTTAACTTTATTCAGGATGAACATCCACAGACCATTGCGCTTATTTTATCCTATTTGTCAGCAGCACAGGCAGCGCTCATTGTTTCCGCACTGCCGCCTAACCGGCAGGCTGATGTGGCAAAACGTATTGCAGTGATGGACAGAACCAGCCCTGAGGTGATTAAGGAAGTGGAAAAGGTACTTGAATCGAAGCTTGCATCTTTGGTAAATCAGGATTACACCATTATCGGTGGTGTGGATGCAGTGGTAGATATCTTAAATACAGTAGACCGTGGTACGGAAAAGCACATTATGGAAACATTGGAAATCGAAGAACCGGAGCTTGCAGACGAGATCAGAAAGAAAATGTTCGTATTCGAGGATATTCTCCTTCTGGACGACCGTGCGATTCAGAGAGTGCTGCGTGATGTGGATAATAATGACTTAGGTCTTGCACTTAAGGGTGCCAATGAACAGGTACAGACTGTTGTATTCAACAATATGTCCAAACGTCTTGCTGTTATGATCAAGGAGGATATGGAATTTATGGGACCTGTACGTATGAAGGACGTAGAGGAAGCACAGCAGAAGATAGTAAATATTATCAGAAAGCTTGAAGATTCCGGTGAGATTGTCATTTCCAGGGGCGGAGGTGACGAGATCGTTGTCTAATTTGTATAAGTCGGGCTGGGTTGTTGTTGACGAGGATGTCCGGGTAATAGATGTAAATGATTTGATAAAAAAGCGGCTTCAGGAAAATACTTCTGCCAGAGCATCCCATTCAAATTTGGGTGTGCAGGAGAGTGAGGAAGGTTTTTCTTCCGGATTAGAGGCCGAAAAGATAGATGCACTGCTTGATCCTGATGGTGAGGGGACTGTTCTCAAAAATAATTCTCTGGAAGAGTTGGAGGCAGTAAATCAGGAACTGGAAGCAGCAAGGGGAGAACTTGAGCAAGTAAAAGAAGAGACCGGCAGAATGCTGACGGAAGCGAATGTTCAGATAGAGCAAATGCGTAAAAATGCACTTGAGGAAGCAAAGACCGAAGGATATCGGGAGGGCTATGACAGAGGAATGGCAGAAGCCCAGGCTGAAAAAAATGTGTATTTGAACAAACAGGCTCAGCTTGAAGAAGAGTACCGTCAGAGAATTGATGCGCTGGAGCCTGAGTTCATAGAAACCCTTACAGGTATCTATGAACATATTTTTAAGGTGGACTTAAGTACGTACCATGATCTTGTGGTTCATCTGCTGGTAGATGCCATGCAGAAAACGGACAGTGCAAGGCATTATATTGTGCATGTTTCCAAACAGGATTATCCGGCAGTAAGCGCCGCAAAGGAAAAGATTCTGGAGGAGACCGGAACGCTGCCGGCAAATTTGGAAATTATTTCAGATATGACACTTTCCGTTTCACAGTGTATGATAGAAACAGAAGATGGAATTTATGACTGTTCTCTTGGAACAGAGCTTGAGGAATTAAGAAGAAAGTTAATGCTTTTAACTTACAGGAAATAATTGAAAATATAAAGGCGGAAGCTGAATTGGTCACACAGGAAATTAATTTTGAAAAATACATAAATGTAACAAGAGAAAATTTCTTTAAGGTCAAGGGAAAAGTTGCCAATGTGGTTGGTCTTACCATTGAATCCATTGGGCCTGCTGCAAAGCTGGGGGATATCTGCATGATCTATCCTTCCATCAGTGATCCTGATGCCCATGCAGCTCTGGCTGAAGTGGTGGGATTTAAAGAGGGAAGAAATTTACTTATGCCCTATCAGAATGTAGAGGGGATTGGCCCCGGCAGCAGTGTGGAAAATACTGGTGCACCTTTAAAGGTACAGGTGGATGAAGGGCTTTTGGGACATACGCTGAATGGATTTGGAAAATCGGATGAAAACATGGTGGTTACCGGAGAGGAATATTCTGTGGAAGCCAAGCCCCCTGATCCCATGAAGCGTAAGATTATAGATGAGGTTCTGCCTTTGGGGGTAAAGGCGGTAGATGGCCTGATTACAGTAGGAAAAGGGCAGAGAATTGGTATTTTTGCCGGTTCCGGAGTTGGAAAGTCTACCCTGATGGGAATGTTTGCCAGAAATACAAAGGCGGACATTAATGTGATTGCCCTGATTGGAGAAAGAGGGAGAGAAGTACGTGAATTTATAGAAAGAGACTTGGGGCCTGAAGGAATGCGACGTTCTGTTGTGGTAGTTGCAACTTCTGATAAACCCGCTCTTGAACGTAAAAAAGCAGCGCAGACGGCCACTGCCATTGCGGAATATTTTCGCGATCAGGGGAAGGATGTACTGCTTATGATGGATTCACTGACACGTTTTTCTATGGCCCAGCGGGAAATTGGACTGGCAAGCGGTGAGCCGCCTGTGTCAAGAGGATATCCGCCCAGTGTTTATTCTGAAATGCCCAAGTTATTAGAGAGGGCAGGCAGATCGGATAAGGGTTCCATCACAGGTCTTTATACCGTACTGGTTGACGGAGATGACTTTAATGAGCCTATCACAGATACTGCAAGAAGTATTTTAGACGGACATATTATGCTGAACCGAAAACTTGCACATAAGAATCATTATCCTGCAATTGATGTGCTCCAGAGCATTTCCAGATGTATGAGCCAGATTGCGGAAAAAGACCATAAGAGCTGTGCAGGGCGATTGAAAAATGTGTTGGCTACTTACAGTGAGGCGGAAGATCTGATCAATATAGGCGCCTATAAGGCAGGAAGCAATCCGGGAATTGATTATGCAATTCAGAAAATAGAAGAGGTAAATCAGTTCCTGATGCAGGATGTAAGCGATAAATATACATTTGAGGAGTCAGTTGCATTGATGAAAAAAATTTTTGCAGAAGGATAGCCGGGTGCAGATACAGGTGAAATATTTGTGATGGCAGGACAGTTTTTGAGTGAAGGTTTAACATAAGGCGCTCCGGCATGGAGGAAAGATGGCAAAATTTATATATCGTATGCAGAGCATACTTGATATTAAAGAAAAAATGGTGGATCAGGCAAAGATGGAATTTGCGGCTGCCAGAATGCGTCTTAACGAAGAAGAGGAAAAGCTGCAGAATCTTATTTTGCGGAAAACAGCTTATGAGGAGCAGGGGAGAAAACTTAGAAGCGACAGTTTAAAGGTGATGGAAATCATGGAAAACAGGGAAGCCATTACCAGAATGGAAGAGTTTATTGTCCTGCAGAAAAGGCAGGTAAAGAAGGCAAGCGATCAGTTTGAGGCTGCAAGAATAAAGCTTCAGACTGCCATGCAGGAAAGTAAGACGCAGGAGCGGCTTAGGGAAAAGGCTTTCGATGAGTTTATGAGGGAAGAAAATGCCAGAGAAGCCAAGGAAGTGGATGAGCTTGTCAGCTATACACATGGACGCAGATAGGAAGGTGTGGATTTAAAATATGCCGATGGATGATACATTAGAATTAAGCCCCGAAGAAGCAAAACAGGCAAAGCAGCGGCTTAAGGAAGAAAAGAAAAAATTAAAGAAAGAACAAAAGGAACAGCGCAAGGCTGCTAAGGCCAGAGCAAAGGAAATTGCAAGTGAAGAGGCAAACCTTTCAGAGGAAGATGAAGGAGGAAGCGGTTCTGTTTTTGCTGTTACATTTGTGATTGTTCTGGTGTGGATTGGTATTTTGTGTCTGGTGGTAAAACTGGACTTTGGAGGATTTGGAAGCAATGTTTTGACTCCGGTTTTAAAGGATGTGCCGGTGCTTAATCTGATCCTTCCTAAAAATACCGAGGTTGCAGTGGAAAATGGCGAGAGCGAAGAATATGGAGGATACACCAATCTGCGCGAGGCTGTGGACTATATTAAAGAGCTTGAGCTTGAACTGGAACGCGCACAGTCTGCCCAGACAGACAGTTCCGGTGAAGTGGATCAGCTAAAGGCGGAAGTGGAAAGACTTAAGACATTTGAAGACAGTCAGGTGGAATTTCAGAGAATTAAGACTGAGTTTTACGAGGAAGTGGTTTATGCAGAAAACGGGCCTGGCATAGAGGAATACAGAAGGTATTATGAACAGATGGATCCTGCCACTGCAGAATATCTGTATAAACAGGTGGTGGTTCAGTTAGAGGAAAGTAATGAAATTAAGGAGTATGCGCAGGCATATTCTTCCATGAAAGCCAAGGAGGCCGCCGGTATCTTTGAAGCAATGACAGATAATCTTGATTTGGTGGCGCGAATACTGGGTGCAATGGATGCGGATAGCAGAGGGAAAATTCTGGGGGTAATGGATGCTGAAATAGCGGCAAAAGTGACCAAATTGATGGATCCCGAATCTTAAGAAATCCGCGCCTTAAACCGATATAAATTATGTACCTTGAAAAAAAGTCTTTATGGACAAAAGTTCCTGCGGACTTATAAAGAAAGGAGGAGAGCAAATGATGAGTACACCTGTAAAAGGTGTGGGACAGCTTCTAAATTTTGTAGAAACTAAGAATCCCTCTAAAATGACAGGCGGCATGAACCAGATGGGCAGCTTTGGAGATGTGATGAGCAGAACACAAAGCGGTGGATTAGGCAGTCAAAGCCAGAATACATCTGCAGGTAAAACCGGAAAAACGCCGGCAGCACAAACCAGCCGTAAGGAGATTGTAAAGTCTGAAAAACCTGCCAAAGAACCTGTTAAGACAGAAGATGTGACAGCAGGGCAGAGCCAGGCGGCAGAAGAAGCAGGCAGCGAAATGACACAGGAAGTGGCAAAGGAGCTGGGTGTTTCAGTTGAAGAAGTGGAAAAGGCAATGGAAGAACTTGGAATTTCCGCAGTTTCCCTTTTGGATCCGTCCGTTTTAAGGCAGCTTGTACTGCAGATAAGCGGTGAACAGGATGCTACAGCGCTGCTCACAGATGAAGGTCTTTTTGCAAAGCTGCAGGCATTGCTTGATGCAGCGGCGCAGTTGAAGTCAGATCTTGCAAAGGAGCTTAACATTTCCCCTGAAGATATGCAGGCTTTGTTTAAAGCAATGGAGAATGGTAAAAATCCGGCAGCGGGAGAAGGCCTGGAGCAGGAAGCTGTAGATTCAGCGGAAGAAAATACACCTCAGATTACAGTGGAGGTGAAATCCGGAGGCGATGAAATCAGACTCAGTACTGATGAAAAAGGCAATGTTACAGGAACTGTAGAGGTGATACCCTCAAATGCGGAAGAAAACACTACAGGACAATCTGCAGATGCGCAGGCAAAAAACAGCGGCCAGGGAAAAGAACAGTCTGAAAACATGATGCATGCAGGAAACCAGTTACTGGAAGGACTGCAGCAGGATAATGGGCAGGCGGCGGAAGTATCTTTTGAACAGACCACAGCACATTTCAGTGAACAGACACAGGATATTATGAATCAGATTATGGACTATATGAAGATTCAGTTAAAGCCTGGCATGGAACATCTGGAAATGCAGTTACATCCGGCAAGTCTTGGTACAGTGCAGGTACAGATTTCCGCAAGAGGCGGCGAGATTACAGCCCAGTTCCATGTACAGAATGAAACGGTAAAGGCGGCAATTGAAAGCCAGATTTCCACTTTACAGGAAAGCTTTAAGGAACAGGGCGTTAAAGTGCAGGAAATTCAGGTGACCGTAGAGAGTCACGGATTTGAAAGCAACCTCTGGCAGGGACAGGGGAGAGAAGAAAACGCTTCCTCACAAAATGGAAGAAAGCAGCCCAGACGAATTAACTTAAATGAGTTAAATGGCGCATTTACAGAAGAGGCAAGCGAAGAAGAAGTGCTTGCAGCCAAATTAATGGAAGCAAACGGCAATACAGTAGATTATACTGCATAACAAACACGACAAGTGTGGAAAGGAGAAAAAATGTCAGCAACAGCAGTAGTAGAAAATGGTAAAATTGTAGAAACAGCCTCCCAAACCTCAACAAAAAAGGCAGCCAGTAAAAATGGCATGGATAAGGATGCTTTCTTACAGCTCCTGGTAGCACAGATGAAATATCAGGATCCATTAGAGCCTACCTCGAATACGGAGTACATAGCACAGTACGCCACCTTTTCACAGGTAGAGCAGATTCAGAATATGGCGGCTACTATGGAACTGTCCAGAGCATCATCAATGGTTGGAAAGCTTGTGGAAATCAGGACAATGACCAGCACAGGAGATTATAAGAGTGTTCAGGGTTCCGTGGAATATGTCACCTATGAAAATGGTAAAGCATATGTTTCTGTTGACGGTGCTTTATATTCAGCAGATGATGTGGTAGCAATCATTGACGAGACCTATCAGACAGCATTTGATCTTGCAGTGGCATTTGTGACAGCATTGGGTAAACTGCCTAAGGTGGAAAACCTTACCATTGCCGATAAGGAAAGTGTAGAGACTCTTCAGAAAGGCTTCAACAGCATGACAGCATATCAACAGTCATTTATTCCGGAGGAATATATCAAAGCGCTCCAGAAATATGTTGAGAGAATGGCTGAGCTGGTAAAGGCGGAAGAAGATAATAAAGGTGATGGAGAAGGCGATGGTGAAGGTGAAGGAAGCGGCGGCGACACTGGAACAGAAGGTGAAGGCGGCGGAGAAAGCACCGAAGCAGCCGGAGGCGTAGAGGCATAATTTTCAGCAGGATGCGAAGCAGCTCTCAAGGAGGAGGGGAATATGAAAATTCAAAACAATGGATTCCTTTCAATTGAACAGCTCAAGGATCAATACTTAAACCAGAACAAAGGGGCAGTACCGGTAAAGAGTACAGACGGAAGAACTTTTCAGGAAATTCTGGAAAGCAGCCAGAGCGCAGGCACAGGAGAGGTAAAATTCTCCAAACATGCGGCAGGAAGACTGGCAGACCGGAACATTGAACTCACATCGGGACAGATGGAACGCTTACAGGAAGGTACCCAGAGGGCACAGCAGAAAGGAATTAAGGAATCACTGGTGATTGTGGATCAACTGGCATTTATCGTAAATATTCCAAACAGTACGGTAGTGACGGCAATGAGCCAGAATGACGCAGTGGAAAATGTATTTACTAATATTGACGGAGCCGTAATTATTTAGCCGGACCTTATGGAGGCTTTAAGTTCTCGACTGACAGAGAGAGCATGCGGCAATAAGTTTAAGGAGGTCATTTCGTTATGATGAGATCACTTTTTGCTGGTGTGGCAGGCCTTAGAACACACCAGACAAGAATGGACGTTATTGGTAATAATATTGCCAATGTTAACACAACAGCTTACAAATCACAGTCTATGACATTCAGCGACCTGATGTATCAGACCACACAGGCGGCATCCGGCGCCAATGCAACTACAGGCATAGGCGGTGTGAATGCAAGACAGATCGGTCTTGGTTCCAAGACCAGTGCAATTAAAACAGCAATCAGTACCCAGGGGGCCAGTCAGACTACCAACGATCCCTTTGATGTTATGATTACAGGGGATGCATTTTTCGTAGTCAGCAACGGCTCTACCAACTTCTTTACAAGAGATGGTTCCTTCTATATCGACGGAAAAGGAAATCTGGCAATGACCAGCAATGGTTATAATGTTATGGGATGGTATCCGGATACAGATCCTAATAACGCCGGAAATATCAAGAAGGATACGGTGCAGGCATTACGTATTATGACACCGGAAAATATGACATATCCCCCGGAAGCTACCACCAAAGCAACCATCAGCGGCAGCGTAGATAAATTTGATCCGGATATTAATGCTACTTCGGGAAGAATCATGAATCTGGATTTTTTTGATAACCAGGGGTATAAATATACGGCAAAGTTAAGCGTCCATGCGATTAATGGAGATACGGGAGAGTTCTATGTGCAATTGGATGATATTTTAAATGCCAATGGAAAGAGTGTTACTGCGGCTGTAGCAGATGGCGGAAATGGACTTAATAAAGATAATATCAAATTAACTACAGCAGTTAACACCAATACAGCTACCACTCCTGCAACTGGTGCAGGCGGATGGGGATCTGCAACATTAAATTATGTAGATGGAAAAGGTACTTTTGAAGGTGTAAATAGTACTCACGGAACAGCAGGCGGCAAGACCATTGCCCTTCATTTTGAGGGAATTCCCAATTTCTCAGACATTGAAATTGATTTTTCCAATACGCAAAATTATAATGTTAACGCCACATCCACTATTGGAGCAGTACCCGGTGAGCCTAACGGAAATGGTTCCGGACGTAAAATTGGTGAGATGAGCGGCATTAACATTCAGAAGGATGGAATGATCTATGCATCCTATGATAATGGGTGTACCAAACTGCTTGGACAGATTGCAGTGGCAACTTTTGCAAATCCTTCCGGTCTTGCAAAAGAAGGAGATAACCTGTACTCGGCAACCATGAACTCCGGTGAATTTGACGGTATCGGAGAGGATATTACAGAAGGCGGCGGGTACATGAATTCCGGTATACTGGAAATGAGTAATGTAGACCTTGCTGCTGAATTTACGGAAATGATCACCACTCAGAGAGGTTTCCAGGCAAACAGCCGTATCATTACTGTTTCAGATACGCTTTTAGAGGAACTGACAAATCTGAAGAGATAATATGATATTAAGGTGACATGAGTTGGAGAATATGGTAATATAAATTATATAGCGGAGAGGGGGCCAAAAAGCTGGTTCCCTCTAATCGTTTGTTACTGATATAGTCCTTTTTTACTATTTGGGAATCTTATGGTAATTTCTTAAAAACAGCACGGAGGAATACGTAATATGATAGAAGTTACGAAGATAAACGGGACGAAAGTATTGATAAATCCCGATTTAATGGAACTTGTGGAGGAAACGCCGGATACAGTTATTTCATTTACCACAGGCAGAAAAATAATTGTAAAAGAAAGTAGACAAGAAGTAAAAAATCTTGTAAAATTGTATCGAAAGGAAATTTTTGCGGATTAACGTAAAAAAAGGTGTAAAACAGTGGATTTAGCGTCAATTTTAGGCCTGCTGCTTTGTTTGGTCATGTTTATATATGGTATTATTGATAATGCAGGTGCATCGAATTTTGGAAGGTATCTGGATTTCCCATCAGCAATTATTACCTTTGGCGGTTCTTTCTTTGCGGTTTTGGCATCCTTTTCCCTTTCTGATTTTACAGGAGGCCTGAAAAGCTTCATGCTGGTGTTTAAGGCACCCAGCACAGATGTCAGAGGTATGATACAGAAGATTATTGATCTGTCAAATGTAGCCAGAAAGGAAGGCCTGCTTTCTCTGGAAGAGGCAGCCGGCGATCTGGAAGATGAGTTCATGAAGAAGGGAATTCTTCTGATCGTGGATGGTACAGATCCTGAATTAGTGCGCGGCATTATGGAGACTGAGCTGATAAGTACGGAAGATCGTCATAAATCAAAAATTAATTTTTGGGAAACACTGGGAGCTATGGGACCTGCCTGGGGTATGATTGGTACCCTGATAGGTCTTGTTAACATGCTTTATGAAATGGATGATCCTTCCAGTATCGGACCTTCTATGGCGGTTGCACTTATTACAACCCTGTATGGTTCTATTTTGGCCAACTGGATATGTGCACCGGTAGCATCCAAGTTAAAGACAAATAATTCCAATGAAATTATGGTTAAGGAAATTATGATAGAGGGACTCCTTTCCATTCAGGCAGGAGAAAACCCCAGAGTTATTGAAGAAAAGCTGAAATCATTCCTTTCACCGGGTGACCGGGTGACACAAGATGGCGGAGGTGAAGAGGATGGCTAAAAGAAAACCGGATGAACCGCCCAAAGGCGCCCCGGCGTGGCAGTCCACGTTTGCCGATCTTATGAATCTTCTTCTTTGCTTTTTTGTTATGCTGTTTTCCATGTCCACAATGGACGCTCAGAAATTTGAACTTTTAGCGGCGTCCTTTAATCAGACTTTCAGCATTTTTTCGGCAGGAGCTTCTACAATTGGAGAGGGAGTTATGGTTGGTATGGGAGTCAGTCAGTTAAATGAACTGGCGGAGTATATCAACAGTACCGGAAGGGATGATGAAGGGGAAACAATTCCGGAGGATCTTGAATCTGCTGCAGATATGATGGAAGAAGCCAAGGTAAAGGAATCTGAACAACTGGCAGGTAAGATAGAAGAAGCACTGGATGAAAAGAACCTGGGAAAAGAAGTTGATATTGAATTTACATCCCAATATGTTCAGCTTACGTTAAATGGCGCGCTTTTGTTCGACTCCGGAAGTGTGGAGATTAAGGAAGAGGCACTGCCTTTGATGAATCAGTTGGGAATCATCCTGCAGAGGTTC
This sequence comes from Lachnospiraceae bacterium, assembly GCA_009774465.1. GTDB lineage: Bacteria > Bacillota > Clostridia > Lachnospirales > Lachnospiraceae > Suilimivivens. Next base: position 21,460 of record VSNT01000008.1, read on the forward strand.
AGCGATGGGGTGATTGAGATAGAGGGACATACGGATAATGTTCCCATGTCAGGTGCCAAGTATTCTAACAATGATGAGCTGAGCAGTGGGCGTGCACTTTCTGTTTTTTATTATTTGAAGGAAAATACTACGCTTGATATAACCAAGATCAAACATTCTGGAAGAGGTGAATATGATCCTGTTGCGGATAATTCCACAGAGGAAGGAAGAGCCAAAAACAGAAGAGTAGTAATTAAAATATATAATTCATTAAGTTCCTATTAATTTCTGGAATAATGAAGAAAGGTTGTAGTAAATATGAAAAAGAATCTGATTTCCATAGTGATACTGGCATTGCTGGTGGTGAATCTTGTTTTGACTGCTATCATGATGTTTGGTGTTATGAGCACCAACAAAAAAACGGCGGCTCTGGTAGGTAAGATTGCTTCAGCAATCAGCCTTGATTTAGGAGAGAGCGCAGAAGGAGGAGAAGCAGCAAAAGAAGTTTCCATAGCAGATACAGCTACCTATACAATTGCAGATATGACAATTCCTCTTAAGAAAAGCGAACCCACGGAAGATGGAGAGGTAGATGATAAAGATCATTATGCGTTGATTTCCGTCACCATATGCATGGACAGTAAAAGTAAGGATTATAAAACCTATGGTGAAGAGATAGCCACCAGAGAGGATTTAATTAAAGGACAGATCAATGATGTAGTCAGCCAGTTTACGATAGAGGACATTAAGGCAAATTCTCAACTTGTAAAAGATGAAATATTGAAGAAAGTTCAGGAGCTCTTTAATTCGGACTTCATTTTTGATGTAACTCTGCCTAAAGAGAATTACCAGTAAATAACGGGTTTTCACGAATGTGTTTACTTAAGACAAACGACATAAATAAAGGAGGTGAAAACTCGTGGGCGAGGTATTATCTCAAAGCGAAATAGATAATTTGCTTGCTGCGTTAAGCAACGGCGAACTGGACGTTGATCAAATGCAGGAATCGGGAGACCGGCAGGTTAAGGACTATGATTTTAAAAGGCCTACGAAGTTTTCCAAAGAGCATTTAAGGACTCTTGAGATTATATATGAACATTATGGAAGGCTGCTTTCCACAAACCTTCCGGTTTATTTAAGAAAAAATATACAGGTATCGGTAGCAAGTTCCGAGACAGTTATCTTTTCGGAATTTACCAATGCATTATCTAATCCTGTTATTTTGGGAATTGTAGATTTTAATCCGCTGCCTGGAAATATTATTATAGAATTATCTCCTAATCTTGGATTTGCAATGATTGACCGTATGCTGGGCGGGCAGGGAGTGCCTCTTGAGAAAAGCAGAGACTTTTCAGAAATTGAGATGACAATTCTGCAAAAGCTGATTGTTGTCTGTATGCAGCTTATGCGTGAACCCTGGAAAAATGTAATTGACATTAATCCCATGATGGAGAGAATTGAAACCAATGCGCAGTTTGCGCAGGTAATTGCGCCCAGTGACATGATTGCAATTGTTTCATTGAGTGTCAAGATTGGTGATGTAGAAGGATTTATGAATATATGTCTTCCTTTTTTTACACTAGAAGATGTGATGGATAAGTTGAATACCAAGTATTGGTTCTCAACAATGCAAAAAGATGATAAAGTAGATTATGAGGAGCATATTGAATCGCTCATAAAGAGAATAGATGTACCGGTAAAAGCAGTCCTGGGAAAAAGTCTGGTATCAGTCAATGATTTTCTGAACCTTCAGGTGGGAGATATCATACGATTAGATGCAAGAGTAGATTCGGAGATGGAAGTATTTGTTGGTAATATTAAAAAATTTACTGCACTTCCGGGATCTAATAGGGATCAATATGCGGTCCGAGTGGCATCAGTGATAAGGGAGGAGGAATAAGGCATGGACGGAATGTTATCACAAGATGAAATACAGGCATTGCTTGCCGGCATGGATTTGTCAGGTGAGACAGATGCATCACAGCCGGCTGATACAGCAGACAATGATGTGGCAATAGACGAAAGTCTGCTTGCTGACGACGAAAGAGATGCCGTTGGAGAAATTGCCAACATCAGTATGGGTTCTTCAGCAACTACCCTGTATTCTCTTGTTAACAGAAAGGTTGACATTACGACGCCTGTAGTGAAGCTGGCCAGATGGAGCAATGTAGTAGAGGAATATGAACGTCCCTGTGTGTTTATCCAGATAAGATATACCGCAGGTTTAGATGGCTCAAACATTATGGTGTTAAAAGAGCATGACGTAAAGGTTATTACAGACCTGATGATGGGTGGAGACGGAAGCAATACGGAAGGTGAATTGGGGGAATTGCATTTAAGCGCGATTTCAGAAGCCATGAATCAGATGATGGGAGCTGCCGCAACGAGCATGTCTACCATGCTTGGAAAGATGATTGATATCAGTCCCCCGGAGGCAAGTCTGGTAGATTTAAATGAATTTAAGAGTGGTGATGACATTGCACCTTTCCTAAAAGATACTTTTGTTAAAATTACATTCAGGATGCAGATAGATGATCTGGTTGACAGCAACATTATGCAGATCTACCCGGTAGATTTTGCCAAGGGGCTGTACGAGACAATGATTTATGGACAGGGTTCTGAGGAAACAGCCGCACCGGCACCAGCGCCGGAAGCTTCTCCGGCACCGGCACCCGCTGCACAGCCTGCTGCAAATCAGATGAATATGGGCGGCCAGCCAATGATGGGCGGCATGGGTGACCAGCAGATGGGAATGCCCCAGATGAACATGCAGGGCATGGGGATGCCTATGAATATGGGGATGCCTCAGATGAACATGGGAATGCCCCAGATGAATATGCAGGGCATGGGGATGCCTCAGATGAACATGGGAATGCCCCAGATGAACATACAACCTGCACAGTTCCAGAATTTCAGCACTGATGTGAGTGCATTAGTAGCACAGGAAAATATAGATCTGATCAAGGATGTACCATTAGAGGTTACAGTTGAACTTGGAAGGACGCATAAATCTATATCCGAAATATTGGACTTCGCACCGGGAACGATTATCGAATTGGATAAAATAGCCGGTGAACCTATAGACGTATTAGTAAATGGCAAATTTGTAGCAAAGGGCGAGGTTGTAGTAATTGAAGAAAGTTTTGGTGTCCGTGTAACTGAAATAATAAAGTAAAAAGGTAGGAGAGAAAAAAACATGGCAAAAAATATTTTAATTGTTGATGATGCGGCTTTCATGCGTATGATGATCAAGGACATTTTAACCAAGAATGGTTATAATGTAGTTGGAGAGGCCGAAAACGGGGCGAAAGCCATTGAAAAATATGGCGAATTAAAGCCTGATCTGGTACTTATGGATATTACCATGCCGGAAGTTGATGGCATTGCTGCCCTTAAGAAAATCAAAGGTTCAGATCCCAATGCGCTTATTATTATGTGTTCTGCAATGGGACAGCAGGCAATGGTTATTGAATCAATTCAGGCAGGCGCAAAGGACTTTATCGTAAAACCTTTCCAGCCTGACCGCGTTTTGGAAGCGGTAAAGAAAGTAGTAGGCTAATATGCTCCTTTCAGTTACTACAGGAATGGACAGTTATATTCAATTTGTTACGGTACTTATTCTTTTTGTATTAGTGCTTGGCATAACTTATCTGGTAACAAAATGGATAGCAAATTACCAGAAGGGAAAGACTATAGTTGGTAATTTAGAAGTGATCGAAACATGCAGGATTACTTCCAATAAGTATGTCCAAATTGTAAGAGCCGGAAGCAAGTACCTGGTGATTGGATTAGGAAAGGACGAAATACACATACTTTCAGAGCTTTCGGAGGAACAGCTGGATTTGCAGGATATTCATGGCGAGAAAACTGTAAACTTCCGTAGTATTTTTGATGAGGTAAAAAGGCTGAAGGATAAAGAGAAGGACTAAAGGGCAAGGCAGTAAATACTATGAAAAAAAAGTATGCCGTAAAAAAAATAATAAAAATGATATGCCTGCTGATGACGGTAGGCATATTGTGTATTATTCCCCAATTAGATGTAAGAGCATCTGCGCTGGACACAGATCCCACAGGAGAGCGGGAGCAGAGAACCAATATTGATGAGCCAGGCAGTTCTGATTCAAGAGGGGACTTATCAGAAATAAATATTGCAAATAATATGACGGTAACAGTAAGCAACAGCAATGGCCAGGTTAACGGAAATTTACGTATTTTGCTGACGCTGACAATGATAGCATTGGCTCCGCTTCTGCTGATCATGCTTACCTCTTTTACCAGAGTTATTATTGTACTTCATTTTACCAGAGCAGCTTTAAATACCCAGACGGCACCACCCAATCAGGTGATGGTTGGGCTTGCTTTGTTTTTGACATTTTTCATCATGCAGCCGACAGCAACAAAGATTTATCAGGAAGCTATTGTTCCCTTTGATCAGGGAGAAATGACGCAGGAAGAGTTTTTTGAAGCAGGGATAGAGCCTTTAAGGGAATTTATGTACAGGCAGACGCAGACAAAAGATGTGAAGGTATTTATGAACATCAGCGGAACGGAATGGGATGGTACACTGGATGGAATTCCGCTTACCGTATTGGTTCCAAGCTTTGTAGTGGGAGAATTGAGACAGGCGTTTATCATAGGATTTTTGATATATATTCCATTTATTGTAATCGACATGGTGGTGGCATCTACGCTGATGAGTATGGGTATGATGATGCTTCCGCCTACAACGATTTCCATGCCATTTAAAATTTTATTGTTTGTGCTGGCGGATGGATGGAATTTGATTATCGTAAATCTTGTGGAATCATTTTACAAGTAATTTTAGCTTGAAAGGAAGTGAAAAGACATGACAATTGGCGAGGTTACTGCAGTTGCCAGTTCGGCATTATATTTGGTTATAAAGGTTGCGGCGCCGGTTCTGCTGGTGTCCTTATGTGTAGGTCTTATAGTCAGTATTTTTCAGACAGTTACTTCCATTCAGGAACAGACACTTACCTTTGTACCTAAAATCATTGCAGTTTTTCTGGCTTTGATCGTGTTGGGGAACTGGATGCTGACTGAATTGTCAGGGTTTATGGTCAGTCTTTGGTCTGACTTTAGTGTTTATACAAGGTAACAGGGAATGATTAATTACACGTTTACCTATGGGGATCTTGAATATTTTCTTCTGATATTTATAAGGGTTATCAGTTTTGTGTTTGTGGCGCCTTTTTTCGGTATGAGTAATATTCCCAGAAGAATAAGGATTGGCTTTAGTTTTTTTGTGGCTCTTTTGCTTTATCAGTCGATTCCCGGACAGTCTGTTGTGTATGATACGCTGATTGGTTATTCTGTTATTGTAATGAAGGAGGTCCTCACCGGTCTTTTGATAGGGTTTGCCGCCAATTTATGCGCTTCCATAGTGGCATTTGCAGGGCATATTGCCGATATGGAAATGGGGCTTTCAATGGCCAGTATGTTTGATCCTACTACCAGAGAGACTTCTACAATTACCGGTATTTATTATAATTATATGGTGCTTCTGATGCTCATGATATCCGGCATGCACAGATATCTGATACAGGCGCTGGCGGAAACTTATACACTGATACCTTTAAATGGTGCGGTTATAAGAAGTGATACATTACTTGCAGCTATGCTGGAATTTATGGCAAATTATATTATTATTGGTTTTCGCATCTGCCTTCCAATTTTTGCAGTTATGACTATTTTAAACGCAGTACTTGGTATTTTGGCAAAGGTTTCGCCTCAGCTTAATATGTTTGTAGTAGGTATCCAGATGAAAGTGCTGGTGGGCTTAAGCATTTTGTTTTTGTCAACGGCGATGCTGCCAGGAGCGGCTGACTTTATATATGATCAGATGAAGCATATGGTAGTTACCTTTACGGAGGCTATAATGTGACACAAAAATATGAAACTTTAATACAGCTTAATCTTCAGTTTTTTGCAAAAGACGGGCCTGGCGGTGAAAAGACAGAACAGCCTACCGCCAAGAAACTAAATGATGCCAGAAAAAGGGGACAGGTTGCAAAGAGCAAGGAAATTGCAAGCGCCCTGGGATTATTTTCTTTTTTTATTGTTCTCAAGCTGTATGTCGGCTCCATTGGAAGCAATTTTATTATGGGGTTTCATGCAGTATATAATCAGATTCCTGATGTAATTAAAAATTACAATGGGGATATTCCGGCAGCAGCTATCGTTACATTAGTGCGCAGTATGATGCAGCAGCTTGGCCTGATTGTAATACCTGTTTTACTGGTTGGGTATGGGGTGGCATTTGTAAGTGATCTTGTGCAGGTTAAGTGGAGGCCTACCACACAACCGCTTAGACCTAAGCCCAATAAACTGAGTCCAATGAATGGAATTAAGCGTATATTTTCTGTGAATTCATTGATTGAACTGCTTAAATCTCTTATCAAACTGGCTGTAATCGGTTATGTGGTTTATTCTTATTTGAAAGACCGGGTAGGACAGATTTTTCTGCTGTATGATATTGCCTTAAATCAGGCCATTGGCCTGATCGGTGAGGTGGTAATTGATATGGGAATCAGGATTGCAGCAGTGTATATGGTGGTTGCTTATGCTGATTACAGGTATCAAAAGTGGAAATTCAGAGATGATATGAAAATGACCAAACAGGAAGTAAAGGATGAATATAAGAACATGGAAGGTGATCCTCAGATTAAGGGGAAACAGAAGCAGCGTATGAGAGAAGCTTCCATGCGGCGTATGATGCAGCAGCTTCCGGAGGCGGATGTGGTTATTACGAACCCCACCCATTATGCTGTGGCCATCAAGTATGATCCGGATAAATATGATGCACCTTATGTGATTGCAAAGGGCGAGGATTTTTTGGCCCAGAAGATTAAGGATGTTGCAAAAGAAAATCATATAGAAATTGTAGAAAATAAGCCATTGGCCAGAATGCTTTATGCAAATGTGGAGATCGGGGGGCTTGTTCCACCTGAATTATATCAGGCAGTGGCAGAGGTGCTTGCTTTTGTATATCATTTGAAAGGCAAGGTTTCCTAAAATATTTTGATAATATGAAGAAAGGAGAATGGGCATGAAAAAAGCGGATATTGGCGTTGCGGCGTATGTACTTGCTGCATTTATTATGATGATTGTGCCTATTCCCAGCGGACTGTTAGATATACTTTTAGCATGTAATATTGCAATTGCATTTACTGTCATGTTCAGTGTCATGTTTTCAAAAGAAATACTGGATATGTCATTTTTCCCAACAATTTTGCTGTTTACCACCATCTTCAGGATTTCACTTAATATTTCCTCTACCAGATTGATTTTGACTACAGGTGATCCGGGAGCGGTGGTTTCCACTTTTGGAAGTTACGTGGGTGGCGGCGACCTGATCGTGGGAAGCATTGTATTTATTATTTTGATATTGATACAGTTTATGGTTATTAACAAAGGTTCTGAGAGAGTTGCAGAAGTAACTGCCAGATTTACACTGGATGCCATGCCGGGTAAACAGATGGCAATTGATGCGGACTTAAATACCGGAGCCATTACAGATGCGGAAGCAATAAAGCGGCGTGAAAAGATCCAGGAGGAATCAAGCTTTTTCGGATCTATGGACGGTGCTGTAAAATATGTAAAAGGTGATGCAACAGCAGGACTTGTTATCACTATGGTTAATATAATCGGCGGTATTGCAATGGGTGTGCTTCGCCAGAATCTGGATTTTGGCGCAGCAGCAAATAAGTATGTAATCCTTACCATAGGAGATGGCCTGGTCAGCCAGATTCCTTCCCTTTTAATCTCCTTATCCACCGGTATACTGGTTACCAAGGGATCAAAGGATGCGGATTTTGGAACAGTGCTGATAAGCCAGCTTTTTGGAGTTCCCAAGGCATTATACATTGTAGGAATGATTTTGATAGGGCTTGGAATTGTTACGCCTCTGCCCCTTCTTATTTTCCTTACACTGGGACTTGTTTTTATTGTGACAGGCAGAGTTATTTCAGGAACGATCGAAACTGCTCAGATAGAAGGTGAGATAAGTGCGGATGAAATTGCGGCGGAAGAAATCAGGCAGCCGGAAAATGTAAACAGTCTGCTGCAGGTGGATCCCATCGAACTGGAATTTGGTTATGGAATTATTCCTCTTGCAGATGTGAACCAGGGCGGAGATCTGCTTGACCGTGTGGTAATGATCAGACGACAGATTGCACTTGAGCTTGGTACTGTGGTGCCGATTATACGTCTGCGGGATAACATTCAGTTAAATCCGAATCAGTATATTATTAAGATCAAAGGAATACAGGTCAGTGAAGGAGAGATTCTTTTTGACCATTATATGGCCATGAACCCGGGATATGTGGAAGAAGAAATTACCGGTATACCTACCTTTGAACCATCCTTCCACCTGCCGGCCATCTGGATTACGGAAGGACAGCGGGAGCGTGCGGAAAGTATGGGATATACCGTTGTTGATCCTCCTTCCATTATAGCAACCCATTTAACAGAGATTATCAGGCAGTATATTTCCGAACTGCTTACAAGACAGGATGTACAGAACCTTGTTGATAATTTGCGAGAGAGCAATCCTTCTTTGGTGGAGGAACTTGTGCCCAAGCTTCTTGGACTTGGAGAGATTCAGAAGGTTTTGCAGAATCTGTTAAAAGAGGGGATCTCTATCAGAGATTTGCTTACCATTTTTGAAACACTGGCGGATTACGCCACTACCACAAGAGATACAGATATTTTAACAGAATATGTGCGGCAAAGCCTTAAGAGAGCCGTTTCAAGCAAGTTTTTCCCGGCCAGCGAAACAACCAGCGTAGTTACGTTAGATCCCAAGCTGGAGCAGGAAATCATGGGAAGCGTAAAACAGACGGAGACAGGCGCGTATCTGACGCTGGATCCGGAAAAGACCAAGGCAATCATGAAATCTGTGGGGAATGAAGTGACCAAGCTGGAGAATCTCGGAAAGACGCCTATTGTTATAACTTCTCCTATTGTGCGTATGTACTTTAAGCGTTTGACGGAAGATTATTATAGAGATTTAATCGTAGTTTCATATAATGAAATAGACAATAATATTGAATTACAGTCTGTAGGAATGGTGACAGCATGATAATAAAAAAATTTCAGGGAAAAACAGAAGCGGAAGCAGTGGCAAGTGCCAAAAAAGAGTTAGGCAGCAATGTCGTAATTATGAATGTAAAAAATATGAAAAAGAAGGGACTGTTCAGCTTTTTAAGGCGCCAGGTAGTGGAAGTGACGGTCGCCCTTGAAGAAGAAACGGAGCGCATGTCTTCTCCGGTAAAGGAGGAGGCAAGGCAGCAGCCTTTGGTAGATGCAATTGCCAAAAAGCCTGCTGTAAGTCCGGCGCCAGGTTCCATAACCAGTGCCCTTAAAGATATTATACCGGAAGAACCTTTATGGGAAGCAAAAACAGAAAGCAGGGACAGCAGTGTGATTGAAGAAAAGCTGGATAATCTACATACACTGCTGGAACAGCAGCTGCAAAAGCCGGAGGAGCAGGAAGGAGAAGCGCTTGAAGGGAAGGAAAGCGAAATTGAGCGTTTTATGAAGCTTCTGTATAATACCATGCTGGATAATGAAGTCAGTGAACAGAATGCAAATCAAATCATTGATGAGCTGGAAAAGATTAATAAACCCAATATACCCTTTGACCATGCGCTGGCCAATATTTATCAGAAAATGATATTGAAATTTGGAAAGCCGGTGGAAATCACTGCGGCGGAAAAGGGGCCTAAGGTAGTATTTTTTGTAGGCCCTACGGGGGTAGGCAAGACAACGACTATAGCCAAGATTGCTTCTAAATTCAGTGTGGAAAGCAAAAAAAAGGTAGTGCTTCTTACCGCAGACACCTATCGGATTGCGGCTGCGGAACAGCTTCGTACCTATGCCAACATTCTAGACATTCCTTTTCGGATCATTTATTCTACCGAGGAAGTCGCGCAGGCACTGAAAGATTTTAAAGATGTTGATTTTATTTTAATTGATACAGCAGGGCACTCCTATCATAACAGTGCCCAGAAGGATACAATGAATGAATTTGTTCATTCTGTAGACGGGCTGGCGGAAAAGGAAGTTTATCTGGTTTTAAGCGCTACCACAAAATATAAAGATTTGATCAGTGTTGCAGATACTTATACCGGCGCAGAAGATTTAAGGCTGATTTTTACCAAACTTGATGAAACAGCTACATTGGGAAATCTGCTGAATCTGAAGCTGCATACAGGAGCTCCCTTATCTTACGTCACATATGGACAGAATGTACCGGATGATATTGAAAAATTCAATCCACAAAAGACAGTAAAGAATCTTTTAGGCGGGAGTAAGAAACAATAAAGAGAAAACCAGCGATAAAGTGAGGAAAATACATGGATCAGGCCGAACAACTGAGGAATATAATTAAAGCAGGCACCATTTCCAATAACAGACCATTGGCAAGGGTAATTACGGTTACAAGTGGAAAAGGCGGCGTGGGTAAATCCAATACAGCAATCAATCTTGCAATTCAATTTCGCAAAATGGGGCAGAGAGTGATTATTCTGGATGCAGATTTTGGGCTTGCCAATATAGAAATTATGTTTGGCGCCGTGCCCAAGCATAATTTGTGCGATTTGATTTATCAGGGAAAAAATATTCGGGAAATTATTACCTGGGGCCCTATGGAAGTAGGGTTTATTTCAGGAGGTTCCGGCATTGCAGGGCTTTCTAATTTGAATAAGGATTATTTGGGGTATATTATACGCAATCTGGAAGAATTGGACGCCATAGCAGATACGATTATAGTGGACACGGGGGCAGGAATTTCTGATGCTGTTTTGGAATTTTTAGTAGCAAGCGGAGAAATTCTTCTGGTAACAACTCCGGAGCCTACCTCCATTACCGATTCCTATTCATTGTTAAAAGCTTTAAACAGACATCCCCGGTTTTCAAGCGAGGCATCCCGGATTAAGGTGATTGCAAACAAGGTAAACTCTCAGGAAGAAGGGGAAGCGCTTTTTGGCAAGCTGAATGCAGTAGTAAGCGGTTATTTGAAACTTCCCATCGTATATCTGGATGCGGTACCTGATGACGCGCAGCTTTCTCAGGCAGTTATGCAGCAGATGCCGGTGTCGCTTCAATCACCTCAGGCAAAGTCTGCATTGGCCTATGAAAGAATTGCGGAAAAACTGATGAATAAAGAACCGAATCAGAAGGTTCAAAAACGTGGAATGGCAGCGTTTTTTTCTCATATAGTGAACGGTAAAAAGATTTAGCTGGAGGTTTGGTATGCTTTCAAAATATGTAAGGCCTGGAAATAAAATGGAAATACAGGCATTATCGCGTACAAAATATGTGGATGATGCAGAAAAAAAGAAAATATATCAGACGCAGGTGCTTGATATTTTGTCGGCCGACAGACTTGAAATTCTTATGCCTATGGAAAAATCAAAGCTGATACTGCTTCCGGTAAATGCCGAATACGAGTTGTATTTTTATACCATTTCGGGAGTATATCAGTGCCTGGCCACAGTAATTGACAGATATAAATCAGATAAACAGTATGTTCTTCTTATGGAGCTTTCCAGCAATTTGAGAAAATTTCAAAGGAGAGAATACTATCGGTTAAGCTGTGCCCTGGAAATGAGTTCCAGGCCGCTTGAAAAGGAAGAAATTGAGTCGGTGGAAAAGGAAGAAAATGCACTGGTGCCCGGCCTTCCATTGAAAAGAAGCGTTATTGTGGATATCAGCGGAGGAGGAATCCGGTTTGTAGGTGATTATGCTTATGAACCCGACAGTCTGGTCTACTGCAAATATAATCTGGTGGTGGATGGAAAATCAAAAGAATATGTTCTGGTTGCAAAGATATTGGTAGTGAAAGAGCTGGACGACCGGCCGGGCGTTTATGAGCATCGGGCGCAATACATAAATATTGATACGGTTGACCGGGAAGGAATTATACGTTTTATTTTTGAAGAAGAAAGAAAACACAGAAAAAAAGAAAAAGGATTATGAAATGATTACTATGCACTCATGAGAAGAAGGATTTGTGATATACTAATGACATATAAATAACAGATTGAGAGAAGTTAATTATGTTGAAGGCAGATGACGCAAAAGCCGGTAAAAAAATTGTTGCAATTGCCAGTTCTACCGGTGGACCTAAGGCATTGCAGATTCTGGTTCCTCTGCTGCCAGCGAATTTAAACGCACCTGTTATGATTGTTCAGCATATGCCGGCAGGATTTACCCAGGCACTTGCCGCCAGGTTAGATACAATAAGTCCTCTTGCAGTTAAGGAGGCGGCGGAAGGAGATGTGCTGATGCCGGGCGAGGTATTTTTGGCCAGGGGCGGCAGACATATGGAAGCAGCAAAAAAAAGAGCCAGGCATCTGATTCATTACACAGATGAACCGCCTCGGGAAGGGGTGAGGCCATGCGCAAACTATATGTATGAGTCATTGGCAGACTGCGATTATGACGAGGTGGTTTGTGTTGTACTTACAGGAATGGGGGCAGATGGCACAGCAGGAATTAAGAATTTAATGAAAAAGAAAAAGGTAACGGTGTTTGCTCAAAGCGAAGCCACCTGTGCGGTATATGGAATGCCCAGAAGTATCGTGCTTTCAGGGCTTTCCAAGGGAGGAATTTCGTTAGAACAAATTGCACAGGAAATTATTAAGAACGTGGGGGTAATATAAGATGGATGTAAATCAGTATCTGGAAATATTTCTTGATGAAACAAGGGAACACCTGGAAAGTTTAAATGCTCAGATTCTTAAATTGGAGCAGGAGCCGGAAGACGCGGACACAATCAATGAGATCTTTCGTGCGGCGCATTCTTTGAAGGGAATGGCAGGTACTATGGGGTATAAGCGGATGCAGGCGCTTACCCATGACATGGAAAATGTGTTTTCTGAGATCAGAAACGGTACAATGAAGGTAAATTCCAATCTGGTGGATACTCTTTTCCAGTGCCTTGATGCGCTTGAAGAATATACTGCCAGTATTCAGGAAACGGCTGATGAGGGAACAAATGATAATCAGCAGCTTATTACACAGTTGAATAAATATTTGAAATCTCAGGGAGGCACCCAGCCGGCAGCAGAAAAAGCGCCTGAGTCACAGGAGGCTGTTCCGGAAGGCCCGGAAGAAAAGTGGCTGGATATAAAGGTGGGAGAGTCTGAAAGACTGGTATTTTCCACTGCAAAGGCACAGGGAAAGAATATTTATGGTATTACTGTATGTGTACAGGAAAGCTGTCTGTTAAAAGCAGCCAGAGCATTTTTAGTATATAAAGCAGTAGAGGAAAAGGCAGAGATTATTGTTTGTAATCCGCCGGCAAATGATATTGAGGATGAGAGATTTGATTTAGATTTCAGTCTCATTGTTGTTTCTGACTGTGAGCTGGAAGAAATACTTAAATCGGCAAGAAATGTGTCAGAAATTGAAAAAGTAGTTGGCGCTCCCTATGAGTTTGAAGCTGTGGAAGCCATTGAGCCCAAGGAAATCAAAGAAGCAGAGACAAAACCTGCAGTTTCAAATCAGCCCCAGAGTGCTCCGGCAAAGGCAAATGATAAGAAACCGGCAGGAAAGCCTGTGGTTAACAGAACAGTGCGTGTGGATATTGAAAAGCTGGATGTGCTGATGAATCTGGTGAGCGAGCTGATTATTGCAAAGAATTCACTGGTATCGGCGTCAAATGCAGATGGAGTTTCCGGCAACGGAGTTAATGAGCATATTGAGTATCTGGAGAGTGTAACTACCAATCTTCATGAATCTGTTATGAAGGTTCGTATGGTTCCCATTGAAAGCGTTGTCAGCAAGTTCCCCAGAATGATCAGGGATCTTTCCAAAAAGCTGGATAAGAAGATGGAGCTGTATATGTCAGGTGAGGAAACGGAGCTTGACAGAACAGTGGTGGATGAAATTGGAGATCCTTTGATGCACCTTCTTAGAAATTCGGCAGATCATGGTCTTGAGTCGGCAGAGGTGCGTGCCCAGAGAGGAAAACCTGAAGTGGGTTCTATTTTCCTTGATGCTTATCAGGATGGCAATAATGTTGTCATTGAAGTAAGAGATGACGGCAATGGAATTGATGTGGAAGCTGTTAAGAATAAGGCGATTGAGCGTGAGGTTATTACTGCTGAACAGGCTGATAATATGAGCGAAAAGGACATCATTAATCTTTTATTCCATGCAGGCTTTTCCACAGCAAAGACGATTTCGGATGTATCCGGACGCGGCGTGGGGCTTGATGTGGTAAAATCCAAAATTGAGTCCTTAAGCGGTGAAGTTGAGGTAAAATCAAAATTAGGTGAAGGAAGTACATGGATCATAAGACTTCCACTTACTCTGGCGATTATTCAGGCCCTGATGGTTACTGTAGGCGGAGAAAAATACGCAATTTCATTAGGCAGCATACAGACACTTGAGGACATTGCTCCCAGCGATATCAAACTTGTCCAGAACAGAGAAGTGATTCATTTAAGGGGTTCTGTAATACCGATTATAAGACTCAGCGAGGAGCTGGATATTGAAAGCTGCAAGGCACCGGATGAAAATATGACAGTAGTAATTGTCAAAAAAGGTGATAAGCTGGCAGGTCTTGTAATTGATGAACTTATGGGACAACAGGAAATTGTTATCAAGTCGCTTGGAAAGTACATAAGCAAATGTAAGATTATAAGCGGGGCAACTATATTAGGTGATGGCGAAGTGGCACTTATTCTGGATGCCAATGCATTGATATAGGATAGGGGGAAGAGCAATGGACGAACTGAAAGTATCTGACGTAAGACCGTATGAAATGGTGCAGGAACGTGAAACAATACAATATATTGTAATTAAGCTTGGAAATGAGCAGTACGGAATTGATATTAAATTTGTGGATAATATTGTGCGCATGCAGCATATTACAAGAGTACCTAAGGTTATGAACTATTTGAAGGGTGTTATTAACTTAAGGGGAGAAGTGATACCTGTTATGAGCCTTCGTCTTAAAATGGATCTGCCCGCTGATGAAATAACCAAAGCAACCAGAATTATTATTTTGAAGCTGGAGCAGCAGGGAACCATCGGAATCATTGTGGATGAGGTAAAGGAAGTTGTAACTTTGATAACGGATGAAATCGAAAAGGTTGCCTATGATGGAACAGATGACAGGGTTAATTTTATCACAGGAGTTGGAAAACACAATAATGAATTGATATCCCTGCTGGATTTAAATGTTATAGCTTTGTAAAACAAAACATTAAATATAATGGTAAAATACGTTATTAATAGGAGGGATCATGAAGGATCTTAGTATGGAACAATTAACACAGCAATATTTTGATGTGTTAAAAGAATTGGGAAATATTGGAGCCGGTAATGCAACAACAGCTTTAGCACAGATGATTGGCTGCAAAGTCGATATGTCTGTGCCTAAGGTAAGGCTGCTTGAATTCCAGGAATTGGGAGAAATCGTAGGCGGCGAGGATCAGATCATGGTGAGCATTTATCTTCAGGTTGAGGGAGATATTGAAGGCAGCATGATGTTCATTCTTTCTAAGTCTGCAGCAGCCCACCTGGTCAATAAGCTTATGTGCGGCATGCTTGGCATTGATGAGACGACGGCTGAAGAATATACATTTGGAGAGATGGAATGTTCGGCGATTAAGGAAGTGGGAAATATTATCACCGGCGCATATTTAAATGCACTTTCTGGCCTTACAAACTTAAAAATTTACCCATCGGTTCCCCAGCTGGGAATTGATATGGCAGGTGCACTTCTTAGCGTTCCTGCAATTGAGTTTGGTATTCTTGGTGATAATATCCTGCTGATACAAACTAAGTTTTCAGATGATGTTGATTTGGATGGTTATTTTATTCTGATTCCGGATATGGAGTCTTATGAAAAGATTTTGACAACATTAGGTGTTATGTAAGAATCGTGTAAAAAAAATACGGGAGACTCTTTGAAAATGAGTGAAGTAATTAAAGTGGGGATGGCTGATTTAAAGACATGTCGTGGTGATGATGGCGTGACTACATTAGGTTTGGGATCCTGTGTTGGGATTGCCATAAGAGATCCGGCAACCGGTATTGGCGGGCTGGCGCATATTATGCTGCCGGATAGTACGGAAATTAAAAATAATACCAACAGGCCTAAGTTCGCAGATACCGGCATTGAGGATCTGGTGAAGGAAATCGTGAAAATGGGGGGAAACCGGAGCAGGCTTGTTGCAAAGATTGCCGGCGGCGCTCAGATGTTTGCTTTTGGCAGCAAAGCAGATATGATACGAGTGGGTGACAGAAATGTTTTGGCAAGTAAAAAGAAACTTGCTGAACTTAGAATACCAATTCTGGCAGAAGATACAGGAAAAAGTTATGGAAGAACAGTTATTTTTTATCCTAAAACTGGAGATTTCTACATACGAAGCGTAGGCATGCCGGAGAAAGTAATATGAAAAAGAGTAAACTGTTTGCTCCGTTTCTTATGCTTCTTGCAGGAGCGGTGGCGAGTATTATGATGTATCGTTTTAAGTATACTGTGAATCAGACTTTGATCATAGTAACAATTGTTCTTTTTGGTTTTTATGTGGCAGGATTATTTATTCAAAAAAAGATTACTTCTTTTGTAGAGCAGATCAGGGAAGCGGAAGAGAACGAAGGCGAGGTCATTGAAAAGGAAGGGCCTGGGGCAGGCGAAGAAGAGACGGTGGTTGAAAGCACAAAAAAAGAAGCAGACGATAGGGCATAATTTGAGCTGATGGAGGTATCGATGGACGAGGCAGGCAGAAATAAGCTTTGGGATAGTTATGCAAAATTAAAATCGCCTGAAATAAGGGAAAAATTAATACTTGAATATGCACCGCTTGTGAAACTGGTGGCGGGACGTTTAAGCATGTATTTAGGCTATAATGTGGAATATGATGATTTGGTCAGTTATGGAATCTTTGGGCTAATCGACGCAATAGATAAATTTGACAATATGAAGGCTGTTAAATTTGAAACCTATGCAAGTCTTCGTATACGCGGAGCTATTTTGGACCAGATTCGGAAAATGGACTGGATTCCAAGAACAATCAGGCAGAAACAAAAAAAGATAGATGCTGTAATGAAGGAAATTGAAGCTTCTAAAGGACGTGCGGCAACGGATGAGGAAATTGCAAGAAGCCTTGGAATTTCAGATGATGATTACCTTTCCTGGCAGTCGCAAATGAAAATTACAAATGTTGTTTCACTCAATGAATTTATGGAGTCAGGCAGTGAAATTCCTGCGGAACAGACAGGGCAGCAGCGTTTTGACAGTCCGGAAGAAGTGATGGAAAAGGAAGAATTAAAAAAGGTATTGCAGCAGGCATTAGAACTTCTTACAGAAAAAGAAAAAAAAGTTATTTTATTGTACTATTATGAAGATTTGACATTGAAAGAGATCAGCAATGTACTAGAAGTATCCGAATCCAGGATATCTCAGCTTCATACAAGGGCGCTACAGAAAATGAAGGGAAAGATGGGTAATTATATGGGGATATTCTCCATATAATAAGAAAACAGAGTCTATAGGGAGAAGTTGATATGAAAAATGGATATTTCCAGTTGATATGCGGTCCAGAAGGAACTGCACTTAGAGTTTTTGCTCCTGTAGATGGAGGAAAGCCGATAGCGGTAAAAGAGATAACAGAATATCTTACCCGTTTTGGGGTTACATTTGATATAGCTACTGTAAATAATGCAATTCAGGAAGCTGCTGTTTCCGGAAAACCGGAATACCAGGTGACTTTAAACAGAACCCCTTCTATGGAAATCAGAGAAAGCTATGAGCTTCATTTAAGTGAAGATAAGATGCTGGCTACCGCAAGATTTTATCCTCCGTCAGAGCATGGCGAGAGGATGAGTGCGTCTGAGTTTATTGGCGATTTGGAGCAAAAGGGAATTAAGTACGGAATACAGACAGACGCCCTTAATAAATTCTTTTTGCAGCCGGTTTACTGTAAGGAAATCCTGGTGGCAAAAGGATTGCAGCCTAAACAGGGGACGGATGCCAGAATTGAATATTACTTTGAGACCGACTTGCATGCGAAGCCTACACTTAAGGAAGATGGAAGCGTAGACTTTTTTAATTTGAATACCATTAATCACTGCAGTAAAGGTGATATATTGGCAAGGCTGTATCCGGGTGATCTGGGTACTTTTGGCAAAAGTATTTATGGGGAGGCGGTTAAACCCAGGGATGTAAAGAGGTTAAGCCTTAAATTCGGAAGAAATATTACGATTTCTGATGATCGTCTGGTAATCACTTCCGATGTAAACGGACATGTAACTCTGGTAGATGATAAGGTATTTGTATCTAACATTTTGGAAGTGGAAAATGTAGACAACTCTACCGGAAATATTGAATATGACGGAAGTGTGAAGGTTAACGGAAATGTATGCACAAACTTTTCCGTAAAGGCCAAAGGCGATATAGAAGTTAATGGCGTGGTTGAAGGCGCTTATCTGGAGGCAGGAGGAAATATTATTATTGCCCGGGGTATGAACGGCATGGCCCGGGGCAGCCTAAATGCTGAGGGAAACGTGGTTTCCAAGTTTATTGAAAATGCAAAGGTAAATGCAAAAGGATATGTGTCTACTGAATCTATCCTTCACAGTGAAGTTATGGCTGGTACAGAAATTGTTGTAGACGGCCGGAGGGGATTTATCACTGGAGGCAGAGTGAGCGCCGGAAATATGGTCAGGGTAAAAACATTAGGTTCCCTGATGGGATCAGACACTGTCGTGGAGGTGGGAGCCGATCCCAGTGTAAAATTAAGAATTCAGGAGATCCAAAAGCAGATTGCCGAAAGTAAAAAGCAGATAGACACGATCCATCCGGTTTTAAAAAGTGCGGCGGCGAAACTTTCTCAGGGAGTAAAATTTAAGCAGGAACAGTTAATGTATTTCCAGGAACTGCTCCAGCAGGAAAACATGAAGAAGAAAGAAATTGAAGCCGGTATCAAGGAAATGAGCAGCCTGCAGCTGTTGCTGGAAGGAAGTGCCACAGCCAAGGTAGAAGTGACCGGCGAAGTTTTTGGCGGCACCAGAATTTGTATTTCCGATGTTTCTATGGTAACGAAAAACAGTATGAAATATTGTAAATTTATTAAACAGCAGGGTGATGTAAAGATGGTAGCCCTGTAAGTGAAAGGATGTGAAATATTTGTGACGATCAGTCGTGTAGAGCTTCAGGGACAGGTGACAAGGGCGCAGGATTTTACGAATATTAAGCATAATGAAGATAACAAAGGCATGGTAGATCAATCCAATTTTCAACAGCAGTTTCATCAGACGGTGGAAGCCAGGGCGCGTCAGGTTATTCAGGGGGAACGGACTGAAAATGAAGGAAAGAATTTTGATGCCAGAGAAAAGGGAAATGGTCATTATGCAGGCGATGGCGGAAGAAATCGCAGGAAAGAGGAAAAGGAAAAAGATGGAAAAGTTGTTCTGAAAGGCAGAGGCGGCTTTGACATGAAAATCTGAAAAATAATACGCAGGTGAAGAGATGGGAGTTATGGAAATAGTTCTTATTGTTTTAGGAATCATAGTGTTTGTACTCAGTTTTATGCTTCCTGCAGGGAAGAAAAATGAATCTGATGAAAACGCAAAAATAAGCGAAGAGGCCTTAAAGGAAATGCTGGATAAGGAGATGGAAAACGTCAGGTCGCAGATTGGCGATATTGTTGATGAAACCATAACTTATGCAATGGAAAAAACAGAAAGAGGCATGGATCGGCTTACAAATGAAAAAATGATGGCGGTAAATGAGTATTCGGATACAGTTTTGGAAGAGATCAATAAAAACCATAAGGAAGTGGTGTTTTTATATGATATGCTGAATGATAAACATGAAAGCCTGAAAAATACCGTAAGCGAGGCTGCCAAAACTGCAGATGATGTGAAGCAGACGTTAAAGGATGCGGAGGTTACAGCCAGAGAAGTGAAGGAAAGCGTAAATGAGGCAGCGGGGAGCGCGGCAAAGACGCAGGACGAGTTTGTTCCCTTTACTCCGGTGAAAGTGGAAGTGCCCCAGGCGGTGCAGGAAGCAGATGTGAAGGAACAGGATAATTCCCAGGAAGAATCCGGTAAAGAACAGGAACCTGAGCCTCCTAAGAAAAAGCCAAGAAAACCCAGAGCATCCAGGGCAGCAGCTAAAGAAGCGGCTGCCACAGATGTGCCAAAGGTTGAAGTAGATTTAAATACAGCAGGAAAAAACAATGGAAGAAATAGCAATGAAAGGATTCTGCAGCTTCATGAAGCAGGAAAGTCCAATATGGCAATAGCCAAAGAGCTTGGTCTTGGTATCGGGGAGGTTAAGCTGGTTATTGATTTATTTGAGGGAATCTAAGATACGCCGGTTTTAATTGCGGCTTTCATGTTTGGTAAAATACCGAAAAACAGTGCATGAATGTTTAGGAGATAAATATGAACTTGAAGTATTATCTGAGAGGCCTTGGAATAGGTATTGTTATGACTGCATTGATTATGGGAATAACTGCGGCAGGGAAAAACAAACCTCTTAGTGACAGTGAAATAATAGAACGCGCAAAGGCGCTTGGAATGACGGAAGAAAGTACTTTGCTGGCGGATGCGGCAGAGGATGGCTTACAGGAAGAAGAGGAATTATTGTCAAACGAAAATGAAGAGTCTGGTAAGGAGCAGATGCCGGAAGAGGCGGATGCTGTGGCGCCGGAAGCCACAGAAGAGGCTGCACCTGCGTCCAGCGCTACACCTGTGCCAACGATGACAGCAACACCGGAAGCTACAGCGACACCAGAGCCGACGACTGAACCAACCGCTGTTCCGACACCTGATGCAACACCTGCGCCGACGGCCAAGCCGACGCCTAGTGCTACGCCTGTGCCGGCTGAGGAAAGTACCCAGGAAGTGGAAGGAATTACAATTCAAATCAACAGTGGTGATGGTTCCTATACTGTATGTAAAAAGCTGGAAGAGGCTGGGCTGGTGGATTCAGCTTCCGATTTTGATACTTATTTGTGCGAAAAAGGATATGATAAGCGTATTAATGTAGGAACATTTACAATTCCGGAAGGAGCGGAACCTGATCAGATTGCCAGAATACTTGCCCGGGTGGAATAATCGGACAGTAGTTTGAAATACTTGATTACAATAGAATAAAACAGCACAGAATGCATGAAAAATCCCTTGCAAGAGGGGTTTTTTTATGCTATACTTTTCTCGTTGTGACTATAAATCACGCATGTCCATCAACTGCTGGTGCTTTTTAAGTCTGCAGAAGAGAAGAAGATGTGCGGAAGTAAAACCAAATGGAGGTAGAAACATGAGCGTTATTTCAATGAAGCAGTTATTAGAAGCGGGTGTTCATTTTGGACATCAGACAAGAAGATGGAACCCTAAGATGGCTCCTTACATTTTCACAGAGAGGAATGGCATTCATATTATTGACCTGCAGAAGTCTGTAGGTAAGGTTGATGAGGCTTACAGAGCAGTTTTTGAAATTGCACAGCAGGGCGGAACCATTCTTTTTGTAGGAACCAAGAAGCAGGCACAGGATGCTGTTAAGACAGAGGCTGAACGCTGCGGTATGTACTACGTAAACGAGAGATGGCTTGGCGGTATGCTTACCAACTTTAAGACCATCCAGAGCAGAATTGAAAGATTGAAAGCAATCGAGACAATGGCAGAGGATGGAACCTTTGACGTTCTTCCCAAGAAGGAAGTTATTGCACTTAAGAAGGAATGGGAGAAGCTTGAAAAGAATCTTGGCGGTATCAAAACCATGACAAGAATTCCTGATGCTATTTTTGTTGTAGATCCCAAGAAGGAAAGGATCTGTGTGCAGGAAGCCCATGCACTTGGAATTACATTAATTGGTATTGGTGATACCAACTGTGATCCTGAAGAACTTGATTTTATCATCCCTGGTAATGATGACGCAATCAGAGCAGTTAAGCTTATCGTATCAAAAATGGCAGACGCAGTGATTGAAGCAAATCAGGGCGAGGAAAATGTAGCTGCTGAGATGGAAGAAGCAGCAGGTGAAGCAGCCCCGGAGGACATTGAAGAAGTTGCAGCAGCAGATGCTGAATAATATATTGAGGAAGGAAGAGTAAAAATGGCTAATATTACAGCAGCTATGGTAAAAGAATTAAGAGAGATGACCGGTGCAGGCATGATGGACTGCAAAAAGGCTCTTGGCGAAACTGATGGCGATATGGATGCTGCCGTTGAGTTTCTTAGAAAGAATGGTCAGGCAAAGGCTGAGAAGAAAGCAGGCAGAATTGCAGCAGAAGGTCTTTGTAATGTAATTGTGAAAGATAATAAGGTTGCAGCAGTCGTAGAAGTTAATTCTGAGACAGATTTTGTTGCTAAAAATGAAGAATTCCAGAGCTTTGTAGCGGCAGTGGCACAGCAGGCAGTTGAATCCGATGCAGCAGATATGGATGCATTTATGGCAGAAACCTGGAATGCTGACACTTCCATGACTGTAAAGGATGCGCTGGTAGCGAAAGTAGCTAAGATTGGTGAAAATTTAAATATCAGAAGATTTGAGAAGGTAGTGGCTGAGGATGGCTGTGTGGTATCCTATATTCATGGCGGCGGAAGAATCGGCGTTATTGTTGAGG
This sequence comes from Lachnospiraceae bacterium, assembly GCA_009774465.1. Lineage (GTDB taxonomy): Bacteria > Bacillota > Clostridia > Lachnospirales > Lachnospiraceae > Suilimivivens. The sequence continues at coordinate 44,052 of VSNT01000008.1, forward strand.
CAGCTACTGATGTAGTGAATGATTCCGTTAAGGAAGCGCTTACAAATCTTGCAATGCAGGTTGCAGCACTCTCTCCCAGGTATGTGTCTACAGAGGATGTTTCCGAAGAGTATAAGGCTCATGAGAAGGAAATTCTTATGGCACAGATTGCCAATGATCCCAAGATGGCAGGCAAGCCGGAAAAGGTGATAGAAGGTGCGGTAACAGGTCGTCTCAACAAGGAATTAAAAGAAGTATGTCTGTTAGAGCAGGTATATGTTAAGGCAGAAGATGGAAAGCAGACTGTAGCACAGTATGTAGCTCAGGTTGCAAAGGAGAATAATGCAAATCTGTCAATTAAGAAATTTGTTCGTTTTGAGACTGGTGAAGGCATTGAGAAAAAAGTAGATGACTTTGCAGCAGAAGTTGCTGCTCAGGCCGGTATGTAATTAAAGAATAAAGATGTAAAAGCCCGAAGAACGCTCTTCGGGCTTTTTATATATAAATGTTTTACAGATTGATGACTCCCAGGTGCTCAAGAAGGATTTTAATACCCATAAGTATTAAGATCACGCCGCCTGCAAATTCTGCTTTTGCTTTATATTTTAGTCCAAAGAGACTGCCTGCTTTAAGCCCTGCTGCAGAAAGAATAAATGTGACGATGCCAATGGATAACACAGCAGTTATTATATTTACATCAGGGAGCAGAGCAAAGGTGACGCCTACAGCCAGCGCGTCTATACTGGTGGCGACGGCCAGCACAAACATTGTTTTTATGGAAAAGGAATTGTCAGAAGAAGGCGCACTTTCTTTACCCAGGGATTCATAAATCATATTTCCGCCAATAAACGAAAGAAGAACAAATGCGATCCAGTGGTCAAAGGAGGTAATGTAGCTTTCAAAGGCAGAGCCTAAAAGATAACCTGCTGCAGGCATGAAAGCCTGAAAACCGCCGAACCATGCGCCTGTAATAAGCAGATGTTTTGCAGAAATTTTTTTAACTGCCAGACCTTTGCAGACAGATACTGCAAAGGCATCCATAGAAAGTCCAATGGCGATTAAAAGTAATTCAATAAAATTCATTTTCTTTTCCTTTCTTCTGTATATTTTTGAGACTGTTTGTAATTGTATGGCAGGATAGTAGAGTATATATTATAAATAATTGAAAAAAATGTCAATAGAGAGTTTTTATTCTCAGAGAAATAATTTACCTCTTTCACACAAATGTATATTGTGATACAATATATTCAAATCGTTTGCAAGGAGTTTTCGTTCATGGAGGGGAATAGTGATCGGAGAAAAAGAGTCCAGCGGCTGAAAAAGATTATATTGGCTCTCATAGCTGCACTTATTGTTATTCCGGTTATTATAAGTGTAATTCTCGGTATACGCGTGATACAGTTAAACCACAGGATACAGAAGCTGGAAGCTTTACTTGCGGCAAAAGAAAGTGAGGCAGGTGAAGTGACAGGCGTTTATGCCACGACTCCTGTGGAACAGTCATTGCGTGATGCTTCATTTGTGCAGCAGACGGTTGAAATGGAAGAAAATAAGGACTATCAAAAACAGATTTATCTGACTTTTGATGACGGTCCCAGCAGTAACACAGACAGAATTCTTGATGTCCTGAAAGAATATGATGTGAAGGCAACCTTTTTTGTTGTTGGCAAGACAGACGAGCAGTCGATAAGAGCATACCAGAGAATTGTAGAAGAGGGACATACGCTGGCAATGCATTCTTACAGTCATGTATATAATGAGATATATGATTCCAAAGAAAATTTTATGGAAGATCTGGAGATGCTGCAGGAACATCTTTATCAGATTACAGGCATTTGGCCAAGGTTTTACCGATTTCCGGGAGGAAGCTCCAATACAGTCAGCAGGACAGATATGCAGGAACTGGCGGCCTGTCTGAAAGAAAATGGAATCACATATTTTGACTGGAATATTGCGTCGGGGGATGCAATCAGTGGGCAGCTTGCCGCAGACAGTATTGTAAATAATTGTCTGGGAAGTATTGATAATTTTAATGAATGCATGATTTTAATGCATGATGCAGTGGGGAAGAATACAACAATAGAGGCACTTCCTGAGATTATTACGAAGGTCAGGGAAAGAGGAGATGCCGAATTCTTACCTATTACAGATGAAACCGTACCGATTCAGCATATAACGGTAAATGATAAATGATTATGATACGAATGGAGGATTTTAAAGATGGGTTTTTTCTCAGATTTGAAGGATGACTTGTCACAGGCAGTCAACGAACTTATGCCGGAGGAAGACGGGCAGGAAGCAGTAAGCGAGGCGGCACAGGAGGAACTGATACCGGAGGCTTCACATGAGGCAGACAGTTTTGATACGGATTTAAGCCAGATGCTTGATAAGGTTGAGGAAGAAATGGGAGTGGAAGCACCCATCCAGGAACCTGTTTATAAGGCACCGGCCGTAGAGGAAAAGAGAGTGGAGATGTCTATGTCTTCCTCCAAGCATTCCATGAATGAAGAATCAGTATTTACCGAATCCATGATTATTAATGGTAATATTGCGACGGAAGGCAGTTTGGATATACGAGGAAGTATTGTAGGAAATATAGAGGCCCTTGGAAAGCTGAATATTACCGGAAATATTCAGGGGAATTCCCAGGCTGCTGAAATCTTTGCAGACGGAGCAAAGATTACCGGCGAGCTTAGAAGTCTGGGAAGCATTAAAATCGGACAGAGCTCAGTTATTATCGGAAATATTTTTGCCAACAGTGCAGTGATTGCAGGTGCGGTAAAGGGTGACATTGATGTAAAAGGACCTGTGATTCTTGACGCGTCAGCAATTATTATGGGAGATATTAAATCCAAATCCGTGCAGATTAATAACGGTGCTGTGATTGAAGGTATGTGTTCTCAGTGCTATGCGGAAGTAAATCCCAGCTCGTTCTTTGAAGAACTGAAAAAAATGAAATAAAGTGAGGCGTAAATATGCGGAGGATTTTACTGAAGTTAAGCGGGGAAGCTCTTGCAGGAGATAAGAAAACAGGTTTTGATGAAGAGACTGTAAGGGCAGTGGCATTGCAGGTAAAACAGTTGGCAGACGATAAAATTCAGATTGGAATTGTTATTGGAGGCGGAAACTTCTGGCGTGGAAGAACAAGCGAAAATATTGACAGAACCAAAGCTGATCAGATTGGAATGCTGGCAACTGTAATGAACTGTATTTATGTGTCAGAAATTTTCCGCAGTGTGGGAATGCAGACGGAAATTCTTACACCTTTTGAATGTAGCAGCTTTACAAAGCTTTTTTCCAAGGACAGGGCAAATAAATATTTTAATAAAGGCACTGTTGTGTTTTTTGCAGGGGGAACAGGGCACCCTTACTTCTCCACGGATACGGGGGTGGTGCTTCGTGCAGTAGAGGTTGAAGCGGAAACCATTCTTTTGGCTAAATCAATTGATGGTGTTTATGACAGCGATCCAAAACTGAATCCGGAAGCAAAAAAGTATGAAGAGATCAGTATTGATGAAGTAATTGCAAAAAATCTGCAGGTAGTGGATATGACGGCATCTATTTTGGCAAGGGATAATAAAATGCCTATGTGGGTATTTGATCTCAATGAAAAAGACAGTATTGTAAATACAGTAAAAGGCAATTTTAACGGAACGAAAGTGACCGTATAGAGGGAGGTTTATTTATGGATGAAAGACTGAAAGTTTATGATGATAAAATGAGAAAGACATATGAGCATTTAGAGGGGGATTATCTGGGAATCAGAGCCGGCCGTGCCAATCCCCATGTGCTGGATAAACTTCGAATTGATTATTATGGTACACCTACACCAATTCAGCAGGTTGGAAATGTAACCATACCCGAGGCAAGAATGATTCAGATTGCACCCTGGGAGAAGTCTCTGATTAAGGTAATTGAAAAGGCAATTCTTACATCTGATATTGGAATTAATCCATCCAATGACGGATCAGTGATAAGGCTGGTATTTCCCGAACTGACGGAAGAGCGAAGAAAAGACCTGGTAAAGGATGTAAAAAAGAAAGCGGAAGAATGCAAGGTTGCAATCAGAAATATCAGAAGAGATGGAAATGATGCTTTTAAAAAGCTTGTAAAGGAAGAAGTATCCGAAGACGAAATCAAAGAGCTTACCGATAATCTGCAAAAATTAACGGATAAGTATACGAAGGATGTTGATAAGCTGATGGAAGAAAAGTCTAAGGAAATCATGACGGTATAAATGCAACGGAAACAGAGGGGCGGCGATTGAATTTATGATCGCAGTGCCCCTTGCTTTTTAATAATTATTTCAGCGCGGAGGGAGCTATGCCAGAGGAAAAGAAATTACTTATGCCGCAGCATGTGGCGATTATTTTGGACGGAAATGGAAGGTGGGCCAAAAGTAAGGGAATGCCCAGGAATTACGGTCACGTACAGGGAGCAAAAACGGTTGAGGTGATCTGTGAAGAAGCATATAAAATGGGAATACAGTATTTGACGGTATACGCCTTCAGCACAGAAAACTGGAACCGCCCTAAGGACGAGGTCGATGCGCTTATGAAGCTCCTTAGAAATTATATGAAGACCTGTCTTACCACTGCCAGGAAAAATCGTATGTGCGTCCGTGTATTGGGAGATAAAACAGGGCTGGATGAGGACATTAGAAACCGGATTGAACAGTTGGAGGAATCCACAAAGGATAATGACGGCCTTCATTTCCAGATTGCCCTTAATTATGGAGGCAGGGATGAGATCGTACGTGCGGTAAGAAAAATTATGGAAAAAGCAAAAAAGGGAGAAATAGCTGAAGAGGAATTGACGGAAAGTTATTTTTCGGATATGCTTGATACCCGGGGGCTGCCTGAGCCGGATTTATTAATCCGTACCTGCAATGAACAGAGGATATCAAATTTTCTTCTATGGCAGCTGGCATATACGGAATTTTATTTTACCGAGGCAGCCTGGCCTGATTTTACAAAAGAAGAATTGGTCAAAGCTGTGGAAGCATATAATCATAGAAACAGAAGATATGGCCGCGTTTAAGGAGGAGTAAGTCATGTTTTTGACAAGATTGATGAGCAGTGTCGTACTTGTTGTACTGTCATTATTCACCATTTTCGCCGGAGGAGCTTTCCTGGGGGCAGTGTTGTTGTTTTTGGCTCTGGTTGCTTATCGGGAGCTTTCAAAGGCCTGCAGGCTGGAGGAAGAAGGTAAAGCAGGACTTTTGAGCATGATTGGATGTACTGGTATTATTGCTTATTATGTGTTGATGGTATTTGTAGAAAACAGGATATATCTTTTTCTGGCACTGATTATGATCTTAGTGGCATATATGTTTGTGTATGTGTTTACTTTCCCCAAATATAAAGCAGAGCAGGTTATGTGTTCCTTTTTCTGTGTGGCTTACGCACCGGTTATGCTTTCCTTTATTTATATGGTAAGGAGTCTGCCCAATGGAATTTACACTGTATGGATGATATTTATCAGTTCATGGATTTGTGATACATGTGCTTATGTAGTTGGAATGCTCTTTGGAAAACATAAACTGGCGCCGGTTTTAAGTCCTAAGAAGTCAATAGAAGGGGCATTGGGAGGCGTTGCAGGTTCTGCACTGGTGGGAGCTGTTTATGGGTATTTTATTGTTGAACCAGTAATCAGCGAACAGCAGGTTACATGGATTTTTCTGCTGATCAGCATGGTGGGAGCGGTGATATCGCAGGTTGGTGATTTGGCGGCATCTGCCATTAAAAGAAATCACGAGATTAAAGACTACGGAAAGCTGATTCCCGGACATGGCGGTGTGATGGATCGGTTTGACAGTGTTATTTTTACTGCGCCAATGATATATTTTCTGGCAATATTACTGATTCGTGTATAAGAGAAAGGCGGAATACAAAATGATAAAAGTCGGGATTTTAGGCTCTACCGGTTCTATTGGTACTCAGACATTGGAAATTGTCAGAAATAATCAGGATGTACAGGTGATGGCGCTGGCAGCAGGAAGCAGTGTCAAAAAGATGGAGGAGCAGGTCAGGGAG
>VSNT01000080.1 GCA_009774465.1 Lachnospiraceae bacterium
TTTCTATGGTAATTTTTTGCGTATGTTTAAGGTGGGAGCGTTTTATTGAAAGATATACAATTACGTATTTGGCATTATTCTGCCCGATGATTGCACTTTTGATTAATATTCTTTATGAGACTGGTAAAGAAAGATATGGTGATATGATAATTGGGATGTTGATCTTTGTGTCGCTGTCTGAGCTGGCTCATATGATACCGTACCATTATAGTGAAAGCACTTGGGGGGGAATCGAAGTGTTGAATATTTTCATAATTGGAAAGAGGAGAAATATGGGGCATATGAAGAAGCTGCTTTATATATAAAATCGAAAGAGTATTCGACTGTGGGATTAGTCATAAGTGAGAATTCTTACGAATACACATTATGGGCGCTTTTAGCTGGAATAAATGTAATTATAAAAGGGATTGATGTAGAGAATATAACAGCAGTATATGAGGAGCCAGATTTTATGCCTGAGTGCATTTTTGTGGATAAAGAACCGGGAATTGAAGAGTATGAGTATCATGGTATACAGTATGTAAATGCAGGCATAGGAGATGACTATACATATTTGCTCATCAGACAGAATTAAAGAAGTGTTTTTAAAAGATTAAAAAAGGCAAAATCTGTCCTGTCACAGGACAGCAAAAATAAAATAGTATAATAAGATATTCGTGTCAAATGTGAATGGAGATAAATTATGGCACGAATCATTGATTATGAAGCGCAGAATGTTGTAGGAGAAAAGGTTAAAAAATTCAGGGAGGAAAGGAAACTGAGTCAAAAAGCCTTTTCAGAAAAGTTAGAGACCAAGGCAATCTATATTTGCAGAGGCTCTATTTCAAGGATAGAAAGCCATGAGAGAACAGTTACTGATTTTGAACTGCGGGCAATGGCACAAATCTTAAGGGTGTCTATCGAAGAATTATTTGAAGAAATGTCAGTTTAATTGAATGCCTCCATCACAGCTAAAAATTAAGAAAGGATGGAAAGGTTGAAAGAAACTTTCAACCTTATGTATTTGGGCCTATCCCCACTTGGGACGAGCCCAAGCGGGAAAGGCATGGGTGTAAAAATGAAAAAAGCGAGAGCAGGCAGAAGATTACTGACAGTAGTAACAGGAATTATTATAGCTATGGAGGTTTTAACGGGAGCAACTATTAAGGCGCAGGCTGCAGGAGAACCGGCAGTTACCCAATTGGAGGTGGCGGTGGCTTCGGATAATTCAGGAATTGTTGCCAGATGCAGCTATCGGAATTATACGGATCAAAGTGGATGCGAAATGCAATTGTATCTGTATAGGGTAGAGAGCGGCGGAGAATTTATTGAAAGTCAGAAAGAGCTTACCTATGCAGACGAAGGAAGTGAAAGTACGGAACCAAAGCGGGTAAACGAAGGAGTGTACCGGGCATCTGTTACTATTGATGACGGAATGGAAATGAAGCAGATTAATTCTGAAAACCATTATAGAGTCAGCCAGATAGATGGAAACTATATTGTTGCAATAGAAAATGAACAGAAAGAAAATATAAGCGATTTTAGCGAAATGGGGAATAGCTTTTCATGCAGCCATGTTTATGAATATTTTCCGGTACAGCAGGCAACGCCTGTAAGGGATGCTGTACAGGCTTATCAATGTACAAAATGTGGGATGGTGATAGATTATGTAGACGTTCCTAATTCAGCATATACTGCTTTTTTAGAAGAAACAGCAGATACAATTCAAAATGCAAGGCAGAAAGCGGTGACGATTTGTACAGACCGTTGGATGAGCTTTGACAAAAGGGTGTTTGAGGCTATAAAAAACAGACCTGACGTGGCAGTGGAAATTAACTACCAATATCAGGGGGAGATGCAGGTATTAATCATACCTGCAGGAACAGATGTAGAGCACCTTATGGATGAAAATGGATTTGGCGGTTTCAGATATATGAATGAAAAACTGCCTGAAAATACAAGTGATTTAATTTTATAAGGGAAATAGAAATATATGAAAACTGTATCTTTAATACTTACTACTTATAATAGCGAAGAAAATCTTGGAAAAACCCTGAAAAGCATAGAAAAACAGGATTATCCGTCAATTGAGATTTTAATTAAGGATGGCGGATCTACAGACGGAACTTTGCACATAATTGACGTTTATTCCAAAATCAGCAAATATGTAGTAAGATGGTGTACCGGCAGGGATGATGGAATATATGATGCCATGAACCAGGGATATGCAATGGCAGCAGGTGATATTATCGTTTTCTTTAATGATCTGTTTCAGGAAAACACAGTGGTGTCCAAAATGGTTCAGCTTATAGAGGATAATCCGAAATGCGTAGGCGCACATGCAGATCTGGTGTATGCAACAGATGAAAAAGTGGTAAGATATTGGAAGATGGGACCACAGAAAAGTTTACATTCAGGGTGGATGCCTGGACATCCCACTTTGTTTTTAAAAAGAGAAATATATGAGAAATATGGCCTTTACAATCCGGAATATCGGATTGCTGCAGATTATGAATTTATGATTCGATTTTTAAAGGATAAAGAAAATCAGTTGGCGTATCTGCCCGAAGTTATTATCAGAATGTACTATGGCGGAACCAGTACGGGAAATACAGGAAGCTATTTGCTGTCATTAAAAGAAGGGCACAGAGCATTGAAAGATAATGGAATTAAGGGAGCTTTTGTTGTTGATATTTTGCGTACATGCAGGGTACTTCACCAATTTGTTATAAAAGAAAGGAAATAGAAAATGAAAGAACTGGATTCATCCAAACGTTATCTCATTACCGGAGGAGCCGGATTTATAGGGTTTTACTTATCTAAAGCTCTTTTGGAAAAAGGAGCCAAGGTAACAGGCCTTGATAATTTAAATGATTATTATGAGGTTTCACTTAAAGAGGGCAGGCTTGCTATTCTTAAGGAATACCCCAGGTACCGCTTTGTAAAGACTGATCTTGCAGATAAGGAAGCAGTGTTTAATCTGTTTCAGGAGTTCCAGCCGCAGGTCGTAGTAAATCTGGCGGCGCAGGCCGGCGTGCGGTATAGCATTGATAATCCGGATGCCTATATTCAATCTAACATTGTGGGATTTTTTCATGTATTAGAGGCATGCCGGCATTATCCGGTGGAGCATCTGGTTTTTGCTTCTTCCAGTTCTGTATATGGGGGGAACAAAAAAGTCCCATTTTCCACAAAGGATCAGGTTGACCAGCCGGTAAGCCTGTATGCAGCCACCAAGAAATCCAATGAATTGATGGCATATTCCTACAGTAAACTGTACCAGATTCCCCTTACCGGACTTCGTTTCTTTACAGTATATGGTCCTATGGGCAGGCCGGACATGGCATATTTTAAATTTGCAAAAAAAATTATGGCGGACGAACCGATTCAGATTTATAATAATGGAGATATGCTTCGTGACTTTACCTATATTGATGATATTGTAAAGGGAATTGAGAATATCCTTTGCAATCCGCCATCAAAGGATGAAAACGGAGCGGCCTATAAAATATATAATATTGGAAATAACAGGCCGGAAAAACTTATGGATTATATTGCAGTTTTGGAAAAATGTCTTGGCAGGCAGGCAAGGAAAGAATATCTGCCCATGCAGCCGGGGGATGTGTATGAAACTTATGCAGATGTGCAGGAGCTGATGGATGATTACGGTTTTAAACCTTCCACTACCATTGAAGAGGGGCTTGGCAGGTTTGCAGAATGGTTTCTGTCTTATTATCAGTATAAAAATTAAGCGCCTGCTTGAGCAGGCACATGGAAATAAGGCTGAATAAAAATGCGCATTCAGCCTGTTGATTAAGGATGGCTTGCAAAGAGTGCATCTGACGTTTAAAGAGCGCGTCGCAGCGCGCGGATAGGATAAAGATGAAAATAGCAGTAGCAGGAACAGGATATGTTGGTTTGGTTGCTGGGGTTTGCTTTGCAGAAAAAGGGTACAATGTAACCTGTGTGGATGTGGATCAAAAGAAAGTAGAAGTCATGCGTCAGGGAATTTCCCCAATTTATGAGGAAGGATTAGAGGAGCTGATGCAGAAAAACAATGCGGAAGGAAGGCTTCATTATACCACAGACTACAGGGAGGCGTATAAGGATGCAGATGTAATTTTTATCGGTGTAGGAACACCGGAAATGCCGGATGGAAGTGCAAACTTAAGTTATATAGCCACTGTATCCAGGCAGATTGCAGAAACCATAGAAAAGGATTGCCTGGTGGTAGTGAAATCCACGGTACCAGTTGGAACGAATGATAAGGTAGAACAGTTTATTAAAGATTTTCTGGTACATAAGGTTAAGGTAGAAGTGGCATCTAATCCTGAATTTCTGGCACAGGGAACGGCAGTACATGACACTCTTCATGCTGCCAGAATTATCATTGGGACGGAAAGCAAGGAAGCAGAAGTGCTGCTTAAGAAAATATATGAACCCTTTGGACTTCCCATTGTTTCCGTAAAACGCCGCTCGGCGGAGATGATCAAGTATGCATGTAATGATTTTCTGGCATTAAAGATTTCTTATATGAATGATATTGCCAATTTATGTGAATTGGTTGGGGCTGACATTACAGATGTGGCAAAGGGTATGAGTTATGATGAGCGGATTGGGGCCAGATTTTTAAATGCAGGAATCGGATTTGGCGGAAGCTGTTTCCCGAAGGATACCAAGGCGCTTAAGTTTTTGGCAAAGGAGCATGGCTACCAGTTAAAGACAGTGGAAGCCTGTGTGGATGTAAACAGCGCACAAAAAACAAGACTGTTTGAGAAGGCAAAAGAGCGGATGATTTCATTCAGTGGCCTAAAGGCAGCAGTATTGGGACTCACCTTTAAGGCCGGGACAGATGACCTTAGAGAGGCCCCTTCTATTGATAACTTAAAACTTCTTTTGGCTGCAGGTGCAGATATTTATGCCTACGATCCCAAGGGCGTGGAGCGTTCAAAGCAGCTTTTTCCGGAAGGAAAAATTGAACAGGGATCTATGAATTATGTTGATTCTGTGGAACAGGCACTGGATAAGGCCAATATCTGTTTTGTGTTTACGGAATGGCCGGAAATTAAGGCGGTCAGGCCGGAAGAATTTAAAAAGAAAATGCATACACCTCTTGTATATGATGGAAGAAATTTATATAATCCTGTTGAAATGAAAAACGAAGGTGTTGAGTATTACAGTATTGGACGATAAAAAATGCGGCTGTTAAATAAATCTAACAGCCGCATCTTTTACTTATAATATATCTTGGTCTTGCCTTAATTTCGTTGTAAATTCTTGATATATAATGTCCAATAATTCCCAGGCTGATCATCAGGACGCTGCCGATAATAAGCTGGAGCAGAATCACTGTGGTAAATCCTTCCAGTGCATTACCGGAAAAATATTTGTACAGCGATTGAATCCCCAAAACAATAGAAGCAAAGAACATGATCCAGCCCATCAGGCTTACAAACTGCATTGGTGCACCGGAAAAGGATGTAATATTTTGAATTGCATATTTGGTAAGGCTCCATATAGACCACTTTGAAGTGCCGATGGCACGTTCCTGGACTTCAAAAGGGATAGTAACCGACTTAAAGCCTACCCAGGAAGAAAGGGCGCGGAAAAAGGGAGCACGTTCGGGCATTAAAAGAAGGGCATCCATAGCCTTGCGGTCCATCAGCTTAAAATCAGAAGCTTTGGACATATCAATGCCGGTCGCCTTGCTGATAAGATGATAAAAGCTGTTGGCACAGAACGTGTGCAGGGGATTTTCCTTTCCCCGGGACGCTTTGACGCCTTCCACAACTTCATACCCCTTCTGCCATAGACGGTACATTTCCGGCAACAGAGAAACGGGATGCTGCAGATCGCAGTCCATTACCACGCAGCAGGCGCCGCAGGCAGCTTCAATTCCGGCAAAAATGGCCGCTTCTTTTCCAAAGTTTCTGGAAAATGACAGACCTTTTACTTCTGAATTGTTTTGGGACAGCTTCATAATATTAAGGTAAGTCAGGTCTTTGGAACCATCATCTATAAAAATGACTTCAAAGGGAATCGTTTTTTGTTTTAACAGTTCATTTATAGCTTGAAAAGTCCTTTCTATATTATCCTGCTCGTTGTAAGAAGGGATAATGATAGAAAGAGTTTGATTTTCCTGCATAAAATTTAAACTCCTTATCTGCATAAAGTCCAAGTTTTGTAAACTTAAGTATATAGGAAAAAATTAGCTTTGGCAATGTGGTTGACAATAGTTTTGTAATATTCATTATAGATTTGAATAAAATATAATAAACGAAAGTTATTAAGAAATTTTTAAGGTTAGCATAAAAAATATTAAAATGTATTTGAAAACATGTTTTAAAATTAAAAATATGTTATTCTATTTAAATCAAAAAGAAAGTAGCAAAAGTGAGGAGTTTTAAATATGAAAAAGATAAAATTATCTAAAGTGCCAGTTTTTTTAACAGGGGTTATGCTGGCAGCTTTGCTGCTGAGCGGATGCAGCAAACAACCGGAGGAAAAGAGTGCAGGAGAAGATGTTGTATCAGATGACGTAATCTTAACAGAAACCGGTGAGACAATTGAAAAAGAGCAGCCAACGCCTGAACCTGTGGCAACACCGGCGCTGGAAAATGCAAATATAGATCCGGCATTACTGGTAGAGCCGGAAGTGGAGAAAAGTGATGTACAGGAAGAACCTGTAGAATATGATGACGGGAAGCTGCAGATTGTCTTTCTTGGGGACAGTATCTTTGATAATAACAGGGATGGCACCGGAGTCCCGGGCAGAACAGCAGCCCAGTGCAATGCCAATGGTTATAATCTGGCAATAGGAGGAACATGTGCGTCAGTTGAATGGGATGAGCATACAGGTTATGAAGACTGGACGTCAAGGAGCCTGGTAGGCGTGGTAAACGCAATGGCGAAAAACATTCCTACGGATATTTTTGTAAATGATACTACAACTAAGGCAATCCTGGATGATCCCGATATAGATTTTTCCAAGACAGACTATTTTGTGGTGGAGTATGGGATGAACGATTTTCTTAATACACATCCGCTTACTACGGATGAGGCACCTTCAGGTACGAAATCTTACGTAGGTGCGCTGAATTATTCCGTAGTAACCCTGAAAAGTATAGCTCCTGATGCGACGATTATTTTATGCTCTCCAACTTATGCACAGTTTTATAATGGGGATTGGATGATAGGAGATGGGAACACCATTAATAATGGTTATGGAACGTTGTTTGACTATAAAGGAAGCTGTGAATATGTTGCAAACAGTCAGCAGGTGCTTTTTTATAACGCATATCAGGATCTGGGGATAGACGGTTATACAGCGGATGAATATTTGGAGGATGGAATTCATCTTACGGATAAAGGCAGACAGCTTTATGCAGATGCGCTTACTAAATTAATATTAAAATATGAGGAAACAAAGAATAATTAGCTGGATAAAGATGTGCCAATGCGCTTTGCGTGTTGGCACTTTTGTGTTATTATAGTAAATGGTAAAAAATTCAGGTTGCTGAAAGTGGAGTAGTGAAAATGACGGAAAAGAAGAAACGATTATATTTATATATTGAGATAGTATTGTTGATCTGGTTTGCTGTTTTTACATTTGTGAATGCCAATGTCCAATCTTTATGGGCGGATGAATTATCATCTATAGGATATATTAAGAATGGACTCAGCCTAAAAGAAATGTTTGAAACCTATTTGTATCTGGACACTAATCTGCCGCTGTATTCAGCAATATTGTATTTTTGGTACCGGATTATGCCATATGGCGAGCAATTTTTACTGATACCTTCTATTTTGTTTTGCATGGGAGGAATTATTTTTTTGGCAGCAGCAGTTAAGAGACTTTTAGGTGAAAGAGCCGGTCTCATCGCATTTTGTATGGGGTGCAGTTCAGGTGCAGTAATCTGGCAGGGAGCCTGGGAGGTCAGATGCTATAGCTTGGTATTCTTTCTATCAGCATTTTCCGTATGGGCATATATTGAAAAAACATTATGTGAAAACAAAAAAACGCTGTTCGTTTATGGGATAGCGGTAGCTTTGTTTTTGTGGACGCATTGGTTCGCCTGTGTTTTGCTGGCTTTTTATGGTCTGTCAGATTTGTATTTGATTTTTCAGAAAAAAAATTCATGGAAGGTGCTGCTGTGCTATCCGTTGGGATTACTGGCATATTGTCCCTGGCTTATCATTTCATTTGTAAGTAAGTCAAGTGAATTGCAGGATTTTTGGGCAGAAGTTCCACAGTGGAAGAATATGCTGTGGACGGTTTTGTTTTTTTTAAGCGGCAGACATGTTTTATGGTATATTTGCCTCGCAGCAGGGGGGGCATTATGTATTAAAGCAGTTACCAGTCTCTTTTACAAGAATACGGAAAGCAATATAATTATTAATTTAGGATGCATTTGTACTCTGTCAATTGGATGGGTGATAGGATTAGTATTTCTTTACAGCGCTTATCTTAATCCGGAAGGTTCCTTATATGTAGAGCGCTATTTCATGGTGGTTGCACCACAAATACTAATAATAACGTCATGGGGAATAGAATATTTAATTGTTATATCAGAAAAAATAACGCAGCATTTGAAGGAAGGATGGCTGAAAAAGAGCTTACCTGTTGTGGCAAGGAGCGGCATAGCATTGATGCTGTGTTTCTATTTTCTGATTTGTTATAAGGAAGCATATATCAGTATAAGAAAGCCGCGTCAGGAGTTTAGATATTTGTCAGAATATTTAGTTGGAGAGGGAACACTGTGGAGTGATGATACCGCATTGGTAGGCTCTAACAGATATTGTGCGCTGGATGGATTTATAGATTATTATTTTGTGAAAAGAGGTATTGAAGCACCTGCAAATATTATTGATGGGAAGATTAACGAGAAAGAAGAAAGCAGATTTTATAAGAATTATGAGCAGTGGACAGAGGAAGAACTGCTTAATTTTAACAGGATATATTGCTTGAAAATTCATATGGGATATGATGATGCATTGAAGGATTTTTTAGAAGAAAATTATCAGCTTGTCCTGGCGGATTATGATTTGGGATTAGAAATATGGGAAAAATAGAAATTGGAAAGCTATTAAATTTAAAAAATGTTAAAGAAAGTAAAAGAATGTGTTATGTCATAATAGTCATGCTCATTCACGTTGGATTGACATTTTGGCTGCAGACGTATGCCCAAATTGGCGGGGATGGAATCTTTACCTATACTCTGGCAAATAATCCATATTCATTTGAGTATATTGATAACACTTACAAAAAATTGCCACAGAGTAACGGATGGATAAATGCTCATATTTTGAGGGAAAGCTATATTGTCGAGGACTATGACAAATTTAATTATTCTTCCGTATATTTTCACCAACGAATTGATAATCATCCTTTATTATATTATTCTTTGGTTCATACTGTCTGCTCTTTATTTACAAACAAATATTCTAATCTTTATACCATGATCATTAATTTGATTTTTTTGTGTGCAGTAGATCTTCTTATAATTAGATTATTCAGGAAATTATATAGTAGGGCAGGTTATGTAATTGTTCCCTTTGCTTTTCTTTTCCTGATGGTGGTAATGCAGGAATTGTATGTTCTGCCGCGTATGTATATGGCATTGGCCTTTTTTTGCTTTTGGTATTTATATATGCATTGGAACTTTATTTCAAATGAAAAGTGGAAAAAGTCTGATCTTGTAAAAATGACAGTTTGTGTATTTCTTGGTACGCAGGCACATTATTATTTTTATGTATATGCATTTTCACTGACGATATTTACAATAATTTATTTGTTGTTTAAGGGCAGAAGATATAATTTATTTTGGTATATCTACTCAGGAATTATAGGAGTTGCTGCTTCATGGATTCTTTTTCCCTGGATTATATGGCATATTTTTTTCAATCAAATGTCAAAACATACTGAAATTACTCCCTGGTCTTTGCAAAAATTTAAGGCATATATTCAATTTCTGAATTATCGGCTGTTTAACGGAAGAGGTTTGATTGCAATTGGTATAGTTGCAGTTCTTTGTATTTGTGCAATTATTTTAAGAAAAACTGTCAAGTCCAAAGAACCAAATTTAAGCCGGTTTCATGTAATGGTGTTTGGAAGCGGTCTTATCTATTCATTGATTATTTTTACTCTGGATGAAAATATCTGGTATTATATGACGCCTTTATTTTTAACCTTTATTTTATGGTTCTCTATGGTATTGCTGGGGCTTATAGAAAGAATTGTTCCCCAAAAAAGGAAAGAGATGTTGACAAGTGGGATTGCTGTAATATGTGTAATTGTGGTGCTTTCCATATCTGAAGTCACAAATTGGGCGCAAGTCTATCTGGAAGGAGGCAGAGTTGCTGCCAATTTTAGAAATGTAGCACAGGAGCATCAGCAATATGACTGTATTTTTATTGAGGAATATCAAAATAATTTATTTCAGCATCATTGGTTTGAATTTGGGGATTATGATGAATTTAAGAAAATTCCACTTGCAGACTTTCAACAGAAAGGCATTGTAAGAGAAGATTTATTGGGGCGGAAGGATGACAGCGGATTGATCGTTTATGCGCCAATGAAATATGTAAATGGAAAGGAATATAAATTGCTGGCAAGCAAAGGTGATTATGGTGTTTATATATTAGATGATGAGGCGATACAATGAAAAAATACTTGAAGTTTCTAAAGGAAAAAATATATTTGGGAATTCTGATTGTGATGGGGCTTGCGATGCTTGGAAGTGTGCTGGGAGCGCGAAAAGAAAGCAAAGAACCGTTAACCGGAATTACTGAGAGGGATATACAGATATCACAGCAGGATGATTCTTCTGCCCCCGAACTGATTGGTGTTTTTCCATTGGCAGCAGAGCAAAACAAATGGTATAATTTAAAATACGCAGGAATCTTTGGATGCCTGGGAATCATATTATATTGTATTTTAATGGCAGTTTATCTGCCATTGTACGATATGACATTTTTTAAAGCTGTGCGAAAGTGGTTAGGATTGATGTAAATATGAATCAACATATAAGAGTAAATAAAGCAGTAGAATTATTGCTGGCGGCAGGAATATTTATTTTTTTATTACTTATCATAAGTACCAATATTTTTCATTTTAATTATATGTTAAATGCAGACCTTGCATCAGATACGGTTTTAGGCAGACTGATCTGGACAAGCAAGGAAGTTATTCCGGAATCATGGTATATTGCCGCTGAAACAAGAATCATCGGAACGCCTAACTTTGGAGCCCTGTTTTATGGACTGACTAAAAATATGGTATTATCAGAAGGTTTGGCGTGTTGCCTTATGACAGTTTTTATAATGGCGGGTATTTTTTATTTTGGGAAAAAAGCAAAGCTGAAAAGGGCAGAGACCATGCTGCTTGCTTTTTTAGGACTGGCTCTTTCTGCTAATATGGCAATTTTAGAATTATTATATCTTTTTGCCAGTTATTATGCTATTCATACAGCGATTATGTTTTATACGTTAGGGATTTATGTAGAAGTTATTCGTGAAAGAAAAATTAAAATAACATCTGTTATTTTAAGCCTGGCACTTGCACTGTGCCTGGGAATACAGGGTGTCAGAGGGATTTTGGTCATTTACGGACCTCTGTTTGGAATGGAAGCAATAAGAGTGATTTACCGGGGAATCAGCCGAAAGGCAGCGACGGGGGGGCATATACTTAAGTCATGGATTGATGGTGCAAAAGGAGAAAAAGCTGACCGTATACTAAGTCTTTGGGTGGCAGGGCTATTGGTTTTCAGTTTTATTGGGACCTGTTTTCCGTTTTCAACGGGACAGACCTTTTCCAGAAATATCAGAAATGGATTGAAAAAGCTGGTTACGGTGGTACTGCCTGATATGAGAAGGGCGACATCATTTGACCAGGTGAATATTTTGGGGAAGGTTTGCCTGGTGGTACTTTTGCTTGCTGTTTTTTATCTGTTGGCAGGCGTTTTATGGCGTATGTGGAAAAGGAAAGAGATTGCGGCAGCAGAATGGGGATTTCTGGTAATTTGTGCATCGCCGGTGGTTACAGCATTGATTGTTTCCTTTACTACCTTTGAAGATACGGAAAGATACTACTTTCTGTTAGTTTATGCAATGGCATTTGCAGCAGTTTTGGCGGGGCGCAGATTAAAGCAGGGTTGGAAAGTGTTGGGAGGATTATTGATTGCAGTTTATGCGGTGATCAATGTCTATACGGTGTATCTGCCCATTCTCCGGTCACAGGAACCGCCAGCTACGGAACTGCGCCAAGTGGGAAATTATCTGGTAGAAAATGATTATCATACTGCATATGCAACTTTTGAAAATGCAAATACGCTTACGGTTTTGACAAATGGAAAAGTGCAGGCAGCAGCGGTGGCGTCGGTGGAAAAAATGGATATCTGTAAATGGATGTCCAGCACAGAATGGTATGTACCCAATGTGCCTTTTGAGGATAAAACAGCGTATATTGTTACGGAAGCAGAAGCGGAAAGCTTTCAATTGTTTCTTGAGGCACATAAGGGGGAAGTGGAGTTTGCATCCTCTATTGGCAAATATTCTATCTATATTTCCGACTATAATTTTTCTACACTGGAGTGACTAGGACTTAGGAGATATACTTTCCGGGGGAGTATAAGAAATTTGTAGTTTTGTATGTCATTTAAGGAGAGCATAAAATGGCGGCAGTAATTTTAAGCTGGATTTATCTATTTTTCATATGTTTGCTAGTGGGAACAGGCATTTTAGGCCTGTATAAGGATAAAAAATTTACTCTGACGCAGTATCTTGCAGCAGGAATTGTTGGGATTACCGTATATGTGGAATTTTTCAGTCTGATTGGAAAGATTGGATGCATTGCTCATTTGGTGATGCTGGCAGCAGCAATTTTGTCCGGCTGTTTTCAAAGAAAGAGACTGGCCAGGCTTTGGAAGGAATATAAACCTGTTTTGCTTTCATGGGAAGGTTTTTTCTATCTGTGTTTTCTTGTTTTGATTGCTTTTTTTACATCCAGGGGTACTTTTCATACGGACACAAATATTTATCATGCCCAGGCAATCAGGCTGTATGAAGAGTATGGCCTGATCAAGGGAATGGGGAATCTTCAGCTTCATTTTGCCTATAACAGCGCATATTTTGCTTTTGCTTCTATTTTCAGTTTAAACTGGCTGTTTGGCAGGTCCCTTCATACCACCACAGGATTTATAGAGGTGGTTATGTGTCTGTATGCATTTCATGGGTTAAAAGCGTTTAAAACCCATAAGAGTCATATTTCAGATATGATGCGAGTGGCAGTTTTATTTTACACATTAGTTAATTTGACAGGAAGTATGTCGCCGGCATCCGATTACGCCACTATGTATTTTGTACTGTTTATTTTAACTGCCTGGTGTGAGAATGTGGAGAAGGACAAGGATCTGACGATATATTGTCTGCTGGCTGTGGCCGCAGTATTTGTAGCTACATTAAAATTTTCAGCCGGTCTGCTTGTGCTGGTTGCTGTTTATCCGGCAGTGTATCTTGTGAAGGAAAAGCGCTGGAAGGAAACAGGAATTTACTTAGGCAGCGGAGTTGTGATTCTTCTTCCCTTTTTAATCAGGAATTTTTTGATTTCAGGCTGGCTTTTATATCCTTTTAATGGAATTGATCTTTTTAAGGTGGAGTGGAAAATTCCGGAAGAGTATTTGCTGGTTGATGCCAATCAGATTAAGGTGTGGGGAAGATGCTTATATGATGTAAATAAGATAGACTGCCCCATATCAAAATGGCTTCCCATCTGGTGGGAAGGACAGGAGCGTTATGAACAGATGCTGCTTGGAGCTGTGTGTCTTGGAGGATTATTACTTGTAATTCAGTGGGCAGCAAAGAGCTTAAAGCATAAAAAAATAAGGTGGGATTTATTTACATTGGAAATGGTAGTGGTCGGATGTCTTGCCGCCTGGTTTTTTATGGCGCCTTTTATCCGCTATGGTCTTGCATTTTTATTTGCAATTATCATGTTTGCGGCAGGTGAGTGGCTGAGTGAGGAAAAGAGAGGATTATATAGTATTATAACAGGCAGCCTGTTTTTTTGCATTCTGGTATCAGTGAGCCCTTACTGGGATCATTATATTACGGACGCCGGTGTGTTTGTGAAGCAAAACCTGACACAGCCTTACTATTTGGCGCAGAAGGATTATGACAGGGCGGAAGTGGGAAGCTGTGAAATAAACGGAAATCTCATTTACTATCCCAAGAGCGGGGAGATTAACGATTATCATGTTTTCCCGGGAACCTGTTATAGACCTATGCTTGAGAGAAGTACGCTGATGGGGAATGAGATTGAAGATGGGTTTAAGGCGAAGGAGCAGTAAAGTATGATTAACCATTATGATAAAATTATGATAGGGGCCGGTCTGTACGGACTATATGCTGCTTCTTTCTGTGCGGCCAGGGGACAGAAAATTCTTGTTTTGGAATATGATGATGCGCCTTTTAAGCGGGCAACTTACATTAATCAGGCAAGAGTACACATGGGCTATCATTATCCCAGAAGCCTTACCACTGCAGTGAAATCTGCCGGGTATTTCAGGCGGTTTGTGGAGGACTTTGGCTTTTGCATTCATGACAGGTTTGAGCAGATTTATGCCACTTCGGATAAATTTTCATGGACAAGTGCAGGGCAGTTTCGGGAATTCTGCAGGGCAGCAGGAATTAAATGTGAAGAGGCGCCTGTTTCAAAATACTTTAATCCCGGGATGTGCGACGGAGCATTTTTAACCCAGGAATATACCTATGATGCAGGAATTTTGCGGAAGTTTTATGAGGAAAAGCTTACGGAAAACTCAAATGTGGACATGCTGTTTGGCGCCCGCATTCAGGAAATTGTGAAACAAAAGAAAAGTTTTACAGTGGAAATGGAGGATGGCAGTGCTTATGAAGCACCTTATGTGCTGAACGCATCCTATGCTTCTGTGAACCAGATTCTTGATAAAGTGACAGGAATGGAAAAGGAGCTGTTTCCCATTAAATATGAGCTCTGTGAAATTATTTTATGTAAACCGTCGGACAAGTTGAAAAACACAGGTATTACAGTTATGGATGGCCCCTTTTTCTCTATTATGCCCTTTGGAAAAACAGGCCTGCATTCGTTAACCTCAGTTACCTTTACGCCTCACATGACCTGTTATGACCAAAAACCGGTGTTCTCCTGCCAAAACCTTGCAGGCGCCGGTTACTGTACCCCGGATCACCTTGGAAACTGCAGCGAATGCGCCAGCAGGCCGGATTCCGCATGGCCCTACATGTCTCACTTGGCCGACAAATATATGAAACCGGAATACGCATATTCCTACGTGGAGTCCCTATACTCCATGAAACCCATCCTAAAAGCCTCAGAAGTAGACGACTCCAGACCGACTGCCATCAAAGTAATGAGCAGTGAGCCAACATTCATCAGCGTCCTGTCCGGAAAAATCAACACAGTTTACGACTTGGACGAATACTTACTTTTACAACCGTAACCTTCCTGAATCTTATGGCAAATTTTCTATGAAAAGCCTTTTATGCCATGAAGACAAGACCATAGAAAACAGGAGGATCAATATCCGAGTGTTTTCTGCTTTACTGGGCTTGGCGAAATGTCCGGCATACAGGATTTGAATAGAAAATTTGTCATAAGATTCTCGAAAGCCTGCTTTTAAAATAAAAATTCCAAAGAAAGGCACAAAAAATCATGGAAAAGAAATTTATTTCTATCGTAATATATCTTCACAACGCGGCATCCTATCTAAAATTTTTCCTGGATACCATTCTCCCGGTATATGAGGAAAATTTCGAACAGTTTGAGTTGGTTTGCGTGGATGACGCCTGCAGCGATGGAACGGTGGAGACATTAAAAAGCTATGTGGAAGCAAAACAGATAAAGGCGATGGTCAGCGTGGTGCACATGGGATTTTTTCACGGGCTGGAAGGCGCCATGAATGCAGGACGGGATATTGCAATCGGAGATTTTGTCTATGAATTTGATGATATTTTTGTGGATTATGAGCCGGAAGTAATCATGGAAGTCTACCATAAGCTGATTGAGGGAAATGACATTGTGGCAGCCAGCAGTAAGGGAAAACTGCGCTTGACCTCCCGTGTCTTTTATTCTCTTTATAACAGGACCAGCAGAGGGAAGGGAAAGATTGGACCGGAGACTTTCAGAATTGTGTCAAGACGGGCAATCAACAGAATTAAATCAATGGGGCAGTATATTCCTTACAGGAAAGCGGTTTACATGAACTGCGGACTAAATACTGCAACAATCAGCTATCATAGTAAAGATGTAAATGTAAGGATAAAGAATAAAACAGTGGCATCAGAGAGGACTACGCTGGCACTGGATTCCTTTATTTATTTTACCAATGCGTTAGAGCGCATCTCCGCTATTGTGTGCGGGATATTTTTGCTGCTCACTGTGGGAATGGGAATTTATATTGTTTCTGATATATTAAGTGGCACCAGTACGGTGGAGGGATGGCTTTCCACTATGAGTTTTCTGGCATTTGGATTTTTTGGAGTATTTGCGCTTCTTACAATTATATTAAAATATTTATCTGTTTTACTGAATCTAATTTTCAGGCAGCAGAGATATCTGGTTTCAGATATAGAAAAGGTGGTAAAAAATTGAGCAGAGAAGAACTATCCATTCATTTATTATTTCCGGTGCTAAACGAGCGGTTAAGGCTGCAAAGTGGAATTGACCGGACAATGAACTATTTGAAAGAAAATGTTTCCATTCCTTATCAGCTCACGATTCTGGATAATGGTTCGGAGGATGAAACCCCCGAAATCGGCATGGCGCTGGCGGAAAAGTATCCGGAGGTTTCCTATGTGAGAGTGGGTGAGAGGGGGGTAGGAGTTGCCTTCCGAAAAGGAATTGAAATCAACGAATGCGCGCTGGTAGGCTATATGGATATAGATTTGTCTACGGATATTAAATATCTGGGACGTACTATAGAGCTGTTTCAAACCCGCCCGGAGCTTGAATATGTAAATGGAAGCAGGTTTGCCAAAGAGTCCGACACAAAAGGGCGGAAATGGTACCGGAAGATTACTTCTATGGGGCTGGTGTTTTTACTTAAAGCGGTTTTCCATATGAAGGCCACGGATGCAGTATGTGGATTTACTTTTTTGCGTAAAGAGACAGCAAAGCAGTTGGTGGCGGCATGCGGGAAGGACAATGGGTGGTTTTATACCATTGAATTCTTACTTCGGGCTGAGAGAATGGGGGTTGTAATTTACGATATGCCAGTGGTATGGCAGGAAGATTATAACACCACGGTGAAAGTCTGGAAGACAATAAAAAATTATCTGGTACAGATTTGGAGACTTCGAAAAACATTTAAGAAAGAAAGTGTGAAAAAATGCTGAAAAGAATAGATTTGTCAAGGGATTTTCAAAAACACAGGAAAGAATATTTGGAGGCCATTGAGGCAGTCTGTGAGGAAACTGCCTTTTCAGGCGGCAGGTTTGCCGATCAGTTTGATAAGGAGTTTGCAGCTTACTGTGGCGTGCCTTATGCGGCGGGGGTTAACAATGGAACCAGCGCACTGCACTGTGCAATGATGGCCCTTGGAATTGGACATGGGGATGAGGTGATTGTGCCGGCCAATACCTATATAGCAACAGCCTGGGGAGTTACTTATACAGGTGCGGTTCCGGTATTTGTGGATTGTACCAAGGACACCTGGGAGATTGATCCGGATAAAATTGAGGAAAAGATCACAGACAGGACGAAGGCTATTTTAGGGGTTCATTTGTACGGACAGCCTTTTGAATTTGGAAAGGTAAAGGAAATTGCAGACAAGCATGGCCTGTATGTGGTGGAGGACTGCGCCCAGGCGCATGGGGCTCTTTATCAGGGAAAAATGGTAGGAAGCCTGGGGGAACTGGGATGCTTTAGTTTTTATCCCGGAAAGAACTTATATGCTTTTGGCGAGGGCGGCAGTGTGACTTGTCATAAGAGAGAATATTATGATGCGATTACTACGATAAAAAATCAGGGATGCCAGGTGCGGTATTATCATGATGTGGTAGGATATAATTATCGTCTTGAGGGAATTCAGGGAGCGGTTTTAAGTGTAAGCCTGAATTTCCTGCCGGAATGGACAGACAGACGCAGACAAATTGGAAAATGTTATATAAATGAAATTAAGAATCCACTTATTACCATGCAGGTACATCCGGAAAATACAGATCCGGTTTTCCACCTGTTTGTAATCACTACAAAAGATCCTGATCATTTTATTGCCTATATGGACAAAAAGGGAATGGAATGCAATAAGCATTATCCGGTGCCCTGCCATCTGCAGAAAGCATATGCGGATTTAGGGTATAAAGAAGGGGACTGCCCTAATGCAGAGTATCTGGCGAGTCATTGCGTGACGCTGCCTTTGTTCCCTGAGATGACGCAGGATGAAGTTAAGATGGTAATTGACGCATGTAATGCTTATACTTTATAAAGTAGAACTGGGAAATTTAATAGATTAATAACTGTAAAATTGGCGGGATCAGCAGTAATAACTGATCTCGCCAAAGTATTTGTACCATTTATTAATTATTTCCGTACTGCGCGCTTCTACCATGCGCATTATATTTCTTAATGTTTTTTCCGGAATTTTTGACTTGTTATGGCATAGATAGCATTTTCCGCTTTTGGTAATCCAAATTTTCGTGGCATTTCCAGTTGGATTTCCATTTGATATATGCACATGAACAGGCTCTAACGGTTTATTTTCGTTTGTCCAAAAATAAACCCAGTAAGAACCAACTTTAAAGATTTGAGGCATTATCAAAACCTCCTTCTTGTGAAAATTCCATAATCAAATGTGCCGTAGATTCTATAATTTCCTGAAATCTTGTAATATCATCATCAGAAAATCCATATATGTCCTCCCAGTGATATTCCGGAAGCCAGCAGGAAGCATGTCGAAAACATAAGTTTTCATCTGGTGTTTCAATATATACCTTTACTTTTCCGTCAGGTTTCATTTCGGAATGAACAATTTCCGTATTATCATTCAATGTCATAAAAGGATACATCATGGTATTATCCTCCAAATAGCTACTGATTTGTAATTATCAATATATAAC
>VSNT01000081.1 GCA_009774465.1 Lachnospiraceae bacterium
AATTTTAGCAGTAAATAATACAACGGGGGATGCACATCTCTGGCAGTCATTGAAATTAAATTACCAAGGGGCTGTTTTACCAGCCCCATAGTAAAAAGTTCATCATACCAGATATCGCCGCTAAAGCTTAAAAATACGCAAACGCTTAAAAGGACAATGCTCACTGCCCACAAAAGCATCCCTGTCGTATCATCCCACTTAAGCCTCTGCTTCATCCTTACCTCTTTTCTTCCTGCACTTCTTCCCTGCGAATTTCCTTTGTTCTGATTTCCTTACAAATCTGATCAATAAAATCTCCCAATGGCTTTACACCTTCATCTCCGGCAAACCGGCTTCTTACGGATACGGTTCCATCCGCTTCCTCCTGCTGTCCTACCACCAGCATATAAGGCAGTCTGGCAAGTCTTGCTTCACGAATCTTAAAGCCAATTTTTTCAGAACGGTTATCCACTTCCATTAAAATTCCGTTCTTCTTAAGCTCCGCTCCCACTTTTTCCGCATATGCCTCATACTTATCAGAAATAGGAAGGACTCTTACCTGTACCGGACAAAGCCATGTAGGGAATTTTCCTTCGTATTTTTCAATCAGCCATGCCAGTGTTCTCTCATAGCAGCCCATAGAAGTTCTGTGAATAATATACGGGCGTACCTTTTCTCCGTTCTGATCAATGAAATACATGTCAAACTGCTCTGCAAGCAGTGCATCCCACTGAATGGTAATCATGGTGTCTTCTTTTCCATATACATTCTTTGCATTAATATCCACCTTGGGGCCATAAAAGGCGGCTTCTCCCACATCCTCCACGAAAGGAAGCCCCAGTTCAATCAAAATCTCCCTGATATGCTGCTCCGTCTCGTTCCAAACTTCCGGCTCCCCGATATATTTTTCCCGATTCTCCGGATCCCATTTGGAAAGATGCCATGTAATATCATCCTGCAAGCCTAAAGTAGTCATCACGTATTTTGCCAGTGCAATACAGCCCTTAAATTCCTCTACCATCTGATCAGGGCGTACAATCAAATGTCCCTCTGAAATGGTAAACTGACGAACTCTGGTCAGTCCGTGCATTTCACCGGAATCCTCATTTCTAAACAGCGTGGAAGTTTCTCCATAACGGATAGGAAGATCCCTGTAAGAATGCTGCGTTGCCTTATATACATAATACTGGAAAGGACAAGTCATAGGGCGCAGTGCAAACACCTCTTTATCCTTTTCCTCATCTCCAAGTACAAACATGCCTTCCTTATAATGATCCCAGTGGCCGGAAATCTTGTAAAGATCACTTTTCGCCATAAGAGGAGTTTTGGTTCTCACATAGCCCCACTCATTATCCTCAAGGTCCTCAATCCAGCGCTGCAGCGTCTGCACCATCTTTGTACCCTTGGGCATCAAAAGGGGAAGTCCCTGTCCAATTACATCCACTGTTGTAAAAAGCTCCATCTCACGCCCCAGCTTATTGTGGTCGCGAAGTTTAATGTTTTCCAGATATTCCAGATATTCCGCCAGTTCTTCTTTTTTGTTAAAGGCTGTACCATAGATTCTCTGGAGCATGGCATTTTCCGATTTTCCTCTCCAGTATGCGCCAGAGGAGGAAGTCAGCTTAAAGGCTTTGATTCCCCTGGTGCTCATCAGGTGCGGTCCTGCACAAAGGTCTGTAAATTCCCCCTGACTGTAAAAAGAAATTTCCGCATCCTCCGGAAGATCTCTGATCAGTTCCACCTTATAAGGCTCGCCCTTTTCTTCCATAAATTTAACAGCTTCTTCTCTTGGCAGAGTAAATCTTTCTAACTTATTCCCCTCCTTGATGATTTTCTTCATCTCGGCTTCTATCTTATCCAAATCCTCTCTGGAAAAAGGCGCATGTTCAAAATCATAATAATATCCTGTATCAATACTGGGACCAATTGCCAGCTTTGCATCCGGGAATATCCGTTTTACCGCCTCCGCCATGACATGAGAACAGGTATGCCTGATTACTCTTAATCCTTCCGGATCATTTGCTGTCAGTATGTTTAAAGTACAGTCCTTATCAATTACTGTCCTCAAGTCTGCCACTTCACCGTCTACTTCCCCTGCACAGGCAACTCTTGCAAGCCCTTCGCTTATATCCGCCGCAATTTCATAAATACTTTTGGCACTGTCATATTCTTTTACAGAACCGTCTTTTAACGTAATCTTCATTTTATTTTCCTCCATTCTTCCTGATAAGTTACTTACTCTTCATTTTCCCAATCGGCATTTTTCTCTGCTTCTTCAATGTCCCTGTCTGATAAACTTCTTCCGTTATTATTTCCGTTATTGCTGCCTATCATCATCGATTTTCGGGGAGAAAACAATAAACCAAAAACAATTCCTCCCAAAATGCAGACTGTTATGGTTAAAAGAAACTCTTTCTTTGTCATACTTGTAACATCTGTCAGTGATGTCTTAAATTCTTCCCATTTTTCTTTCATAATTTTAACCTTCCTTTCTGAAAATACACGTGCTCAGGCAGTCATGTTTCGTAGAACATCCTTATGCATCGAGCAGGGGAAGATTTTTCTTCCCTGCTCGCGCGTGGCCCGCCTGCTGCGTCAGCAGCAAACTTCCAAATGCGGGCCTACGCATAAAAAAGTCCCATGCACTACTTTTGTAATGCATGGGACGTAACATACGCGGTTCCACCCTGCTTGCTTTCCTGAATCATTTCGGAAAACCACTCATTTACCTGTAACGTAGGCATACGGACCGGATTGGGGCCACTTGGAGTTAGTTTTCAGAAGCTTCCTGCAAGAACATTTTCAGCACAGATTCCTGATACCTTCCGCATCCGGCACAAATCCGATGTTCCTCTCTGCTGCATTTCACAACCTACTCTTCTCGTCAACGTGTTTACATTATTTACATGCTCTATTCTATTCCACTTTCTCAAAGATGTAAAGTAAATTTTTCTATGAGACTAAGCCGTATGTACTGCCTTATCTGATTTATATTTGTCTAAAATGTCATGTACTCTTTCGACTTCATCAAGAATGAAATCGACGTCACGATGCAGCCTCCTTAAATCTGATTTAACATCTATCATATCTTTTTCAAGACCTGTTACTTTCGTATCCAGTGTTGTTACCTTAGTATCAAGCTCCGTTACTTTAGTATCAAGCCCTGTTACTTTAGTACCAAGCCCCGTTACTTTAGTATCAAGCCCCACAATTTTTTCAAGCAATAAATCAAGTTTTTCACTGTCTGTCATCTTATCACCGCCTTTTATATCTGTCAATCGGCTGTTACAATATGATTATAACAGAATATAAAAAAGGTGTAAACCCTATTCCTATTCCCATTGCTGTTACACCTGTTGCTACTTGTCAAGGACGTATTCATCATTTTTCATCACTTTTTCTTGGTCTGCCTTGTTTCCCATGCTCTAAGTCGTGGAGAATGACACTCTTTAACTTGTCCTCTACGCTTTGGGTACTCGTATCAGAAAAATGTACCTCGACTAAGTAAGTCGTCTTATCAATCTTTTTTTGCAGACAGGGCGTTAATCGCCCTGTGGTGTTGATTTGAATGTTGTCGCTCATTGTTCCTCCCTTAATGACAACAAAATAGAGCATATAGATTTCAGTTCCTATATGCTCTAACGCTGTTACTATATTTGATTTTGATTGATATGATTGATTATGCTAACTGCATGACCTCTGATTCAATTTCTTTTATGTCACTTTCCAGTAATTCAGGAAAATACTCGCTGACCTCACCAATATTTATTTTCCCTTTTTTTAACATAAGTATTGCTTTTTCCATTAGAGTTTCTCTTTTAATATCTTTTTCATAAGTCCTCATAATCTGCTCGTCATCAAATAAACTCATCATAATCGTTACTACCTCCACTTCCTTGCTGCTTAGATACTGTTTTAAGATGTTTCTGTCCTTGCAAATACGGATTGTTTCTGTAACCGCCTGTTTTGTCATTCCATGTTCTTTTATCTGCTCGTTAAAAACTTGGCAAAAAACAATGTACTCATTGATGATATTATCCTTGTCGCTCTCATATATGACTTTGGCTTTTATCTCAATATCAATATCTGCACCGTCAAAAAACTCCTGCGATAAAGATATTGTATCGGGTTTTCTGCCTTTGTTGCCTGTGTATATCACATACAATTCGGGCTTTGGCATTTTTACTTTCTTGCTCTTATATAGGCTCTGACTGGTTCGCTCAAAATATTCATGGTAACTCTGTGCTAAATACAGAAGTATTCTGATTAAAATATTCACTGTCCAACTCGATTGCGCTTCCAACAACAAAAGCAATCTGTTGTTACCTACCATTATGCCCAAATCATTATAGAGATTATCTGTCAAAACATTGTCTATCGTTACAATATCCAGCGTATCCTCTGTTGCGTCTGTATCCTCTGGGTGCAATGTCTTATACAGTTTCAGCAAATTCTTTTTATCTTGGAAAAGGTCTAAAAACACACTGTTTTTTGCGGTACGTTTTGCCATAGGACGTGTCACATTGACTTCCTGTGTCTGCTTTGTATCGTCTGACACCTTACCACCTCGTTTTCTAAAAATTTGTGGAACAAGATATGATATATCCTGCTCCTGCCACACTTCAATTATACAAAAAAACGCTTATCTTTACAATAAAATTCACATTAAATTTCTTCCTCCCTCCGCTTAGTTTTGCTTTGCTGTTTATTGTGCTGTCGGCTCTCGTTCTGAAGTGTCTCCTTAAAATTTTTCAAATCCCAGAACAGAAGTGCGCTTCCCACACTCCCGCGCCCAACTTCTCTGGCTAGCGCAGCTTTTGTTCCGCGCGCGAAGCTGCGCATCCCCTTTATTTCATAGGACGCACTTTCCTATGAAATGAAAAAGGACTGACGATAGACGGTCAGTCCCATAAAAGTACACTTTTTCTACTGTAACTCCAGCGCCCGGTATGCCAGCATGGGCATCAACTGATCAAAGGAGGTAATTCCGCTGCCATCTGCCATTCCATAAGCGCCATTGTAGGGAAATTCTGTATTAATGATGTGCATTTTTTCCATTTTGTTAAGCGCCTGTGCTCTCAATGCATCATCCCCGATTTCGTCAGCAATCATTACCAGAATCGCATAAACTGCCGTTGATTCCTGATTGTATCCGCTGACCACTTCCCCTTTGACGGAGTAACGCATTTTAAGCCCTTCTCCTGCCATCTGAGTTCTTATCCACTCCAGGGTATTATTCTTTAATTTTCCCTGCCTTGCCAGATGAAGCAGTGTCATCATTGCTTCCGCAGTATTTAAATCATCCTTCTCGTACTGCTCCTTGTCATAATTATACCAACTGTAGTACAAAGGAAATTCATTACTGATCTGTCCTCTTTCAAGTAATTCCAAAGTTTTTTCATATGCCCTTGCTGCCCCCAAATCTCCTGTGCCTTCCGCCAAAAGCTGCATGGCCTGCATATCCCCATAGCATAAAGTAAATCTGGATGCATACACTCTGTTTTGAAAATCATAAAAATCCACAAACTTTCCATCAGAAACTGCTCTCTCCAACAAAGCTTCCTCGCACAGCCGGACTTCTGATGCATAGCCGCCCCATAACTTTTCAGCCTCCACAAGTGCTCTGTAGATTCGAAGGTCATCAATCAATGCGTTTACACTGCCGGCTTTTCCATCTTCCATTCTCCATGCCGCCAATCCTTCTTTCCACAAAAATGCCTTGATATATCCCAATATATTATCAAACAAATCCTTATCCTGCACGCTCACTGCATATAAAAGCCCCAGCCCCTGGCTTTCACTCAGCACTTCCGAATTAATGTTCACCTGACTTCCCGGCTCATAAGCAGAGTGAATTCCTCCGTCTCCATCCATCATATATTTCACAATAAATTCTGCTGTTGCTTTAGCTCCGCCCTCCGTAGCATTTTTCAAAAGAGCCTCAAATATGCCTGTTTTTTCAATCTGACTTGAGGACCAGGCTGTGATTTTTCCTTCCTTATTAATAAAAAGAGTGGTTGGAATATTATGCAGTCCCAACATATCATAAGCCTGCAAAGATGTATCATAATACAACTCTCCTTCCAAAGAAAGGTCATCAAAATACTCCTTTGCTCTCTCCATAGTCTCCCTGCTTCCATCGGTTTTATTAATGTAAAGAAATGTAATTTCTCCATACTCTTTTGCAAGCTTTTCATATTGACTCATCAAAGGCATCTGTCTGCTGCAGTCCTCACACCAGCTTGCCCAGAAAACCACCACCAGATTTTTTCCCTTCCACTCACTGATTAAATGGCTCTGCTCCCTGTCATCAACAAAGGAAAAATCAGGTACTGCCTCGTACAGACTACAATTTTCCGGCAGCCAGTAGGTAGAATCTGACAGCCCTTTTTCCCAGTCATACTCTTCCACATCCTGCTGTCCGACAGATTCCGTCATATAAGGCCGGGTGCTCTGTACTTTAATCAGCATAAGGACTCCGGCAGCAGTAACGACCGCCAGCACCAAAAATATGATCCGCAGTATTCTTTCTATCTTAACTATGGAATATTTCTTCATACAAATATCACTTTCTCTTATTTTATAATTTCCTGATTCTTCCTATCTGCAAGCTCCTTAACTGCCGCCCAGTTTTGATCTACCAGACTGTTTAATTCCTCCTCGGTAAATTGCCAGTCAAAATCATCCCTATCCGGGGCTTCCTCTTTTTCTCTGATGTTTTCCGCCTTTTCTTTGTCAGTTCCTTCTGCCGGATTTTCTGCAATTTCCTGTCCCGACCCGTTTTCCGATATTTCCCTTTCGCCGCTTTCCTCTTCCCTGTCATAAGCTTCTGAAACTGTCATAATCACATGGCCTTCCTGTAAGGCCTTTTTCATATCAAAAACGTTGGCATATGCTTCCTTTCTAAGTTCTGCCAGCTTTTCTTCCTCCGCTTCTATCAATTGCATTTTAAAGGCCTCCATCTGCTCATCCTTTTCCCGCAATTCCTTATCAGCCAAAGACCGATCCTTTATTTTCCAGCCTTCTCTAAAAGTATACCCAACAGTCACAGCTCCAAACAAAATAAATATTTGAGGCATCAAAAATTGTATTTCGCCTTTACTTCCCGTCAGAAAATTCGTCACTTCAAGTAGAAGAAAAAACAGCACTAACAGAAAAAAAGGACTTGCTTCTTTATATAATAAAAAGAACAGACACAGCAGGGAAAGGAATGCAGACGCAGCATAGACAGCCTGATTGAAAGCGCTTATTTGATCAAAATAGTCTTTTTGCTCTCTTGAAAGACTTTCCTGTGTCTCTAAAAGTGTTCTGCTCCCCTCAATACCTGACTCGTCATTTTCAACTAATTTAATAAACCTGTCTGCAAAAAATTTAGGTTTTTTTGCATCTTTTTCCTCTATGAAGTTTTCATTCATCTCCTCTAACAGGCTGCTTCCACAGGCTATTTTACTAAAAGAAATGTCCCTGTCAATGGCAAGCTCAATATTACTGCTGATTACTCCCACTGTAATCATGTAGGGAATTATTATTAAAATACATCTGATCCATCCCCATCTAAGCGCCCGCACCATAAGCGGAATATCATTTACGGGTTTTGCAGGAAGCTTCATTTTTTGAGGCAGTAAAACTATCAGCATTGCCAGAAACAAAAGAATGGAAAATGTGCTTATCGCCGCTGCTGCTGCAAGCAGAACGCCCAAAACAATATAAAGAATCACCGCCTGCACTCCATCCGGGGTTTCTTCGTCATAGTCCATAACCAATGATAAAAAAAGCCAGATACTCAAAAGTGCCAGAAATAAAAATGCATTCTCACCGGACAGGATATTCACAGCAAAAATACGGGATGGCCAGAAGGCACACAGAATCAATGCGGTAAGTCCCGCTGCTCTGCCGCCTGTTTTTTTGGCAATCTTATATGCCGCAAATGCCCCCCCTGCTGCAAAAAATATGTTCAGATATCTTCCGGCCTTTATTCCTTCTCCCCATATCTTAAATGCATTCATCAGCAGATAGCTGTACCCAAAAGTGCCGGGTTTATCTACAATCAGGTCACAGTATCTGCTGCCAAGCTGTAAAGAAGAATCCTGAAAAAGTGCCAACGCAATATCATAATAATCCTTGTGCTCCTCCAGATATACTTCAGGCATCTGTCCGGTCAGCCATACCCTGATGCCTGCAGCCATTATAAGCACCACTGTAACAATAACCGCCTCCGCCCATCTTACCCATCTTTTGTCCCGGGATAATACTTCATCCAGTTTAAACCTTTGCCCTGCTGCCGCAAATAAGTGAAGAAACAGCCAGATTCCCAAAAGAACAAGAAAAGTTCCTCCCTGCATAAGCGTTCCGCTTCCGGAATTTCTCCCAAGAGAAACAAAGCAATAGATACAGATATAAAAGATTCCCAAAGCTGCAAGTGATACAACTGAAAAATAAAACCAGTTCTTCTTTAACTTCACGTTTACTCCCCTCTGCCGCTTTAGCGGTATTCAAATCAGGAAGGTTGAAAATGTATTTCTTTCAACCCTTACTCCCCTCTGCCATTTTTCCATCTTTCTACAGGCTCTTCTCCAATATTTCTGCAATCTGCCTGCAGGCGGTTCCGTCGCCGTAAGGGTTGGAGGCCCTGCTCATGGCTTCATAGGCTGCCCTGTCGTTCAAAAGCCTTGAGAATTCTCTGTGTATCACTTCCCTGTCTGTTCCTACCAGCTTTAAAGTACCTGCTTCCACTCCTTCCGGTCGTTCCGTGGTATCACGCATAACCAGAACAGGCTTTCCAAGAGAGGGCGCTTCCTCCTGAATTCCGCCACTGTCAGTCAGTATCAGGTAAGCACGGTTCATAAAATTATGAAAATCCAATACATCTAAAGGCTCTATTAATTTAATCCTGTCATGATCTCCAAAAACCTCTTTTGCCGTATCCCACACCACCGGATTTTTGTGAATTGGATATACAATCCTGATATCTTCTATTTCTTCCATTGTCTGCCGGATGCCTTCAAAAATATGAAACAAAGGCTCTCCTAAATTTTCCCGCCTGTGGGCAGTTAAAAGAATCAGTCTGCTGTCCTTTGCCCAGTTAAGGACAGGGTGAGAATAATCTTCTTTAATTGTAGTCTGCAATGCATCAATCACAGTATTTCCCGTAACAAAAATTCGTGTTTCATCTTTCCCTTCTCTTACCAGATTATCCTTCGCCTTCTGAGTCGGCGCAAAATGATAATTTGCCAGAATTCCTACACCCTGTCTGTTAAACTCCTCTGGAAAAGGCGAATCCAGACGGTATGTTCTAAGCCCGGCTTCCACATGCCCCACTAAAATTCCCAGATAAAAAGCCGCCAAAGCTGCAGCAAAGGTAGTGGTGGTGTCTCCATGCACCAGCACAATATCCGGCTGTTCCTTTTTCAACACCTCTTCCATTCCTTTAAGCACATTTTCCGTTACGTCAAACAGTGTCTGCCTTTCCTTCATAATTGCAAGATCATATTCCGGCAAAATGTGAAATACTTCAAGCACCTGCTTCAGCATCTGACGGTGCTGTCCGGTCACACAGCAGACCACCTGAAATTTGCCATGTTTTTTTAACTCCTTTATCAAAGGACACATTTTGATTGCCTCCGGTCTTGTTCCAAAAACTACCATTATCTTTTTCATTTAATCTTCATCCTTTTTCTTATGATACATTTTAATGCGGAGCAAAATAATAATTACAGCAATCAGCAGCATCAGCATTACAGAGGTTGCTACAATAGTAAATAAAATCGACTGCTTATTCTGATCCAGTGCCTGCGCTAAAGTAGGTGCTTCTCCCCTTTGCGCATCCGTGAGGAAACGAAAACTTCTGACTTCAAGGTCCTTGTCTATAATCACACAGTCTTTGCTTAAACTATAACGCAGCTTCTCATCTCTTAAGATCTCCTCTGCGCAGTTTAATGTCTCCTGTGTAACGCCCGTCAATGCCAAAATCCCTCTGCCCGATGCATAGGGCGATTCCAGAAGCTGCATAATTGCAATATTCTCCGAATAATTTCCTGATAAAATCAACTGCTCATTACTTTCAAACCCTTTTCCCCCATTGCTGTAGGAAAAATATAATTTATCATTGATTGCCTTTAGGTAAGTATTATTTTCATAAGTGCCTGCAGTTATAATGTTAAAATCCCCATCACTGTCTGAAAGCTCACTTGCTCTTTTTACATAAAGCGTCCCATAAGGCTCCACGCCGCCTCCATACATTCCTATGATCTGCCCGTAAAGATTCAGTTCTCTGCTGGTTGGCTTATCAGAAATAACAAGAAGTACATTATTAAACTTTCCATCTTTTCTAAAGGGCAGCGGCATTGCATCAAATGACAAACTGAATTCACTGGATACAGGCAGATAAAATTGGGACTTTTCAGATACATAGGCCCAGGGCATTTGATCCTGCTTGAAACTACATGCCATATCTTCCAGTTCCAAATCAAATGCGATTTTAATGGAGCTGGCTGAAGTCCCTGCCAAATCCACAGGTATTGTAACTGTAAGCTCATCCTGCTGCGCATTTTCTCTGTCCAGCTTTTTGCTGCCTATGGGAATATCTCCCAAATAAACAGAAACCAGTGACTTGTTAAAGTCCAGATTATCGCTGTATCTAAATTGAAGGGAAATCTTTCCCTGCTCCGATAAGTAATAGTCCTCTGAAAATGGAAGGTAAATGATCTGCTCCTGATGAAAAAGTCCCACAAACTCCAGACCGCCTCCGTTTAGTTCCTCTAAAGTATAATTTCTTGCCCCCATTTGATCATTTTGATTTCCGCCTGCTGCCAACTGTGCGCTTCCTGCCATGACTCTCGCCATGTATCCGGTCTCCTGAGACACTCTGTCTTCATCCATAAGCATGTAGACTGCCTCCATCAGGCATTCTTCATCTTTGGATGTGATGATAAGCAGCGGCGCCCCATCCGCATCTTCTGTAAGCACCACAATCCCCTGATCCTCTATTCCATTTGTATCTGTCACCTTTTTTTGCAAATCAGCCGGAAGATTTTCATATCTTGAAACTAAAATTGTGCTGCTTTTTTCCGCCTGACTTACATCTGACAGGAGCAGTACCTGAATAGAATTATAGCCGAAAGTCTGGCTGCTTAAATCTGCCATCAGATTCATTGCCGCTGCCACTTCCCCGTTTTCCGCACTGTCCGAAACTGCAATAATCAGTCCTTCTCCTGTTTCGTTTATCGTGGAAAGAAAGGGGTAAGGATAATTTGCAATTTTTTTCTCCTGATCATCCACCTCATATCCACACCGAACATGAGAAGTATCTAAAACAGAAAGCCAGTTTGCGCTGGAAAAAGCATCAGTACAGCTCCCGCTGGGACTGGAATATGCCATAATCATAAAAGAATTATATCCTTTCTGAACCAGCTCCACAGGAATCCTTACATATGCAATCTGACTGTCTCCTCCTTCATAAACAATCTCGCAGGAGCTGACAGGCAATTGATTTAAATAAAATGTCAAAGTGGAGCCGGATTCTGAAATAATCTGGCTTACCCGGTACTCCAGTTCTACATACAGATATTTTAAATCCCAATATTCCGGCACATAAAAGTATACTCCACAGTTGGAATAAATCCCCTGCATAGTAGTCTGGGAAAGGAAGATATCCTTTATGTAGGAGGTTTCATCATATTCCAGCCTTATTTTCTCAGGGCCATTTTCCATTCCGGTCTCCGCCCCATTCCCAGTCACTTCCTGCTCCGGTTCATTTCCTGCCGCATCCCTGTTTTCCGAATCTTCCTCTCCTTCTGCATCTATAACATGCGGAACATTTTCCCCTTCACTTTCAGAATTGCTTTCTGCATTTTCTTCCTTTGGCGCTGCCATAACCGTACTTGCAGGCATCATTCCAAAAAATAATGTCGTAAGTAAGATTCCTGTGATTACCCTCATCATTAATATCTTCTTCATGCCTTTTTCCCCTTTTTCTTTCTATCCTGTGACTGTGACTCTTCAAAACGTTCCGTTTTATCCCATACCACTTCTTTATCAAAAACCGCATCCTGAATACTCAAATATACCGCCTTTATAACCACTGCCACCCACATTTTTGAATAGGTAAACAGCATCAAAAGTATGAGAAACGCGCTTTCCCAGTTAAATTCATTTTTTTCCACCGAAAGCGTAATCAACACATTCAGCACAAACAGTAAGACCGCCATTCCCCAGAGCAGAGTTGAAAATCCTCCCAAAGTCACGTGGCATAATCCTAAAATACCAAGAACAAATATGGTATCTGAACAGATCAGCGATGTCAGCATCAGTACATACACCAGTGCATAATAAAAAACATCCAGACGCATAGGCCCCGCTTTGGGATCAAACGCATATTTAAAATTCTTAATCAGCACATAAAGATTTCCCTTTGCCCATCTGGTTCTTTGTTTAAACCACTGCTTTAGCTTCTGAGGCTCCTGTTCCCAGGTAACTGCAAGAGGCATAAATTTAATATAATATCCCATCCGGTACAACCGGAAACTGATCTCCGTATCCTCTGAAAGCGCTTTGGTATCCCAGCCTCCCATTTCATCAATAATATTTCTTCTTATCACATAATTGGTTCCGGGGATGGTACACAGTTTAAAGAAAAAATACCGCCCCGCCTGATTCATACATTGATAAGCCAGGGTTTCAATATTGACAAAGCGGGTAAGAAGGGATGCATTTCTGTTTCTTGTCCTGAATTTCCCTATCACTGCTCCCAACTTGTCATCTTCCATAAGATTTTCCACCAGAATTCTAAGTGCATCCGGCGCCGGTGTATTGTCTGCGTCATAAATTGCAATCACTGTTCCTTTTGCCACTGACAGGGCAATATTCAGCGCGTTGGATTTCCCTTTTCCTCCCATGATATTATCCGTATTTATCACAATCAGCTTTCTGGCAGGATTCTTTTCTTGAATTTCCTTAAGCACCTGTGCTGAATGATCTGAGGAGTTATCATTGATCACAATGATTTCATACCTGTCTTTCGGGTAATCAAAATCCAGAAGCGCCAGCACTGTTTTTCGAATTACGATGCACTCATTATGGGCGGGAACCATAATGCTGACCATAGGGTACTCCGAAGCTTTTCTTTTTCCGGTACGCCTTCCCGCCAGATTTTTCCTTTCCTGTTTATTTACCTTTATCATGTAAATAAACCCACCTATGGATAAAAAAATATTTAAAAACATCAGTCCCCAAATAGCCGCTATCGCATAAAGGGACAAACAATCTGCAATTGACATACAAAAAACTCCTTATCTTTTGTTTTCCCAATATTCATCCATATCCTCTTCATCCTCATAGAAAAAGCGGCTGCGGTTGTTTCGTCTTGCCACAATGATAAAAATAATAAATAATAAAGCTACAATAATTACTGCTGCCAGCAGTTTATGATTTTCACTGGTCAAATCCCGGGAAAATCTTTGGAGCTGATTCCTTTTATAGGAAAAATCTGTTTCCGCCTCAGCAGGCACATAGGTTTTATCCATTGGAATACCGTTTAAGTAAATCTGTTCATCCTTATATACCATAGTATCTGTATTTGTGTAAAAACTATGAGATATCCCCCACAAATCCTCCGGAAGCAGGAAAGAACCATAAACTGAAATGCAACTGTTTTCCTCGTTTTCAGTTGTAATTACAGGCACAATCCATTGGTGGTCGTTTTGATACACCAGATTTCCATATACCCTGTTCCAGTCTTCTTCTATCTGACGATCCGTTTCCTCCGATACCATAATTGTTTTAAACCTGCTCATTACCTCCACTGTATCGCTGTTTCTGATCCAGTTTCCCGGAATCTGAAGCCCCATTGGATAAACTCCCTGTTTCACATAGGCATTTATTGCCTGTGACAGAGCTTCGTTTACCAGATCCACATCAAAAGAATCCATCTGGTTGACAGGTGCATGAAGAAAAATCATACCTCCATTATCCTGTGCGTATTTCAATACCTCGCAAAACTGCTGCATGGCCGGATAATCCTCATGGTTGTAAACAGGCATCACTGAAATAATGAAAAAAGAATTTCTCTCCTGTGCTTCCTTAACAGCTTCCAACAGTCTGGCAGGATTTTGAAAGGGGTATACCTT
The DNA here is from genome assembly GCA_009774465.1 of Lachnospiraceae bacterium. GTDB lineage: Bacteria > Bacillota > Clostridia > Lachnospirales > Lachnospiraceae > Suilimivivens. The sequence goes on from VSNT01000081.1 coordinate 14,103, forward strand.
ATCAATACAATAATACCTGGCATATTCCTGCCATCCTTCTTTTCTCCAAACAGAAAGCTCTCTGGTAAAAGCAGACAGTACCAGGGGATTACTTAAATCACTGACACTGATATGTGTAATTCTTCCCTGTCTGGCACAAAAATATTTTTCCAAAGCCCCCGCAAACACTTTTCCTGACTGATATTCATATTTCTTTAAAAACACAGGCTTTTCCATTACTGCCAGCGACTGCCTGGGTTGATAAACTTCAAGTTCATAAACAACTGTTCCGACCTCTCCTTCGTAAGAGTCATAGGCTGCGCTTCGCAGAGTGTAATCCAGATACTTCTTCAAAAAACAGTTCCCTACAAATAAAAGATTCCGGCTCCCCTCCACCTTCCATATTTCCTCTGTTAATCCTGACGGGCAGGTATCCAGCTCGTATAAAATAATATTTTCATACTTATCAATCTTTCCCACACATTTAAGCGCCGGTGCAAATGTGGTCTGTACCCCTTCCCAGGTTAATATTTCCACGATACGGGACACATTTTCCATCTGCTCCTTTGATGCATCATCTGAATATATGATAAGCACCTCTCCTTTCGGAAGACTCCTTTCCTCCTTTGCATCCGCGTAAAGGGGCCGGGTAAAAACAAGGAAAAGGAGTAAAAGAAAACCTGTTAATTTTTTAAACATCATATTGCAGCTCATTTTCCACCTTCTGTTTAAATAAAATCATATCAGAACCATATTTTTCCTCGTCATATTCCAGGCAGGCAATTTTCACCTCAACCCTGATTGCCCTCTCCACAATGCCTGCAAATGCATCCTTTTTTTCCAGATTTGCACGAATTCTGTCCCTCACAAACTTGCTGTTTTCCTGATCGCAGGTCAAAATAACCCCTACCATGCCATCATTGTCCAAGGAATAGGTCCGGTCTTCCAGTCGGACAGCATCTGTGATAATTACTGCCATCCTTTGAATCAGGGCTTCATAGTTTCTTCTTGAAAGAACCTTTTTCAGTTCCTCCCCAAACCTGAGTTTTACAATCATAAGTGAAACTATCATATGATTTCTCTCGGAATAAGCCACCTGCTTTTGAAGATCAATATATAAACTGCGCAAATTATATAATCCCGTTAATGAATTGACTAAAACCAGTTCCTCCACCTGCTCTTTTAACACGTCATTTTCCAGTTCGGTCTGCCGGCTGCCATAAATGAATGCGGCCATTGCCCCCACTGACAAAAGCGGAAGAACCACCCACACATAGCAAATGGGTTCTATTTCTTTTGAATAAGTAAAAAAGAAAAACAGCTTATAAGCCGTATACAATAATATTTCAAAGGCTCCTGCCACAATAGAAATTCCTGTCAGCTTGAATCCGGCCAATAAAACTGCAAGAAAAGTTCCCATCAGCATTATGAAAAACTCCGGCTTCATGGACTCTTCTACACTTCCTACTGCAACCGCTGCCCCTCCAATACATAACAGCAGAAGTACCAGTCCTGCATCCTGCAGCAAATACCCTGTAGTTCTCTTTTTTACCATTGATTTTCCCCTTTTCCGTATAATCCCCGTGTATAACTGTCTAAAAAATATTTAATCTGTGCGCAATTTGTGCAAACACAAAGTAAGTCATAATATCCATACCGGCACTGACTAAAAAACAATGCCGAATCATTGCCGCATCTCCGCTGTTGACAATCGTCACCCCTGCCTGACTGATGCAAATCAGCAAAAGTACTGCTATACTGTCTAAAAGTACCGTACTTCGTTTATCCTCTAAAGGCCGCAGGGAATATTCTTTTCCAAACAGCAGACAGGCTGCTATAATCAAAACAATCAGATAACCTATTGTTTTAGGCGCTGCACTGTTTTTAAAAGTACTGAACAGCGACCAGAAAGGACTTCTGCCTCCCTCTGGAAGTCCCACGCTTTTTTCATAGTTTCCGCACTGGTCTCTTCTTATTCCAAAACAGGATTTGATGGCAATATCTATCATCCGTACAAATTTTTCCGGATGCCTGATATAATATCTTCCAATATCAGATACGGAATATTTATTTAGAAAATTATCACTTATAACTTCTTCCTCCACCTTTACAAGGGGAATCGGATCATAAGCAGATACGTCCGCCAAAAGTTCAAACGAAGCGTCTATTCCAAATTCTTCCAAAGTCTTTGCCGGATCATTTGAGCCAAATAAAACCCCTCTGCTCATGGCATGAAACTTATCCGTCTGGTTAAAATCACTCTCCAGACCGGCCATTGCGCCAATGGATATAATGCTTAAAACAAGGCTTGTCAACACGCAAACCACACTAAAACCCCATTCCTTCCGGGTAAACAAAAGCTTAAGGCAATACAAAGCAAGAATAATGCCTATAAAAGCGCATTGCGCTCTGGAGGTCATAAGAACAATTCCACTTCCGGCAATTAAAAAAAGACTGCCTATTTCCTTTAAAAGGCTTCTCTTTTCCTGAAAGGAAACAGCTCCCGCAATACAGTATAAAAGACTGATAAACCAGACTGCCTCCGGATACAGGGAGTTAAAATAGGTAATATACGCAACATCTGCAAAAATCAGCACTCCCAAAAAACCTATAACAAATCCCTCTGAAAAACATTTCACTCTCATACATGCCTGACGTATCAACAGATAAATGGCCGGAACATAAAAAATACCATAAATCAATGCCAGCATACGGATATCAAAATAGTTATCTCCTGTAAGAAGCCAATCCAGCTTAACTGCCGCTTTTACAATCAGAACCTGACTGTTTCGCATTTCATTTCCCGGCAGATATTTTGATGTATCAAGCAGATATACTCTGTTGAAAAATTCACTTCTTTCCTCTAACGCTGTATCAGAAATATAGGATAAACCGGCAGCTTCCATTACTCTGTGAAAAGAACCGTCGTCGCCAACTCCCAGATAATTGGGCACAAACAGCATTAAAATCATTAAAACTGCTGCTCCAAATGCCCCAATCAAAGCAATAAGCGAGGGAGAATACTTTCCTTCCATTTCCTCGTTAATGTGCTTTTTTTGGGCAGCAAGGCGCCGGAAAAACGCTGTAAGTGAATTGATTCTTTTTACTATCTTTGATTTCTTTTCCGCTACCACTGCTGCTCCTTTCAAAATTACTTAAGTTTAGTATTTACTTTTTTAGATATCTTAATTTTAAAACAAAATTTTTTATAAAAAAAGAGAATTGCAGTAAGTGGACATGAATGGAAAAAAATACGCAAATATTGGCAAATCTGCACTTTTTATGTCTGAATTTGTTAAATTTGTTCCCGAAATACAACTGCGCAAATCTTACTTTGCCAGCATACCACCTTGCATATCAACTTTTCTACCCTATGTGACAAGTCGCACTTTTTATGGGATATTTATCATTATAATCGAGTAAGGAGGAGCCATCTTTCCCTGCTCACCGCGCGTCCCCATGAGCCGCTTCTGCGGCATACTTCCTCTGCATGGGGCCTGCGCATTAATAAAGCGCATAGATTGATTCTCTATGCGCTCTAATGCTGTGTAATTATTCTCTTTTAACTATATGATTCTTACATTTCCTTATTAAGCAGCATTTCCTCAATAATCCTGGAGGCATCCGCCACCAGCCTGCTGCAGGGCCTTTGGCTATAGTATTCTTTTGTCCGCTTTGAAGGTTTTGCACTTTCCTCCATGCCTTCTATTCCTAAAAGCTCGCGGCAGATGATAGTTTTGTTCTTTTGCTTAAATTTATCCGCCATCTGTCTGGTCAACAGATAAATCCGCTCCTTGCCTTCTTCATTTTCAGGATCTGTGTTTCCCTCTTTCAATCCTGCAAGCAGTGCCATTGCCGACACTACTCCGCATACCTCACGCATTCTGCCAATACCACCGCCCATCGGACTGGCCAGCTTTAACGCTGTTTCCCTGTCCATCCCAAACAAGTCCGCATAAGTGGCAAATACTGACTGGGCGCAGGTAAATCCTTCTTCAAAAGTGGAAACCGCCTGCTCTATACGGCTTTCCATCAGCCCTTCTTTCCACAGCACTTTTTATACTTCTTGCCGCTTCCACAAGGACAGGGATCATTTGGATATACCTTATCCGGTTTTACAACCGTGGTGGATGACTTCTGCTCTCTGTAAAGTGCTTTACGCTTGTCCTCATCAAAAATCTCTTCCCACTCAGGCAGTTCATAAAGCCAGTCAGCTCCTGCCGCCACCATATTTTTATAAAGAAGCTCTTTTTCAAATCCAAGATTTACACCTGTATCTTCTTCCATCTCTTCAATAGGATTTGCTTCTTTTAAGCTGTCATTAATCCCATCTAAAAATCCGGTCATGGTCATAATGTCCACACTGTATTTTTCTGCAAGCTCCTTTACCGTTCCACTAACCACTTCGTCAGGATTTTTCAAAAGCTCCGCGTAAATGTCTTTTTCTTTCTGAAAATACTCTGCCCAAAGTCTCTGCAGATCCCCTTTATTTGCTGTTTCTGAATAGGCCATGTCGCGCCATTTTTTAAGTAATGCCATAATTTCCTCCTCGATCCTTAGAAAAATACTTCGCGTACATTATATCCTAATTTTCACCAATTGTAAAATTTTTTTATAATTCGTGTATAAAGCAAAATTTATGGGGTAATAATACTACTAATCAATGGAATCCCCCTCCTTTGATTAAACAGGTTAACCAAAGCGGAGCGCCGCGGCGGGAAACCACAATTACGACAGATAAATTAAATACTTATCCTCCCTCGGAGGGTATATCCTCCCCTAAGGAAGCCTTTAGGACTGCGGATGGCGCGGTTTTAGGGGCT
>VSNT01000082.1 GCA_009774465.1 Lachnospiraceae bacterium
CCTCAATTTGATACTGGAATTATTATTTGCTATATTTTCCTGTATTTTTTTGATAAATAAAATTATAAAAATTAATCCATTTTTTGCCAGAAGATATGAAATGCGTGGCGTAGACGTATCACACTATCAGGGAACAATCGACTGGGAGAAGCTGGCGGAGCAGGATTTGGATTTTGCATTTATTAAGGCCACGGAGGGGAGTAGTTATTTAGATGAATGTTTTTATGATAACTGGCGGGCGGCTGGTAAAACAGAGCTCTATATAGGAGCCTATCATTTTTTCAGTTTTGACAGTGAAGGCAGAAAGCAGGCGGAATTTTTTATAGATACAGTAGGTAATCTTGAGGGAAAGCTGCCTCCTGTAATTGATGTGGAATTTTATGGAGACAAGGCATATAATCCGCCGAAGAAAGAGGAGGTGGTAACACAGCTTGGTGAAATGCTGTCGGCATTGGAGGAACACTATCAGGTAAAGCCAATTATTTACACCACATACACAGTTTATGATAAGTATATCAAGGGAGAATTTCAGGAATATCCTCTGTGGATCAGAAATGTGTATTATCCGCCAGATGTTACTTTGAGAGGAGAATGGAGCTTCTGGCAGTATATGGATACTGCTGTTTTGGCAGGATACGCGGGAACTGAAAAATACATTGATCTAAATGTGTTCAGGGGAGCAAAAGAAGAATTGGAAATGCTGCTTGTTCGGGGAGAGGAAAAGAAAGCTGAATGTCAGGCAAGTGGGGAACAGCCGCAAAATGATTCTGGAGAACAGATAGAGAATATCATCCAGGAAATTCAGGAAGAAGAAATGATAGATATGGCTGAGCCAGGTGAATGGAGTACCTGCTACCAGGCGTATAAGTCGATTCTTTCTGATTGGACATCAATGGAAAAATATGGAGACTTTAGTTATTTTACCTTTTATTTTGGAGAAAACTATGGTTATGATTCCTATTTTTTGTGTGATGTTGATAAAAATGGAGTTCCGGAGCTGTTTTTGGGTTCTGAGTCAATGTGTATAACAACGGTGTTTACTTATTCTCAGCAGCTTAGCTGGCTTGTGTCCGATGATATTTATGGTATCAACGAAGAAACAGGCGAACTTATTGTGCTGGGACATTGGCATGGCGTGGGAGGTACAGGTACTGAACATGAATGTACCGGATGGAAGGTATCAGGCGATAAAGCAGAATATTCCATGTATATAGATTTTTATGTCTTTTCAGAGAATGGGGATTTTATCCCGGAAGAAGGAGATGAAAGTTTTTATGTGATTTATGACATGGAAACAGAAAGATGTGAGCATACTGCAAATGGCGCAAAGTATGAGGAACTTTATGCGGCTCATGTGGAGCCATGTGCTTTGATTGAGGATTATCAGTTGTATGATTTGTCAGATTACAGTGGGTTAGATAAGGCATGGAAGGAAAGTTGCGGAGATGCACCTTTTTATCAGTACTATGATGAAGAGAGCGGAGAGCTTCAAATGGAGCTTTATTACGATTTCGAGACAGGGCGGGGGTTTGGTACCAGATATTATCCGGGAATGGAGAGAAGCCCGGAAGGATTTGCCCTTGATGGCATTGAAAAAGGGGAATCAGATTGCGGAGCAGTTTGGGAGAGAATAAATACTGATCCCTATGAAACGCTGGTATTTGGTGGGAGGGATGCGTCGCAATATAGCGGGCATCAACTCGCAGGAACTGCATGATGCTGATGCCCGCATGAATTTTACAATGCCAGGCAGGATTTTTAAATTTGGCTGCCCGGTTCAGGATCAAGACAAAAGGGAATATTGTTTTGTTCCAGCAGGGATTTCAAATAGTCAATTTGCCTGGACTGATTTTGAATTTTAGACAGGTAGTATTTTTTCATGCAAAAAGACAGGAGTTTCTCCTGCCTTTTTGCGTGACTTCCCATATGATGTTCCAAATAGAGGATTAAATCTTCCCGGCGGATTGAATTACTTTAATTTCAATCAATCCATCTGTAATGTTATGTGCTGCGTCTTTTACTCTGTAAATCTGCAGGATTGCCTGACGTTCTTTCCTGTCTGGATTTTCATCCGTAGAAATGAAAACTTCTGTATGTGCGCCTGTTCCGCTGGACTGGTTTGCCCTGATCCAGGAAGGAGCATTTTTTATTTTCAGAGACCAGGTTCCCTGAGCTGCAATGCTGAATTTCTGTGTACCGCCTTCTTTATCAAACATCAGGCTTTTTGTATCAACACCTAAAAGGGGCGGCATATTAAAGGTAATATTAAAAGAGGTACTGTTTGTCCCACCGGTTCCGGCAATGTGTTTCGGGGACTGCGAGCCGCTGTATCGGCTGATGGTATTCATAATGCCGATTTCCATTGTAGAGGTAAAACTCTTGTAAATATCTCTTTTGTTCGTGTCAAATTTCCATACCCATGAGTTAAGGGGTGAAAAGACAGAACAGGAGAGGGCAGCGGGATCATGAAGACGCTGCCATTTGCCGGCAGATCTGTTTTGGGCAGCTCTTTTAAATCTGTATTCCCATTCAGCAGAAGAGCTGTTTTGGCTTAAGGAGATACCTTTACAGGTACAGTCCTGTACTTCAAAGGAGTAAGAAGAGGTGAAATTGGCACCTACCGAAAAAGAGCCGCTTCCTTTTGCTTCCACATCACCGCCGCTTACACCGGCTTCAAAGCCTACTGTGCCTCCGATATCGATACCTTCGGAAACTGTATAGGAGGTTACGCCATTTATCGCCTGAGGATCTGCATAAATCAGTTCCGCATCAACCTGATTTGCACCGCTGGGTAAAGGAATATAATTTTTCATTTTGTAATAATCCACATACTTAAGGCAGACTTCTCCCTGACCGACATACCAGGAATCTCCATTTACATCCACCCGGGTTCCGGCCCAATACTTTTCGTATCCGGGGGCTCCGTTTAAGATGCCATATTGCTGGATAAAGAACCAGTCTTCCCCGCCATTTGTGCTTGTGCCTTCATACTTGTGACAGGAGATCATGTAATAATTAAGAGTGCAGGGTTTACCTGAAAGTGTAAATTTCTTGGAAACAACGTGTTGTTTTGCCATTGCGGCAAGATTCACATCAGAAAAATCCGTGCCCAGTGCATCAACACCTTTTCTGTTTAAAAGCTGTAGCGAAGCAGCATCCAGTTCCTGTTTATCTTCCAGAAAGTCCACCATATTCTGTGATATGGCGTCCGCCTGTTTTTCGTGGTCTTCCAGTACATAACAGACACCGTCTCTGGTCATTTTGAGTCCAAACAGACTATATCCGATTACTTTATTATCTGCTTTAAAGTATTCCCGCCCTTCCAGCCTTTCATAGACAGCATTGATTTCATTGTTTGTGGGCTTATACAGAATAATGTGCTGATTTGCAAAATAATTTTTTTCAATGCTTTCCATAATCAGTTCATCCTGCACATTTACGCCGTCACACATGATAATAATAGGTGCATTTACGTCTTTCCCGCTATCTTTGGTGAAATCCTTAACCATAATTTCTGCATCCAGTTCTTCCGCCACATGAATCATGGTTTCTTCCAGTGCACTGTTTTCCATTACCGGTTCATTACTGATGTAAATTAGTTTTTCTGCCATTTCTATCCCTCCATAAAATTTATTTTTGCGGGCAGCGAGCCAGGCGGATATGACACATGTCCATTTGGCGACTGCCGCAAGGGGAAAGTTTCCCCGCAGATTGCTGCTGCTTTAGTTACATTATACACCAAAAGGAAAAGCAATTAAGCCTGACGGCTTAATTGCAGAAGAAAAGCAATGTCAAGTATTTTTTATAAATGCAGAGTGACTTGTTTTAAATATCCATACAAAAGCCAACGCTTCCCTTATTGACAAAAAGTCAATAAGAATTATAATGAAATTAGTTATGCAAAAATGGAAAGAAGGAGCATTATGCCGAAACGAATCAACGATACCGGACTGCGCAGGCAACGGATTTTAAAATCGGCCCGGAAGGTTTTTCTGGAAAAGGGATTTCACGGGGCTACAATAGATGATATTGCCATAGAAGAGGGAGTCGTCCGGGGAACAATTTTACATTATTACAAAAGTAAAAAGCTTTTGATGGAGGCAGTTTTAGAGGAGGATGACAGGGAATGGGAGCCTTTTGTGACAGACCTTGTAAACCGGCATGAGGTAGCTGTAAGGGATCGTATTGATAAAATATTTGCATTATGTGAAGCCTGCTTTGCAAACGAGAGGGAAGAAATGGGAGCGCTTTTTGAAGAGAAAGAGGAGGTACGTTTTTTTCGGGACCAGATACGACTGAAAAATTACTACCGACAGACAAAAGGGCTGGCTGCCCTTTTGAAAGAAGGGGCGGCAGCAGGGGAATTTACCATAGAAAACCCTGAACTGCAGGCAGCCTCTGCAATGTTTGCAGTTTTTGGGATTACTGGAACTGATATTTCCGAGGAAGAGTTGAGAATACAACTGCAGGTAGTGAAGGAACAGTTATTACACGCCTGCAAATAAAGCAGCAAAAGAAAAGGAGAAGATGTATGAAACGAATGACAGCATGGCTGACCGCATTTTGTCTGATCGCAACGTGCATCCTTCCGGTTCGGGCAGCAGAAACGAGCGGAACGGATTTACCTGGGACTGCACTGGAAGATACAGACACAGACAGCCGGAAAACGGAAGAAGAAAATAAATCAGAGGTGAAAGCAGGAATGATTTCTGAGGCTGTTGCCAGTGCAAGTCCGGCAGGCAGCCCAGACACAAGTCCGGTAGCCACCTCCAGTGCCAGTCAAGGGGCACCAGGTGTAACTCCAGAAGGGAGTCCTTCGGTTAGTCCGGCGACAGATCCGGCGGGGAGTGGTGCGGAAGCAAGTCCCGGCGGTGATGCAAAGCTTAGTCCCAGTCCGGTACCGGACTCTAATGTAAGCTCCAGCCCGAGTACAAGTCCGGAAATAAGCCCAAGTGCAAGCCCGGATATAAATTCAGGTGCGAATCCCAGTGCCAGTCCAACGATAAGCCCTGTTCCAAGTGCATCTCCTAAGACGGTCCAGTCTTTGGGAAAGGATGACTGGAATGAAAAGAAGGCTGCTGCCAGTGGAATGGGCGGGATTGAAGTTATTTTAATGAATGCTCTTCCCATACAGCAGGGCAGCCGCATTTATTTGACCGTTTCCTTAAATGGCGGAGACAGTAAAGAAGTGATTCTGGAAAGCAATTCGGAAAAACATTCCGTGCTGTTTGAAGAACTGCCGGCAGGTACTTATCATTTAAAGATATCAGAAAAAGAAGATTCCGGCACCAGATTTGGTTTTCTTACCTATGAGCAGGATATTCAGGTGGACGGGGATATTAAGACAGCAGAAATTTATACTGGTTTTATAGAGCTGGATGGAATTACTTATACAAGTGGTTTACCCCATCCGGGTGCATTGCTGATTGGTGATGTAAACAGAGACGGGAAAATTGATGAACTGGATAAAGACGCCATAATGAAGGCAATCAGCAGGGGAAGTGATGGAGTTCTTACTGGAAGTCCGGATACAAATCCTACGGATTTAAATAAGGATGGCCAGACCGATCTGGTAGATTTACAGTATTATACCAACAGCAGGGCAAAAATCAATGAAAATGCAGATACACAGGCCGCTTTGTACAGCAGGCTTCCTTCTGATGCAGTGCAGGTAAATGTGAATACGGAAAGCACACAGGTGTCAGGAGATGTTGAGGAGCTTTTGCAGGATAATGGCAGTGTGGTAAGGCTGCAGAATATAGATGGAACAGAGATTTCCAAGACTGCGCCTGTGGAAATCGGATTTAATTTATCAAGTGGAAGCCAGGAATCCCAAAAGGTGGAACAGATTGCAGTTTCTATGGAAGAAAATGACATTCAAAATGGAACCCTTACTGTAATTACAAAAGAAGGTGAGGAAATTCCATTTATCATAGAAAACGGTCAGGCAGTTTCAAGAAGCCGTATGGCGCCGCAGCAGGAGCAAAACAAAATGCTCACCATTGATTTGGGAGGGCAGATTGCGGTGAAAAAAGTAACTCTAATCATTACCGGAATGAAAAACGGAGGAAGTCTGGCGGAAATCTCCAAAGTGGAATTTTTAAATGATACCGAGAATCGAATCCCGGCACCTGACATGTACGTTCCGAAAGGACTTACACTTACCGGAGCAAACAAGTCTTTCAGGGTAAACTGGGATAATCAGGTTAATGTAACCGGTTATGAGGTAAAGATCAGCTATCAGGGGGAGGAAGAAACCAGACGCGTAACATCCAATCAACTGGAAGTGAAGTCTTTTCGGGGAAGTCGGTTAAAAAATGGTGAGATTTACGAGGTGAGCGTCCAGTCTGTAAACGGAACCTGGAGTAGCGGCTACTGCAGTCCAGGGACTGTAAGTCCTGTGATTTCCGGAAAACCGGACGCACCTGATAATTTAAAAGCAGTGGGAGGCTACTGCCGAATCGTTCTCAGTTGGAAAAACATGGAGGATACGGATTCTTACAACGTATACTATAAAACTGAGGGAGAGACCTCTTACACCAAAGTTACAGGTATTACGCAGAATCGATATGTGATTTCAAATCTTAAGGATGAGACCAGGTATGATATCTACGTAACAGGAGTAAATGAGTTGGGAGAAAGTAATCCGTCCATTCATTCAGAAGCAAGGACGATTACAATGAAACCGGCACAGATGCCGGAATATAAGCTGATTAACGTATCCAATGGAAAGGGAGCGGTAAGCGCCCATATTGTAAGTGTAACTCACGGAAGAGGAACTATGGTGTCAAGCGCTTTGGACAGTGATAAAAACAGTGCTCTTGGAACAGTGGACAAGGATGCTGCATCTTACTATCAGGTACTTGACTGGGACGACGGGGCAAGCTATCCGGCAGCTACAAAGGGACTTTTGTTTACATTGGATGATTATTATGAAATGAATTATATTACCTTTGCAGAGGTGGAGGACATTGGTTATTACAGCGGCGCCTATGTTTACTATTATGACAAGGAGCATCCGGAAGGTGTGGCGGCGAAGAATTTATCTATCCTGCAGAGGACGGATGTAAATGGAAGAAAATATTATCTGATCAAACTGGCAGAGCCAATTAAGACCAACAAAGTAAGGCTTGGATTTACCAGAGGAAATAACCAGAGAGATATTATTATTTCAGAAGTAAACTTTTACTACTATGACAGTCTGGAAAACGATATTCTTGCTTTATATGGAGATGATCTGCACACTACTTTGAAGGAAAATGTATCAGAAGAGACAATTGATGCATTACAGAAGCGTCTGGATACAAAGGATGCCAAAAGTGGTGAATATCATCCGGAAAGAGCCATGCTTCAAAGGGAACTTGATAATGCAAGAGGACTGCTTACTTCTGATTTCCAGGGCATTATTGAAATAAATGCAAAGATCACAGCAGCGAAAGATGGGCATTTGGGATTTGGCGGTTTAAATGCATGGCAGCCCCTTGGCGTTACAGCCTATGAAGGGGAGCAGATTGTCATTTATGTAGGACATGATCAGTTAAAAACCGGTTCTAACTCGGCATTAAAGCTGATTGCCACTCAATACCATGCGGAGGCAGGCGCTTTTGCCAAAGAAGTGGCTTCCCTTAAGGTAGGGCGTAATGAAATTACCATACCTGCTATTCAGAGCCTTGCCTGCGAAGGCGGCGGTGCACTTTATATTCAATACACCGGCAATAATGAAAATGACAGATATGCAGTCAGAGTAAGCGGAGGAGCGAAAGAACCGGTGTTGAACCTTTATGGTGTTACCGATCCTTCGGAAAGAAAAGAACGTATCACAAATTATGTAAAAGAGCTGGAAGAACATGTGGCTGCTTTGGAGGAAATGCACAGCCAGATACATGAAACTGCCCCGGAGGGCAATAAGGTTAACCGCAGCTATGAAAAACAGAACTGTATTCTTGGAGCAACGGATATTGTTCTGGATCAGATGATGCTGTCCGTATCGGCGGAGCAGATTCTTGCAGGAACGGGAAGAGGAACTACGAAAGAACGGGCAGATAAGCTGGAACAGTCGCTTACAGCAATGGAAGATATGATGGCGCTGTTTTATCAGCATAAAGGGCTTGGAGAAGGCGCAGATGTTCCGGCATCAGACCGACTTCCTGCCCAGCATTTAAATATTCGTTATATGAGAATGTTTGCCGGAGCGTTTATGTATGCAGCAGGAAATCATATTGGAATTGAATGGGGCTCCGTACCGGGACTGGCTTCGGCAGTACCTGTACAGGCGGATGCAGAGGGAAGATATGTAAGCGGAAGATACTTTGGCTGGGGAATCAGTCATGAGATCGGACATAATATTAACCAGGGAAGTTATGCCATAGCAGAAGTGACCAACAACTATTTTGCACAATTGACAAAGTCGGAAGACAGCAACAGTACAGTACGTTTTGATTATGAAAAAGTATACGAAAAAGTGACCTCGAATACAGTAGGAAAACCCTCTAATGTGTTTACCCATCTTGCCATGTACTGGCAGCTTCATCTTGCCTATGACAGGGGATACAATTATAAGACCTATGACAGTTACCAGGAGCAGCAGGCAAACCTTTTCTTTGCGCGGGTGGATTCCTACAGCAGAGATCCTTCCAGAGCAAGAGGAGTTTTAAAACTTAATGGCGGGACAGATCAGAACATTATGCGTCTTGCATGTGCGGCTGCAGAGAAGGATTTGACAGAATTCTTTATCCGATGGGGACTTGTTCCCGATTCGGAAACCATCAGTTATGCAGGGCAGTTTGAAAAAGAGGAAAGAGCCTTATATTATCTTACTGATGATGCAAGGGTGTATGAAATAGAACATGGCACAGCCGGCTCCATTAAGGGAAGAGATGTGATAGGCAGCGGCAGCACGGTGAAGGTTAACAGCAGAATTCCCAATGAAGTAACCATTTCTATTGAAAGTGCTGCAAATAAAGAGGTAGTCCTTGGATATGAAATTGCCAGATATCATTATGAAGAGGGCGTGGCTGTAAGAGAGGTAATTGGATTTACCACAAAGGATTCCTATGTGGATCATGTGTCAACAATCAACAACAGAGTAATGACCTATGAGGTTACTGCGGTGGATCAGTTTGGCTATCGCTCTAACAGCAGAAAAGTTGGCGATGTGAGAATTTCGCATGATGGCAGTCACGATAAATCCATGTGGACTGTGACAACAAATATGGTTTCAATAAGTGATGGAGCAAATGAGGCAGAAGAGGAAGATCCCTGCGCACCTGAAACAGTATCGGCAATTTATGATGCTTTTGATAATGATTACAAAAACAGTTATGAAGGGCTGACTGCCGGAAGAAATGCGGAAATTCTGATTCATATGAATCAGGTGCTTGCAGTATCCGGACTGAAATACACGGTTCAGTCAGGAACGCCTGTGGGTGCTTATGAGGTTGAAATCAGTGTGGATGGAACCACCTGGACAACCGTAAAATCAGGAAGCTTTGAAAATAAAACAGGAAGCCAGATCATTTATTTTGAAAATGCGGACAGGGATCCCTGGGTGGCTACTTATGATGCGGCCTATGTGAGATTAAGAGCAGTGGGACAGTCAAAAATGTGTGTTTCGGAAATTGACCTGTTGGGACCTTCAGGAGACAGCATATCCTTTGGTGTAAAGGAAGACAGCACTCAGGGTGCAGTGGGAATTTTAAATGCGGATTATACTTATGAGGCAGGAAAGAAAATTCCAAAAGGCTCCTTAATTTTTACCGGAAGCTACAAGGGAAATCCGGCTTATAATGTGGTGGTTCTTTATGATAAGGACGGAAATATTGTAGGTGGTGTGGATGAAGACAATGTATTAAAGTCGGAGCAGATTATTTTAGCCCATGTGCCTGAAAATGGAATGCTTGGTGAAGTGAGTGACGGAATCTGGATTTACTGGATTGAACCGGATAAGATTCCAAATGATCTGAAAGGTCAAATCGTGCGGGCGCAGTTATACCGGGTAGATCATGCGCTGACCAATGAAGGCCAGAGAATTGTAAGTGATACACTGCCTTTAAAAATACCGGAGGTACTGGAGCAGATTACTTTAAAAAGCAGTATAGATTCAGGAGATAATACAAGCATACAATGGCAGGTGATAGAAAGTGAAACAGGTTCGGAGTAAATTTTATTTGGGACTGGCCATGCTGGGCTTACTTGTTCCGCTGCAGGTATATGCAGCGGGACAGGATTCGGTGGAACTAAACCAGGAGGGTTCTAAAGTAGCTGTATCACTGGAAATGAGCAATGCGCCTCAGGAAAAGATTACTACGGTGGCGGTTTCACTTAATGTAAAGGCAGATGGTCAGGAAAAAGTAACGGTAGATTTTCAGTTTTCAGCCCAGTTAAGCGGGACAGAGCATGGATATGTATATAATGAAGATACCGGAAGACTGGATATTTATGTTTCCTCTGCCACAAGTCTGTTTTCAGAGGAAACGCTGAACCTGGGCAGTGTTCAGGTCAAGCCGGTGGATACCTCAAAAACAGTTTCAGCAAATATCAGCTATTGCCAGAATTCCTTCCAGACAGCAAACAGCTCCTATGGAGATAAAACACCGATGGTGGAAGGTGAGAATGCATCTGTGGATATCAAGGTTGGCAATGGAGTAAATGATTCCACATCCTCCGAAGGAAATACAGCAGGTTCAGGAAACAATAATGGAGGAGTTGTGGGCAGTGGTTCATCAGGAAATGCGGCAGGCGGCTCACAGAGCGGCAGCAGTTCGTCAAATGACAACCGAAATCAGGGGTTGTATGATGATACCACAAGATTTGTAAATGATCCGGCTGCTTCTCAACTGATTGCATCTTCCATTATTAAAGGAACAAAGCCGGGAGCAGAACTTGTTGATATGAGCGCTGGGGCAGGATTAACCGGAACCGGCACAGGAAATCTGGGGCTTAAGCCGGGAAGCGGTATAGGTCAGACAAAGGAGAATGGAAAAGTGTCGGTGATTTCTCCTGAAAATGGCCCCGCCAGCATTCTGGTTTCAGGCGAAAACAGTGGAAATAGCAGTGAAGGCAGCCTGGGCAGTTTATTTGCAGGAATATCCGGAAAGGATTATGGCGGGAGCGGAGAAGATGGCTATGGAGAGATATTACTGGATCAGGAAAATGGCGGCGCGGTGGATAATCGAAAAAATGTGAAAAGAAATATAATCATCGCAGCAGGTATAGCCCTGGCAGTTATTCTGCTTTCAGGAGGGATTTTCTTTTTGGTAAACACGCTTCGTATGCCGGCGGCAGGTAAAAAGAAACGAAGAAAAAAGAAACGTAAAGTAAAAAGAAAGCCTAAAAGAAGGAGAAGATAAAATGAAAGAAGATAAATGGTGGAAAAGTGCTGTAATTTATCAGATTTATCCACGCAGCTTTGCCGACAGCAATCAGGATGGCATAGGAGATCTGCAGGGAATTATTTCCAAATTAGACTATCTGGAAAAGCTTGGAATTGATGCAGTATGGCTTTCTCCTGTATGCAGGTCTCCACAGGATGACAATGGATATGATATTTCGGACTATCAGGATATTGATCCTGTGTTTGGAACGCTGAAAGATATGGAAGAACTGATCAGGGAAGCTGGAAAACATAATATCCGTATTATTATGGATCTGGTATTAAACCACTCTTCGGATGAACATCACTGGTTTCAGGAAGCGAAGAAGAGCAGGGAAAATCCCTATCATGACTATTATGTCTGGCGGGACGGGACGGAGGGAGTGCCTCCAAATGATATGAGGGCGGCTTTTGGCGGTTCGGCATGGGAGTGGGTTCCGGAATTACAGCAGTATTATTTTCATCAGTTTTCTGTAAAGCAGCCGGATTTAAACTGGGAAAATCCAAAGCTGCGTCAGGAAATCTATGATATGATCAATTGGTGGACAGACAAGGGCGTGGGAGGATTCAGACTGGATGTGATTGACCAGATAGCCAAAGAGCCGGATAAAGGGATTACCAATAATGGACCGCGCCTTCATGAATATTTAAGAGAACTGAGTAAAGAGACCTTTCAAAAGGCTGATCTGGTAACGGTTGGGGAAGCATGGGGAGCCACAACAGAGCTTGCAAGACTGTACAGCAGCCCTGATAACAGCGAGCTGTCTATGGTATTTCAGTTTGAGCATATCTGTTTAGACCAGATAGAAGGGAAAGAAAAGTGGGATTTGGCGCCCTTACCATTTTTGAAGCTGAAAGAGGTATTTGCACGTTGGCAGAGGGAACTGCATGGGAAAGGATGGAATAGTCTTTTCTGGAATAATCACGATCTGCCCAGAATTGTTTCCCGCTGGGGAAATGATGGAAAGTACCGGATAGAATCAGCGAAAATGCTGGCAGTTTTATTACACGGAATGCAGGGAACGCCGTATATTTATCAGGGCGAAGAACTTGGAATGACCAATGCCGCTTATGAAATAGACGAGTATCGGGATATTGAAACCTTAAACCTGTATCAGGAACACATGGAAAAAGGCTTCAAAAAAGAGGATATTATGAATTCCATCCATGCAAAAAGCAGAGATAATGCAAGAACGCCAATGCAATGGAATGATGAAGAAAATGCAGGGTTTACGAAAGGGGAACCCTGGATAAAAGTTAATCCCAATTATAAAAAAATTAATGCTGCGCAGCAGGTAGAAGATGAAAATTCTGTTTTCAATTGCTATAAAGAACTGATTCGTTTACGCAGGAAGTATTCTGTATTGATTGAAGGGGATTTCAGGCTGCTGCTTGCAGAAGATGAAAATATATTTGCATATATCAGAGAGGATGAGAGCGCGCAGCTTCTTGTTGTCTGTAATTTTTACAATAAGACAGTAGAATGTCCGTTGGAGGAATCTGCTAAAGATATGGAATTACTGATTTGTAATTATAAGGACGTTGAGCAGGCAGCAATTCTGCGTCCCTATGAAGCCAGGATGTATTTACAGGAAAAATGAATATCATTACAATTCATGCTGTTGCTTTTTCAGTTCGGCAACAGCTCCATAATGTAAAATATGAAATTCATCAGGCGTAATATCCTCGAGCAGCTTTTTGTGTTCTTTTTCCCACAACAGAATTTCTTTTTCAGAAAGGGAAGCGCCGATTCCCCGGCAGGCTTTCATTCTTCCATTCCAGCTTTCGCGGGTAAATGGTACGTTTAGAGTAAATTCTTCATGGAATACAAGTTCAAATTTTTCCCTGTAACAGGCAGGGATGTTTATTTGGCGCATTTTTTCTCCGGCGCCGCTCCAATTGGGATTATATTTTAAGATAAGCTTTTCGCTGGCTTCTGCAATTTTATCTTCAAGAGGCAGCCATGCCATATATAAAATAAGAATGCGTCCTTCCGGCTTAAGCATACGATAAAATTCAGGCATAACAGTTTCGTGATTGAAGTACAAAAAACATTGACAGGCTGTAATGACATCAAAAGAGTGGTTGGGGAATTTTATATCCTCTGCCGCCAGAGCATAATAATCTATGTCCATGCTTTTTGAAAGAATCCTGGCTTGTTTAATTTGGTTTTCCGATATGTCTGTACCAGTCCATTTTGCTCCATATTGATACATATTTCTGGGAAGGACGCCTGTCCCAGTTCCCACATCAAGAACAGACTGCCCGTCTATACATAATTTCCGGTCAACAATTTTTTGATAAAACTCTTTGGGATAGATGTCGCGGTACTTTGCATAATCCGAAGATGTTTTTCCCCAATCAAAGGGTTTTCCGCTGTCTATATTTTGATTCATAATCCTCATACCACACCTCCATCAATCCCGAATTTACATTGTCAATTACAATGAAATTATAGAATATCCTGCTTTTTTGAGCATATTTTACAGAAATAAATATTATTTTTTATTTTGCACATACTGCGGTTCCTTTTTCGGGAACAAATAAGCGACTCATATCAGCTTTTTCCAAGTTCAGCAGCTTTATTTTTTTATCAATTCCTCCGGCATATCCGGTCAGACTTCCGTTAGTTCCTACAACTCTGTGGCATGGAATGATGATTGAGATTTCGTTATGCCCTACAGCACCTCCTACAGCCTGTGCAGACATCCGGGGCAATCCCTGCCTGCTGGCAATTGTTTTTGCAATGTCTTTATAAGTAATAGTCTTTCCGTATGGGATTTCCCGTAAAATTTCCCATACCGCAAGCTGGAAAGAGGAGCCGATTACATGAAGCGGTGGCGTAAAATCCGGTTCCTGACCGGAAAAGTATATTGCCAGCCAGCGTTTCACATCTTCAAAAACCGGAAGATTTTTTTCCTCATGTTCCGGAGCAAGATGATTAGCATAATACTTTGCACCCTCAAACCAAAGTCCTGTCAATCCCACCTGGTCTGCAGCAAGGAGAATATTTCCAACTGGTGATTCATAATGATTCGTATATTGCATTTTACCCCATACCTTTCCCGCCTGGGCTTGTCCTGTTTGGAAGTTCTTTTCAAATTGGAATAGGCCCAGATACGTAAGGGTTGAAAGTTTCTTTCAATTGACATTTTTTATTTCACTTATTATAATTTTATCACAAAAAAGCGAGGAATAATATCAATAAATCACGGGGGAGTATTAACATATCTTTATATAAATCGGAGTGGTTTGATGGCGAGGGGCAGAGGAGAGGCTAATATTGCCTGTCAAATACCTTTGATATGTTAAGGCCCAGGATGTTCCTTAGCCAAAAAGTGGCAATGAAGTTTAATGATCATTTAAGTCGTTGACACAATGTTAATGAAAAAATTGTGTAATGTGTGCTAATATTGACAAATATTGGGAATGGAAATGCAGGTATCAAGACAGACAATTTCAAAATGGGAGGCAGGGCTGGGTTTGCCAGCTTAGTACTTTAATCATAACGCAATGCATAAAACAACTTTCAGTATGCTAAAGTGGGAGAGAAAAAAACAGAATTTGAAAAGGGGAGAAATATGAACGAAAGACCAGTTTTAGATAAAAATTTAGATGGAAAAACGTTTCGTGAATTTTATTATTTGAAAGAGGAGTTGGTAGAATTTTGCCGGAAATATGGTCTTCCCGTTTCCGGTGGAAAAATAGAACTGACAGACAGGATAGCCTGCTTTCTTGATACAGGGAAGATAATGCCCACATTAACAGCAAGGAAAAGAGCGGCAAAAATATTTGACATTACTGAAGACACAGAAATAGAAGCGGATTTTGTCTGCTCCGAAAAACACAGGTCATTTTTTAAAGAGCACATCGGGAGTGGTTTTTCTTTTAATGTTGCTTTTCAAAAATGGCTGAAAAGCAACGCTGGAAAAAACTATAGAGAAGCGATTATTGCATACGATCAGATTATTAAAGATAAGAAAACAGGAACGACAGAGATTGATAAGCAGTTCGAGTATAATACCTATATCCGTGATTTTTTTGCGGATAATCAAGGCAAATCTTTAGATGAGGCAATCAGATGCTGGAAGCATAAAAAGAGGCTACAAGGGCATAACCGCTATGAGAGGTCAGACCTTGCAGCTTTGGAGTGATAACACCTGCCTGCACGTGATAGAAATATAAACTTGATTGTGATATCATGTAGAGTATTATAAGGATGAGTGAAAGTGTGGGAAGTTATGAACAGACAGAAAAAAACAATAAGGCTTTTATATCCTGACTATGTAAGCGGCGGACTGGAAACGTATTATTTTGGGGCGAATCTTTTACAGCATATTCTTCCTGCAAATGACAGACAGAAGCTGGTAAAGGTTCAAATTGCAGAACCGGACGACAGAGAAAAAGAAGTCAAAAATGGCATTTCAGCAGAAGATGAAGTGTTGGATGGCATTCGGGATGCTCAAGACAAGCTTGCCGCCGAGAAGCCGGATCGAATTATTACTATTGGCGGAAATTGCATGGTGTCTTTAGCTCCCTTTGACTACCTTCATGGGATTTACGATAACGTCGGCATCATTTGGATTGATGCACATCCTGATGTATCAACTGTAAATGATGGCTACCCTAATGCCCATGCAATGGTTCTTGGCTCACTTATGGGATATGGTGCGGCACAGCTTTCCGGGCAGATGAAGAATCAGAAGTTTAAGCCGGACGAAATTTTGTATGTGGGACTGCAGGGACTTCATGATTATCAGGAGAAGTTTTTAAATAATGTGGGAGTTGTCTATAAGGTGCAGGGGGAGTCATTCATATCTGATGATGAAATCAGGGAGTTCATGAAGCGTTTTGACCATGTGTTGGTTCACCTAGATATTGATGTACTGGATGAGCACTTTTTCCATTCTACCTATTTTGCTGATCCGGAGCTGGTCGGTGATGGTGCAGGCGGTGGAAAAATGACAATGAAAAAACTGGCCGGGGTGCTAAAGCTTATTACAGAGAAGTCTGATGTGGTTGGTTTAACCGTTGCAGAATATCTTCCATTTGATGAATATGGGCTGCATAAAATGTTTGCTGGAATTTCACTTTTTACGGAGTAATAAATTTGTACTTTTACTTCGGCGAAATGTTCGACGTGGAATTGTTGCAATTTTATAATTAATGAATAAGAATTGTTTGAGCAAAAAGATGAAAGGAATGAATATAAAAATGAAAGTTTTAATTGTCAATGGTAGTCCGCATAAGGAAGGCAATACTTACATTGCGTTGCATGAAATGGAGAAAACCTTTCTTGAAAAAGGAATCGAAACAGAAATCCTGCATGTTGGAAATAAGGAGATACGCGGATGTATCGCCTGTCGTTCCTGTGACCGAAATGGTAAGTGTGTATTTGATGATATGGTTAATGAAGCGGCGGTTAAATTTGAAGAATGCGATGGTCTTGTGATAGGCAGCCCTGTCTATTATGCTTCTGCAAATGCGACGTTAGTTGCGTTTCTTACAAGATTGTTTTTCAGCACACATTTTGATAAGACTATGAAGGTGGGAGCAGCGGTTGTTGCTGCCCGTCGGGGTGGTCTGTCTGCAACATTTGATGAATTGAATAAATATTTTACGATTTCCGGTATGCCGGTGGCTTCCGGCCAGTATTGGAACAGTATTCATGGAAGAGAAGTTGGTGAAGCAGCGCAGGATGCAGAAGGATTGCAGGGAATGCGTACACTGGCAAGAAACATGGTATTTTTAATGAAAAGTATAGCACTTGGAAAAGAAACATATGGATTGCCGGAAAAAGAAGCATTTCAGAGAACTAATTTTATCCGATAGAAAATAAGGAGCATCAGACAAATATTTTATAATAAAATTTGGAAATTGGGAGGCAGTTATATGTTTTTTGACGTAAACAAACTAAAATGGACAGGAAAACCTGCGGATTACATTGTATCCAACGATAAAATTGAAATCACAACAAAGCCTCACACAGATTTATGGCAGAGAACATACTATCATTTCAGAAATGACAATGCGCCTGTTTTGCAGATGGAAACGGATGAGAAATTCTTTTCCTTCATAGTGAAAACGGAATTTGAAAGTAAGCACAGATTTGACCAGTGCGGAATTGTGATGTATCTTGATAGCGAAAATTGGCTTAAAGGATCAATAGAGTGCGAGAATGAAAAATTCCAGCACCTTGGAAGTGTTGTTACAAACAATGGCTATTCGGATTGGGCGACAACAGAAATAAGTGCTTCTGTAAAATCAATGTGGTACAGGTTTAGCCGCAGAGAAGATGACTATTGCATCGAGTGCTCTGAAGACGGTGTTACTTTCAGGCAGATGCGCGTATGCCATATGTGGAATGGCAGTGGAACGATTCAGTTTGGTATTTATGCCTGCAGCCCCGAAGAATCATCTTTTAAGGCAACATTTACCAACATGGAAATAACAGAATGTAAGTGGCCCGCTCATAACGGACAGCAGCCGGACTAAGTGATCAAATCTTAGTTGAAGTGAATCTTTGATGAAACTAAAGAGAATCTTGAATGGCGCATTGGTACAGATGAAATGATTGCTGTTGAATTAAAAAATACATACAAAATGATTGGGAATGTATATATGGGCAGGCGTGACTTTGAAGCACTGGAAATAGGATTTGACGGGGAAGCATGGATGATAGAAGCAGTTATCATATGAAAAAATTTAATCAACATATTGAGACACACTTAAATGCAGCTTTAGGTGTGTTTTTTTATGTGGTAATTCCTGAATAAAATTCTCAATCGTGAAATTAATTTTCTTGACAATTAGTCCGTACAAAGACTATAATAAATATAGTACATGTACGGACTATAATAAAGAGGGGATATAATAAGCAATTTCGTTTTTTATCTGGAACAGAGGAACAAATATTATTCTGTATGGCAGGAAGGAGCAGCAAAACAAATGCGTGACATTAAAACTTTTTTTAAATATGTAATACCTTCGATTTTATCTTTTGCATTGTCAGGGATTTACACGATTGTAGATGGTTTCTTTATAGGGAACAGTATCGGTGACATTGGGCTTTCGGCTGTAAATATTGCTTATCCGATTGTGGCTGTTATTCAGGCGCTGGGAACCGGGCTTGGTATGGGCGGTGCAATTTATTATTCCATCAATAAAGCGGAAAAGAAAGAAGCTGAAGCAAAAGAGTTTACAGCGGGTGCACTGTGGCTTCTGGCTATTTTCAGTATTATCCTGACAGTTTTCATTTTTTACCTGAACAGTCCACTTTTAAGACT
>VSNT01000083.1 GCA_009774465.1 Lachnospiraceae bacterium
GGGGGAACCTATGAAAACGGGCAGTCATCAGATTTCCAATCAAATAACGGAAGGCGTGATCTGGAAACAGCTTCTTTTTTTCTTTTTTCCTATTTTATTTGGTACCTTTTTTCAGCAGCTTTATAATACCACAGATGCAGTAATTGTGGGGAAGTTTGTGGGAAAGGAGGCATTAGCGGCAGTGGGCGGGCCGGCGGCTACGCTGATTAATCTGCTGATTGGATTTTTTACCGGTCTTTCTTCCGGAGCAACTGTAATTATTTCTCAGTACTATGGAGCAAAAAAACAGGAGGATGTAAAAAGCACAGTCCACACAGCGATTGCGCTTTCTATTGCAGGCGGTGTGGTTATTATGATATTGGGGCTTCTCTTTTCTAAAGCTGCACTGCAGGCGATGCATACGCCGGATGATATTCTCTCCCCATCAATTGTTTATATGCGGATTTATTTTCTTGGCGTGATTCCTTCTTTATTCTATAACATGGGAGCAGGTATTTTAAGAGCAGTGGGGGACTCCAGACATCCTCTTTATTTTTTGATTTTGTCCTGTATTGCAAATATTATACTGGATATTCTTTTTGTGCCGATACTGAAAATGGGAGTAGTGGGTGTGGCGGTAGCTACTGCATTATCTCAGGTAATCAGCGCGCTTATGGTAATGGCAATTCTGTTAAGAACCCGGGATTCTTACCGATTGTATTTGAAGGAAATTCGTTTTTCGTCGGTGCTTTTACATAATATTATACGTATCGGCCTGCCCGCAGGGATTCAGTCTACCATGTACTCTCTGTCTAATTTGATTATTCAGTCCAGCATTAATTCTTTTGGTACGGATACCATTGCGGCATGGACAGCTTATGGCAAGGTAGACGGTATTTTCTGGATGATTGTGGCGGCATATGGAGTTGCAATTACCACCTTTGCAGGGCAGAATTTTGGAGCGGGGAAATATGACCGGATTAATAAAAGCGTGAAGATCTGTCTGGGAATGGCGGCTTTTACCAGTGTACTGCTAAGTACGATTGTGCTTACCGGAGGACGTTTTTTCTTCCATATGTTTACGGATGATTCTAATGTAGTGGAAATAGGGTTACGGATGATGCGGGTGATTTCGCCCAGCTATATAACCTATATCTGTATTGAGATTTTGGGCGGCACCACAAGAGGATGCGGAGATGCGCTGCCTCCTATGCTTATGACAGGTATCGGCGTCTGCGTGCTGCGTGTGATATGGATTCTGGCAGTGGTTCCCCTAAGGCCGGAGATTACTACGGTAGCTTTCAGTTATCCGCTTACCTGGACGGCAACGTCGGTGTTATTTGTTATTTATTATCTAAGGGGCAATTGGCTGAGACGGTGCAGGGGAATTTATTCCCGCGGACAGTAAGTCAAGTGACTGTCTGCAGGTATTTTAGACTTTTGCAGGAAGTGGGGATTTGATCATTTGGACAAGTAATCGAAATTCCTCTGGAATAAAATATTTTCCTGTATTATACTTATAAAAAGAACCTATCAAACATAAGGAGAGGACTATGGAAAAATCAAAAGTATATTACACAGATCTACGGACTTCTTTTACGGAAAATCTGCCGCAGAAATTGGAGAGATTGATTAAGACTGCCGGTATTGGAAACATTGATTTTGAGAATAAATATGCCGCAGTTAAAATACATTTTGGAGAGCCGGGCAATCTGGCATATCTTCGTCCTAACTATGCGGCTGTTGTAGTTAAGGTGGTGAAGGAACTGGGGGGAAAAGCGTTCTTGACTGACTGCAATACCCTTTATGTTGGCGGAAGAAAAAATGCGCTGGATCATTTAGATGCAGCATATACCAATGGATTTTCTCCTTTTTCTACAGGATGTCATGTGATTATTGCAGATGGACTTAAGGGAACAGATGAAGAACTGGTGCCTGTGGAAGGCGGTGAATATATTAAGGAAGCAAAGATTGGACGTGCCATTATGGATGCCGATGTTGTTATTTCCCTGAATCATTTTAAAGGTCATGAGGCAACAGGCTTTGGCGGTGCCCTTAAAAATCTTGGTATGGGCGGTGGTTCCAGAGCAGGGAAAATGGAGATGCACAGTGCCGGAAAACCTTACGTAAACGAAGATGCATGTGTGGGCTGTGGAAGATGTATTAAAATATGTGCCCATGACGCGCCATCCATTACTGACGGAAAAGCTTCTATTGATCTTGATAAATGCGTAGGTTGTGGAAGATGCATTGGCGTATGCCCGATGGATGCAGTTTGTGTGGCACTTGATGAAAGCAACGACATATTAAATTGCAAGATTGCAGAATACAGCAAGGCTGTTTTATCAGGCAGGCCGCATTTCCATATCAGTCTTGTAATAGATGTTTCACCCAACTGTGACTGCCATGCGGAAAATGATATTCCCATTGTGCCGGATGTAGGAATGTTTGCTTCCTTTGATCCGGTGGCACTGGATATGGCGTGTGCTGATGCAGTAAATAAGCAGCCAGTAATTGCAGGCAGCCAGTTAGACAGAATGCCCCATGTCCACCAGGATCACTTTACCGATTCTGCGCCTTCCACCAACTGGAAAAGCTGTTTGGAACATGCGGAAAAAATTGGAATTGGATGCAGGGAATATGAATTGATTAAGATTTGATTTGTGAAAGTAATTAAATGAATTGATAAACCAGGGCTTCATAATTGAGGTCCTGGTTTTTTCAACATAATGTGGAAAATAGCATGTCTGGGTGATATAATTCTAATTACACAGTCAAAAATTTTATTTGGGTAATTAAAATCATTGCCTGGAGGTAGTGTGAAAAATAAATTTTCACACTTTGTATTTGAGCAGTATCGCAGGCAATGCCTGCGATATGCATGGGGATTAATATGAACAAACGGGAATTTATTTATATATCAGTTTTGACCTTGGCAATTGCGTTTATGGATATAACGGGTATTCCAGGCGCGCTTTTTGTCAATATTCAATTTGCGGACATAGAGCCTTTTTACTTTACACTTATGATTAATTTTCTGATTATAGGAATAATTGCCTTCTTATTTTTAAGAATACTATGCCCGAAATGGACGTTGGGATTTTGGAAAAAAGGATTGAAGGAAGGGCTCAAAAAATACGGAGTAATCGGAGCAGCGGCTGCCATAGTGGGATTTATAGCTTTTTATGTGGGATTATCGCCTTTTGACCGTCATCCCTCTATTGCAAAGGTGCTTGTTGAAGGCGTCATATATTATGTTGGCGTTGCAATAATTGAAGAATTGTATGTGCGTGGTTTGTTACTTAATCTGATTGAAAAGATATTCGCAAAAAGTAAGAACTGCACTTTGACTGCGGTTATATTGTCGTCTGTCATCTTTGGAGTGGGACATATATTCGGCGTGTTGAACCAGCCATTACCTGTGATAGTGAGCAAAGTTGTCTGGACGGTAGGTATGGGCATGTTCTTCGGAATGGTATATAAGAAAACAGGCAATTTGTGGCTGCCGATTATAATTCATTTTCTGATTAATGTCTGTGCTTTGCCTTATTGCTTTTCAAGTATAAACGGGTATGCTGATTTAACATTGTATATAATTGTACCTGTGTATATCATTTTGGGAATATATAGTTTTATGGAGTTAAAAAAAGAAGTGCAAATTTTATGACGAAACCAGGAGGACAAATCCTCTCCTCGCCAAAGGGGCTCGGATTTTCCTTCGGAAAACAAGGAGGATTAAAAATGAAATACCCCCAATTTTTAAAAGAAAAAGGAACCATTGGCTTTGTTGCCCCTTCCTGTGGATGTGCGCTTTCACCCTACAGGGAAGCGTTTCAAAACGCTCTTTGTAAATGGGAAAAGTCGGGTTATGGACTTGATTTGGGGCCTAACTGTTATGCTGATAAGGGAATTGGTATCAGCAATACGCCGGAAAAATGCGGAAGAGAACTTACGGAATATTATTTAAGGAAAGAAAATGATGTGTTAATTTCCTGCGGCGGCGGAGAACTGATGTGCGAAACGTTAGAATATGTGGATTTTGAAGCAATTAAAAAGGCAGATCCCAAATGGTATATGGGATATTCAGACAATACCAATATGACCTTTCTGCTTACTACTCTTTGCGATACTGCATCCATTTATGGTCCCTGTGCGGGAAGTTTTGGGATGGAACCCTGGCACCCGGCTATTTATGATGCAATGTCGCTGATTACAGGTGAAAAAAGTTCCTTTAAAAGCTATGGAAAATGGGAACGGGACGGAATTAAAGATGAGGAACATCCCCTTGCCCCTTATCAGTGTACGGAAGATTTAAAGCTTAGAAGTTATTGCTTCAAAGAACAGACTGAAAAAGAAAATGCGCAGATGGTGGAGACAGATAAAGTAAATATGAAAGGTCGTCTCATTGGCGGCTGCATGGACTGTCTGGTAAATCTTACTGGAACTAGATTTGATAAGGTAAAAGACTTTACGGAAAAATATAAGGAAGAGGGATTCATCTGGTTTTTGGAAGCCTGTGATTTAAATGTGTTTGGAATTCGAAGGGCTATGTGGCAGATGGAGCAGGCTGGATGGTTTCAGTATGTGAAGGGCTTTTTGTTTGGACGCCCGGTATGCCACGGACAGGAAATGATGGGACTTGACCAGTACCAGGCGGTGCTGCCCTATGTACTGCGGCATAAGGTGCCTGTGATCATGGATGCGGATGTGGGACATTTGCCGCCAATGATTCCGCTTATCTGCGGCAGTATGGCAGAGGTTTCCGTGGAAAAGAATAAAATGACAGTGAAAATGGAACTGCTGTAAAGAAAGCGGCAGACAGTTTGGCCGGTTCATTCGTAAAAGCGTCTGCTTCTGCTGCGACAGGATTCCCGACTACCATACAAAAATTGCGCGATGAATGACAGTTGAATTGCCATATAATGTTTTTTATAATAAATTCATAGCAATATTTGCGAGATATGGAGGGAAAATGATGGAGCAGTTAAATTTGTCGATGGCTAATGATACAGAAAAGGTATATAAAATATTAGGAGAATTGATTCACATGGATCGTGAATTCCAAATTATGATTACGGTACCTTCCGGCAGTAAAACGGTTTTGCCTAAAGAAAGTGTGGAGATTTTGGACAAGAAGCCGGGATACAATCTGGAAAGAGATGTGACGGACATGATTCATGAGATTGGTGTTCCGGCGCATATTAAAGGATACCAATATCTGAGGGAAGCAATCATGATGTGCGTGGAAGATCCGGATATGCTTGGATCAATTACGAAGGTATTATATCCTACCATTGCAAGAAAAAATCAGACAACCGCAAGTCGTGTCGAAAGAGCCATCCGACATGCA
This sequence comes from Lachnospiraceae bacterium, assembly GCA_009774465.1. Taxonomy (GTDB): domain Bacteria; phylum Bacillota; class Clostridia; order Lachnospirales; family Lachnospiraceae; genus Suilimivivens. Next base: position 5,330 of record VSNT01000083.1, read on the forward strand.
ATTGAAGTGGCATGGAACAGGGGAAGAATGGAAACGTTAGACGCCATGTTCGGTTATACCATAAATATGGGAAAGGGAAAACCGACTAATTCAGAATTTATTGCATTGATTGCAGACAAAATAAGACTTCAGTACCGCTAAAAAAACCTAAATTTTACTTTTATTGGACGAGAGTATGTTGTATAATACTTAGTAACAATAATTGTTGGAGGGTTTGTGATGAAAAAGATACTTTTTGTCGCATCTGAGGGTGTTCCATTTATTAAAACAGGCGGGTTGGCTGATGTTGTCGGATCGCTTCCGAAATGCATTGATAAGCGGTATTTTGATGTGAGAGTGATTCTCCCCAAATATACCTGCATGTCACAGGAAATGAAAGATAAAATGAGCTATGTGACTCATTTTTATATGGATTTCCACTGGAAAAATGAATATGTAGGCATTATGTATGCAGAAGTAGATGAGGTAAAATATTATTTTATCGACAATGAAATGTTTTTTAATGGCTTTAAGCCATATAGTGACAATGCACTTTTTGAAATTGAAAAATATGCATTCTTTTCCAAAGCAGCATTATCCATTTTGCCGGTGATTGATTTCAGACCTGATCTGATTCATTGTCATGACTGGCAGACAGGATTAATTCCGGTGTATTTAAAGGAACGTTTCCAGGGAAATGAATTTTATCGCGGCATCAAATCTGTTATGACGATTCATAATTTGAAGTTTCAGGGAAAATGGAGTGTTAAGGAGGTACAGGATATTACAGGACTTCCTTCCTACTATTTTACACCTGATAAGCTGGAGCTTTTTAAAGATGCAAATCTGTTAAAGGGCGGGCTTGTTTACGCAGATGCGATTACCACTGTAAGCAGTACCTATGCGGAAGAAATCAAAACAGAGTTTTATGGTGAACAGTTAGATGGTTTGATGAGAGCCAGGAGTAATTCTCTTCGTGGAATCGTAAACGGAATTGACTATGAAGAGTTTAATCCGGAAACAGATAAATACATAGATTATAAGTACAATGCAGTTAATTTCCGCAAGGAAAAGATCAAAAATAAACGTGCACTGCAGGAAGAACTTGGACTGGAGCAGGACGACAAGCGGTTTATGATTGGTATTGTATCCAGACTGACAGATCAAAAGGGATTCGATCTGATTGCTTACGTGATGGATGAATTGTGTCAGGATAGTGTGCAGATTGTGGTACTTGGCACCGGAGAAGAAAGATACGAGAATATGTTCCGTCATTTTGACTGGAAATATAATAATAAGGTTTCTGCAAACATATACTATTCAGAAGCGTTATCTCATAAAATTTATGCGGCATGTGATGCGTTCCTTATGCCTTCTTTGTTCGAACCCTGCGGATTAAGTCAGCTTATGAGTCTGCGTTATGGGACAGTACCCATTGTGCGTGAAACAGGAGGACTGAAAGACACAGTACAGCCATATAATGAATTTGAGGGAACAGGCACAGGCTTTTCCTTTGTGAATTATAATGCACATGAGATGCTGGGCACGATCCGTTATGCAGAAAAGATTTACTACGACAGAAAGCGTGAGTGGAACAAGATTGTAGACAGAGCTATGGCTGCTGATTTTTCATGGAATGTATCAGCGGCTAAGTATCAGGAAATGTATGATTGGCTGATTGGATAGCAGCAGGCGCTTTTGTGTATGGAGAAGACTGAACGGTTACGTTTTGGAGAGCAGCAGCAATGTCTAACAGCAAAAAGAAAGACAGTTTTATATTGCAGGCGGGGATTCTGGCTTTTGCCGGAATCATCGTCCGCATTATTGGTCTTTTGTATAATCGCCCGCTGGTTGCCATTATTGGAGATGAAGGGAACGGATATTATAACAGCGCATATTATGCCTACAGCATTATTTTACTGATATCCTCCTACAGTATTCCGTCGGCAGTTTCCAAGGTGATTGCACAGAGACTGGCAACAAAAGAATATCGAAATGCACACAGGATTTTCTGCTGTGCATTTATTTATGTGCTGGTAGTCGGTGGTATTGCCAGCTTATTTGTGTTTTTTGGAGCCGGCCTTTTAGTAAAGATGGACAGTGCGGTACTGCCTTTAAAAGTGCTTGCACCAACCATTTTTTTCAGCGGTATACTTGGGGTTTTGCGTGGGTATTTTCAGGCCCACAAAACTATGGTGCAGACATCCGTATCTCAGATTTTAGAGCAGCTTGTAAATGCCGGCGTGAGCATTGGCATGGCCTATGTGATGGTAAATATGGTTGCAGATCAGAGCACTACCACACAGGCTTCCTTTGGAGCAGCAGGAGGTACCATTGGTACAGGGGCCGGGGTACTTGCCGGACTTTTATTTATGGTGGGGGTATATGCATTAAACAGAAAAACCATCCGCCGGAGAATTGAGCGGGATACAGGCCACATAGATGAATCCTATGGCGATATTTTTAAAATGATTTTGATGGTGGTTACGCCTTTTATCATAAGTACGGGTATTTATAATATTACAAACTTTTTGGACAATACCATTTACCAGCAGATTATGATGGGAGTCAGAAAAATTGGAGAGGCGGCGGTATCCACCGATTTAAGCGCCATTTCAAAGGGAACCAAAATTTCCAATATTCCCATTGCAATGGCATCTGCAATGGCCACAGCTTTGATACCGGGAATTTCCAGTGACTTTGCGCAGGGGTATCTGGATGGCGTGAAAAATAAGGTTGCAAAGTCAGTGAAGGTTACCATGTTGATTTCCATTCCCTGTGCAGTGGGAATTGGGGTATTGGCGAGACCTGTTATGCTGGTGATTTTTCCCCAGCCTGCATCCCTTGATATTTCTTCCATGCTGTTGTCCTGTATGGCGGTAAGCATTATTTTTTATGCACTTTCCACTTTGACACAGGCAATATTACAGTCCATTGGACGGATGAACACGCCTATTATAAATGCTACGGCAGCAGTAATAATTCATGCGGCAGTTATGATTTTGATGATGCTTTTTCTAAATGAAAAATACAGTTTGTATTATTATGTTTTTTCTACCGTACTCTATTCTTTTATTTTGTGTGTATTGAATCAAATTGCTGTCCACCGGCATTTAAAGTACAGTCAGGAAATAGACAGAACCTTTATACGACCGCTTGTGGCATCCATCATCATGGGGGCGGCTGCATTTGGCACATATCAGGGGCTTTATTATCTGTGTAAAATCAACATAATTTCACTTGCCCTTGCAATAGCAGTGGGGATGAGTATATATTTCATTTTGATTATACGCTGGAATGCGGTTTCAGAAGAAGAGCTTCGCAGTATGCCCAAGGGATATATGCTGGTCAGCATTGCCCAGAAAACCGGTATCATGAAGAAAAAGGATTTTAGAAAATTCAAATCTTCAAAGAAAAAAACGCAAAGCAAAAAATCAGCAAATAGTAAACAAAAGACTTCAAAAAATCAAAATAAAAAAATAGAAGAATTAATAGATGAAAATGATGATGACTATTGGCTGGATGAATAAAATGTCAGTATAGAATAAAACCTTCTGGAAATAATAAAAACGTCGAATGTGACAATATTTTCAGGAGGTATTTTATTATGGCAAATTTATCAGAGCTCGATTTACAGAATCTGCGTCATTTAATTGGCGGTTACGACGTATCACACTGCAAAATGAAAGAATATGCATCCAGTGCATCTGACACACAGGTAAAGCAGTTCTTTGAAAAAGGCGCTAAGTCAGCAATGGAAAACAAAACACAGTTGATGAAGTTTTTGCAGTAGGAGGTGGAGAAGATGCAGATGAATGAAAAAACAATGGTAGCAGATACACTGACAGGTATCAATGGAGAACTGGTGCGTTTCGGAGAGATGATTGCACAGACAGAAAACAAGGAGCTTAAGCAGACTTTAAAACAGTTTAGAAACGCCTGCGAACAGTCACAGGAAGAACTGTATCAGATTGCAAGGGAAAAATCTTACTATGTGCCTGCATCCAGGGCTACACAGGAAGAAGTGGATCATGTAAAGAGCCTGTTTACCAGCGGAACTCTTTAAGCAAAGCAGCAGAAATAAGCTGTTAAAAAAGGCTGTCAGCGTCTGCGGCAGCCTTTTAACAGCTTAAAATTGCAGTATCCATTGTTTAAGAAAGATGTTTTAGTCGGCAGCCAGGTTGATATTTGAAATATCAGAGTCAATCATCATGGAATAATTGGTATAATACACTACGAATCCCGGTTTACTGCCATTTGGCTTTTTTACGTTTTTTCTTTCAAGGTAATCAATTTCAACTTTATCCTGTAATTTGCCTTTGGAATAATGGGCAGCCAGCCTTGCTGCTTCTTCAAAGGTGGAATCAGGAAGCTCTTTGCCATTTGTTTTTACAATTACGTGGGAACCGGGAATTCCCTTTGCATGGAACCACCAGTCATTTCCACTGGCAAATTTAAAGGTAAGCTCATCATTTTGATAATTGTTTTTGCCCACATACATATGAAACCCATCACTGCTGATATAGTGAAAGGGCTTGCTGGTTATTTTTACTTTTTTTGAACCGCCTTTTCTGCGGATATAGCCGCTTTCAATTAATTCTTCTTTGATCTGGATCAAATCTTCTTCGAGAAGCGCAATATCAAGGGCGGTTTGAATGGATTCCAAATGATCAATTTCCTCTTTTACTTCAAGGGTTAATGTGGAGAGAGCCTCATAGGTGCGTTTGAGTTTTCCATATTTATCAAAATATTTTTTTGCGTTTTCCGCCGGTGTTAAAAGTGGATCAAGAGGAATGGTGATCATTTCGTCAGTATAATAATTTAATGCTTCCATAGAAGCAGCGCCAGGACTTACATTGTAGCCATAGGTATTTAAAAGCTCGCCATAAATGCGATATTTGTCCTTTTTTTCCGTATCTTTCATCTGCCTGAGCTGTAACTCATATTTTTTAACATTCCGTTCAAGCGCAGTCTGCACGATTTTGCGTAAGTCCACTGATTTTTGCCGGATGCGGGATAACTGATTTTTTTCCGCATAATAGGCTTCAAGAAGCTTTGAAACAGAGGTAAATTCCCGCCGGTCAGCTTCCCTGTAAGAAAGGAGCGGGATGGAGGCATATTCTGTGGGATTTCCATTTTCATATACAATATTGGGAGAAAAGTTCCCATCTTTTACCTGTTTCATAATCTGGTCAAAGGCCTGATACAGGGCACAAAGCATAGTTTCCCCTTCGGGACTTTCTAAAAAAAAGGCAGTGGAACAGTCTCCGTCAAGGCCGCTCCTTGTGCAGATTTCATGGGAAATAACGGGAGATAAGCCGGTATAGGAAGAATATAGCGCCTTATATATCGGCATGGCTTTACTTGTAATGCGTTTCTTAAAGTCTTCAGGGGAGAGGGTGAAAGGATCCGCTTTGTCCTGTGTCAGCGGTACAAAATAATCCCTGCCCGGGAGTACCTCCCTTACGGAACTTACCATGCCGGAAATATGCTTAATGCTGTCAATGATTATATTCTGGTCATTGACAAAAATAATATTACTGTGTTTGCCCATGATCTCTATAACAAGGCGTTTTTGACATAAATCGCCCATTTCATCTAAATGTTCTATCTGAATGTGGAGAATCCGTTCAAGCCCGGGCTGGGTGATTTTTGTAATCCGTCCATTTTGCAGATGCTTTCTGAGCAGCATACAAAAGCCCGGTGCAGTCATGGGACTGGGCTTATTATTTTCCGTAAGATAAATAAGTGGAAGGGACGCAGAGGCGGAAATAAGAAGTCTCTTTTGTCCTCCATCAGCAGTTTTAATGGTGAGAAGCAGCTCATCATTTTCAGGCTGGGCAATTTTATAAATCCGCCCGCCGGTAAGTGTATCATTTAATTCCTTTGCCATATTTGCAATTGTAATACCGTCGAATGCCATAGTTTATACTCCTTTACTGGCTTTTATTGTACATGATATGCAGATTCTTTGCAATTGCTTGACTACATTGTTGGATTACTTTATAATGGATAAGAATACGCAAAGTGGGAAGATGGGGCTTTTCATTTTGTGATTATGGAAATGGAAGAAGAAGGTACGATATGATAAAAAGCATGACGGGGTTTGGCAGATGCGAAGTGCAGGAAGCCGACCGGAAAATCACAGTGGAAATGAAGTCGGTAAACCACAGATATCTGGATGTAAATATTAAGATGCCCAAAAAGCTTAATTTTTTTGAGGCGGCAATCCGGAGTGAGTTAAAGAACTATATCCAAAGGGGAAAAGTGGATATCTTTATTACTTATGAGGACTATTCGGAATCCAATGTCTGCGTGAAATATAATAAAGAGCTGGCGGCAGAATACATGAACTATTTAAACCAGATGGCAGCAGATTTTTCCCTGGATAATGATGTGAGGATTTCCTGTCTTTCCAGATATCCCGAGGTGCTTACAATGGAAGAGCAGACCATTGACGAAGAAAAGCTGTGGCTGCTTTTGGATAAAGCAATCAAAGGCGCAGCGGAAGGCTTTGTGGAGACCAGAATCAAAGAAGGCGGACATTTGCGTGATGACTTGATTGAAAAGCTGGAGGGAATGCTTTCACATGTAAATTTCATTACGGAGCGTTCTCCTCAGATTATTACAGAATATAAGCAAAAGCTGGAAGAGAAAGTGAAGGATCTTCTGGCAGATCCCAAAGTTGACGAAAACAGACTCCTGATGGAGGTTACTATATTTGCAGACAGAGTTTGTGTAGATGAAGAACTGGTCCGGTTAAAGAGCCATATTGAAACCACCAGAGATACCCTAATTCAGGGAGGAAGCATTGGACGGAAACTGGATTTCATTGCACAGGAGATGAACAGAGAGGCAAACACGATTTTATCAAAATCAAGTGATCTTGAAATTTCCAACCGGGCAATAGAATTAAAGACGGAAATTGAGAAGGTCAGAGAGCAGATTCAGAACATTGAATAAAATAATCAGGTAAGGAAATATTCATGAATAAGCTGATTCATATAGGGTTTGGCAACATAGTAAACGCCGGAAAAATCATTGCCATAGTCAGTCCTGACTCTGCACCGGTCAAACGTCTGGTACAGAAGGCAAAGGAAGCCGGAACTGCTATTGATGCAACACAGGGGAGAAAAACAAAAGCCGTGCTTGTAATGGAGAATAGTCAATTAGTGCTTTCAGCACTTTTACCGGAAACTATTTCCCAGAGAGCCCAGGCGGAAAGCAGAGATGAAAATGAAACATAAGGGGATATTAATTGTAGTCTCAGGATTTTCAGGAGCCGGAAAAGGGACGTTAATGAAACAGTTGGTGCATACTTATGATAACTATGCTTTGTCGGTATCAATGACCACGAGAAGCCCCCGCCCCGGAGAAGAAGAAGGGAAAGAATATTTTTTTGTAAGTAAAGAAGCTTTTGAAGAAAAAATTGCTCAGGAAGGTTTGATTGAGTATGCTTCTTACTGCGACAACTATTATGGAACACCCAGAGATTACGTGGAAAGACAGCTTGAAAAGGGCAAAGATGTGATTCTGGAAATTGAAATACAGGGGGCGCTTAAAGTTAGGAAAAAGTTCCCTACAGCGCTTTTAATGTTTGTAATGCCGCCGGGAGCTGCAGAACTGAAAAAGCGTCTGGAAGGAAGAGGAACCGAAAGCCTTGAGATAATCAGGAAAAGATTAATGCGTGCAAAAGAGGAAGCAGAAGGCATTGAACAGTATGACTTTATAGTGATTAATGATAAACTGGAGGAATGTGTTGATAAAATGCATTCGCTGATTCAGGCGGCTCACTTTACTCCAAACAGGAATGAGGAGTTTATCAATAATATGAGAAAAGAACTGGAAGAATTAATTTAGAACTTCCAATATGGAAAGGAGAAAAAATGTTACATCCATCTTATTCAGATTTAATGAAAGTAGTAAACAGCGAGGTAGAGCCAGGAGAAGCGCCTGTTGTTAACAGCAGATATTCCATTGTTATGGCAACTGCAAAAAGAGCAAGACAGATTATTTCAGGAGAAGAACCGCTGGTAAATGCAAAAGGTGCAAAACCTCTTTCCGTAGCAGTAGAGGAATTAAATCAGGGAAAGATCAAGATTTTATCTGACGAGGAAGAAGTATAAAATCTGCTGCCGGATATATAGACGAAAGAACGCTGTCACGCGGAGTGTGGCAGCGTTTCCTTAAAATAGAGGTAAAATTATGAACATACTATTTGTTTCATTAGGCTGCGATAAGAACCTTGTGGATTCGGAAGTGATGCTGGGGCTGCTTGCAGAGAAAGGCTATTGCTTTACAGATGATGAAGCCCAGGCTGATGTGGCAGTGGTTAATACCTGCTGCTTTATTAATGATGCAAAGGAAGAAAGCATTAATACCATACTTGATATGGCAGAGCTTAAAAAAAGCGGAAAAATCAAAGCTCTGCTTGTAACCGGATGTCTTGCCCAGAGGTACAGGGAAGAAATACGCAAAGAGATTCCGGAAGTGGATGCTATTTTGGGAACTACAGCTATTTTAAGCATTACCAGGGCTCTGGATGAAGTGTTAAGCGGCAAATCCGGGAACTACATGGAAACACTGGATAAAGCTCCCACAGGTGGGATGAGACGTGTGGTTACCACAGGCGGATATTATGCGTATCTTAAGATAGCGGAAGGGTGCGATAAACATTGTACCTACTGTATCATTCCCAAAGTGAGGGGAAATTACCGCAGTGTCCCTGTGGAAGATCTTCTCAAAGAAGCGGAGGAACTTGCAGGAAAAGGAGTAAAGGAGCTGATTCTTGTAGCACAGGAGACCACCCTTTATGGGCTGGATTTATATGGAAAGAAAACCCTTCCTTTATTGCTTGAAAAGCTGTGTAAAATTGAAGGATTTGAGTGGATACGGATTCTGTACTGCTACCCGGAAGAAATTACGGAGGAACTGATACAGGTAATCAGAAAAGAAGATAAGATCTGCAATTATCTGGATATTCCGGTGCAGAGCGGCAGTGATGTGGTTTTAAAGCGTATGGGAAGAAGAACCGATGCAGCACAAATCAGGCGGATTGTGAGTATGCTTCGGGAACAGATTCCTGATATCTGCATCCGCACAACGCTTATTGCAGGATTTCCCGGGGAAACGGATGAGGATCATGAAACCACTTTGGCATTTGTAAATGAGATGGAGTTTGACAGGCTGGGGGTATTTACCTATTCACAGGAAGAGGATACGCCGGCAGCTCAAATGCCGGATCAGGTGGAAGAAAGCGTAAAAGAAAAACGCCGGGAAGAGATCATGGAACTGCAGCAGGAAATTGCTTTTGAGGCAGCAGGAAAAATGATTGGAAGAAAAGTAAAGGCAATGATAGAAGGCCGCATGGAAGAGGAAAATGTATATGTGGCGCGTACCTATAAAGATGCTCCCGGAATTGATGGCTATTTGTTTATAAATTCTGAAAGACAGTTTTTAAGCGGGGATTTTGTAGAAGCAGTTATAACTGCTTCCAATGAATATGATCTGATTGGAGAAATCGCTGCCGATTCAGCGGAAATGGAGGATAAACAGAATGAATCTGCCCAATAAACTTACCATATTTCGAGTGATATTGATTCCCTTTTTTATTATATTTTTGTTGATTCCAATTACAGCTTTTGATAAATGGATTGCCCTTGCAATATTTATTATTGCAAGTCTTACCGATCTTTTGGATGGGAAGATTGCAAGAAAATATAATCTTGTGACTAATTTTGGAAAATTTATGGATCCCCTTGCAGATAAGCTGCTGGTTTGTTCTGCACTTATTTGTCTGATTGAACTGAATAAGATACCTTCCTGGATGGTTATAATTATAATCGCCAGAGAGTTTATTATCAGCGGATTTCGTCTGGTTGCAGCGGACAATGGAGTGGTGATTGCAGCAAGCTATTGGGGAAAATTTAAAACCACTTTTCAGATGATAGCAGTATGTCTTTTAATTGCCGATCTGGAAATGCTGAATGTAATTACCCAGATTACACTGTGGATTGCAGTGATACTTACAGTGGTATCATTAATTGACTATTTAATTAAAAATAAAAATGTAATGAAAGAAAGCAAATAAAATGACAGAATGTGTTTCTCTGGAAGAAAAAATAATTTCAAAGCTGCGAAAGGCAGGAATGCATGTTACCTGTGCAGAATCCTGTACAGGGGGAATGATCGCAGCTTCTTTCGTCAATGTGGCAGGAGTATCGGATGTATTTGATGCGGGTTTTGTGACCTATGCCAATTCTGCCAAGCATAAGCTGTTAGGGGTATCGGAGGAAGCACTGCAGATTTATGGCGCAGTCAGCCCTCAGGTGGCGCAGCAGATGGCGGAAGGAGCAGCAAGGCAGGCGGGAGCGGAAGCGGCAATAGCGGTTACAGGGATTGCAGGGCCTGATGGAGGTACTTTGGAAAAGCCGGTAGGACTTGTGTATATTGGATGCACTGTAAATGGAATAACTCAGGTTACGGAAAATCACTTTAAAGGAGATCGGCTGGAGATCAGAAAACAGACTACCAGGGCGGCACTGGAGCTTTTGGATAGCTGCCTTTAACAGCGGTGAAGGGAAGACTTAAGTGAATCCGGATGTAAGGGGGAAGTGGAATGAAGGGAAAATGGAGCACGGGAAAAGTTGCTGCACTGGCATGTGGATGTATTGTGGCTGGAGTTATATTGATTATAACATTTTGTGTAAGTCTGCGGCAGTTTAATCAAAATTTATTGGAGGCAGGAATTAGAAATAGCGGCTCCAACGAAAACGAAGTGCATGATGAAAGAGATAGCAGAAGAGACGGAAGTGCAGACTTAGAAGATGGAAACAGCAGAGAAAACGAAAGGGGCAGAAATGCCGGAGGAGACCGGGCAGGCAGCCGGGACTCCAATAATGGGGGGAGTAATAATTCTGAGTACTATGAATTTCATGATGAACTGAGAGAAGATTTATTTTACTGGGGAGAGTTTGAAACCTATGAGGAAACTTTTGGAGAAAACAGCAATGTTCTTTTCAATATAGTATATCCAATCTTTTATAATAATGAAGGAATTGATTTTACAGGAGTTAACAATGCAGTTCAAAAGGAACTGAACCTGCTGAAAGATTATGCAGAGTCTGTGGCTGAATGGGTTGAAGATGATGATATATTCCAGTTTGAAGCAGAAAGCTATGTAACATATATGGATGAGGATGTCTTAAGCATTGCCTATGTAGAGCGTGGCTATTTAAATGGAGATTATCATGAAAGCTATGTGGTATCTGTGAATGTTGATATGGAAAGCAAAATGATGCTTACCAATTCTCAACTGCTTGATATTGATGATGAGTTTTCCATTGATTTCAGGAATAGATGTGAAAAGCAGAATGGAGAAATCCGTTCACTGGACTATTATTCCGATCAGGATATCACAGAAATGCTCAATTCGGAGGAGGAACTTATTTTGTTTTATACTCCTATCGGAATGGAAGTTGGGTTTAATTATTATAATGGATGGGTAACGGTTACCTATCCGGATTATCTGAAATATCAAAAGAAATTTTAAAGGCTCCTTTTTCTTGTCAAAGGGCAGATGATATGTTACGATATAGTAAATTCAGGCTGTGGCTTCTGCCACAGCGCTATTGTCTGCTTTGCATATCCGGCATTTTCAGCCAAACATCCAAAGCATAAATAAGGAAAGAAAGGAGGAAAATGCCATTGAGGGAGTTTTATTGGACATAAAAGGTTGTATGATATATTTGAAAAAGAAATAAAGAAACATGATTGACAAAACCGAACATTTGTTTTATAGTTAATAAGAACAGATGTTCTCAAAGGAGAAGCTATTTATGGAAAGAGAAGAGAAATTAAAAGCATTAGATGCCGCACTTGGACAGATTGAGAAGCAGTTTGGTAAGGGAGCAGTTATGAAACTGGGGGATTCTTCCGCACGTATGAATGTGGAGACGATTCCCACCGGTTCATTAAGCCTTGATGTGGCGCTTGGTCTTGGAGGAATTCCCAAGGGAAGAATTATCGAGATATATGGACCGGAATCCAGTGGTAAGACGACAGTTACCTTACATATGATTGCAGAGGTTCAAAAGAGGGGCGGTATAGCCGGATTTATTGATGCAGAACATGCACTTGATCCTGTTTATGCCAGAAATATAGGAGTAGATGTTGATAACCTTTATATATCGCAGCCTGATAATGGAGAACAGGCGCTTGAGATCACAGAGACTATGGTCAGATCAGGCGCCATTGATATTGTGGTGGTTGACTCTGTTGCCGCACTTGTTCCAAAGGCGGAGATTGACGGAGACATGGGCGATTCTCATGTGGGACTGCAGGCCAGATTAATGTCACAGGCATTGCGTAAGCTGACTGCGGTAATCAGTAAATCTAACTGTACTGTTGTCTTTATTAATCAGTTGAGAGAGAAAGTGGGCGTAATGTTTGGCAGCCCTGAAACTACTACCGGAGGGCGTGCACTTAAATTCTATTCTTCTGTCAGGTTGGATGTACGCAGAATTGAATCTCTTAAGCAAAGCGGTGAGGTGATTGGTAACAGAACAAGGGTTAAAGTAGTGAAAAATAAGATTGCGCCGCCTTTTAAAGAAGCGGAATTTGATATTATTTTTGGTGAAGGTATTTCGGTCGTCGGGGATGTGCTGGATCTTGCAGCAGAAGTGAGCATTGTAAGTAAGAGCGG